>NZ_JASATG010000018.1:0-105046 GCF_038440195.1 Pseudoduganella sp. OTU4001 | reverse complement strand
CCCCCCTGGCCCCCCCCCCCCCGGGGCGGGGGGCCGGGGGACAGGCCGCGCAGGATGGCGACCAGGGGCAATTCAAACTGGTTTGGATTCATGTGGGCTTTCAATCGAAAAAACGCGCCAGTGCGGCGCAGTAAACGCGGTCCGGGTCGAGCCCGTCCAGCTGCAGGCCGAACTGCGCTGCGGCGGTGGCATACAGCTGCTGCAGGGCCGGCGAAGCGATGGAGATGATGGTGTCCGACGCATCCTGCGCCGCCACGAATTCGGTGCCGATCAGCAGGCCGCTCAGGAAGGAACGCGCATCCGCCGCCGGCATGGCGCCCGCCACCACGCGCGCGCGCACGCGGAACAGGGCGTTGCTGAGCGGGGCGCGCCGGCGTGCCGCTTGCATGCCTTCTGCGAAGGCGGCCTCGCTTTCGGGCCCGCCCATCAGCGGCGCCAGCGTGCCGTGGGCGCCCAGCGTGGCATACAGCTCGCCGGTCATGAAGGTGCGGATCTGCTGGATCACGCCATCGCGCAACAGCACCCATTTGCTATGGGTGCCTGGCAGTACGACCCAGCCATCGGCGTGGCCGAGCGCCAGCGCACCAAGCAGCTGCGTCTCTTCGCCGCGCATCACGTCGATATCTTCGCCGCGCTGGCAGTAGCCGGGCACAATGAAACGGTCGGGCGCCACGCGCAGCAGGTGCTGCGGCAATTTGCGCAGCGGCACGGAGGCGTCGAGATATGGGACCTCGTGCCAGCCTTGCGCACTGCCCACCATGCCGGAGGCGATTACCGGCGTATCTGAGGGCAGCCCCATGGCCGCCAGCAGGTCCTCGATGGACTGGGCGAAATGGGGACGCACGGCCAACATGCCCTGGT
This sequence comes from Pseudoduganella sp. OTU4001, assembly GCF_038440195.1. NCBI lineage: Bacteria > Pseudomonadati > Pseudomonadota > Betaproteobacteria > Burkholderiales > Oxalobacteraceae > Pseudoduganella > Pseudoduganella sp. OTU4001. The sequence continues at coordinate 104,185 of NZ_JASATG010000018.1, read as the reverse complement.
CGTCCGAGTGGCGCAGCGTGCAGGCGCCGTTCGCGTCGATTAAATAGGCCCGGCGGTTACTGGTGCCCCAGTCGATGCCGAGAATTTGCTTGGGAGTGTAGGCGGAGGTATTCATGGGAACATGCTACGCCAGCGCCCAGGGCCCCGCTATGGGAGTTTTTGCGAATCGCTATCAGTTTTTGGCATAGCGGGCCAGCTCCCGCAGCGTGTCCAGCATCGATTCGGCGCCGGGCGAGAGCTTGTGGTTGCGGCGCGTGATGAAGCCGTAGACGTCCATCCGCAGGTGCAGGTCGATCGGCAGCACGGCCAGCAGGCCGCTGTCCAGGAAAGGCTGCACCAGCTTGATGGCCATCGGCGCCACCATGTCGCTGCCCATCAGCAGCTGGGTGACGACCGGCAGCGCCATGGTGGAGATGGTTTCCGCCGGCTGCTCAAGCGCTTGCGACATGAACAGGGCGACCAGCCGTTCGCGCACCACGCTGCCCTCCGGCGGCAGGATCCAGGTCTGGCGCGCCAGTTCGGCCAGCGTGATCTCGCCGCGCGCGAGCAGGGGGTGGCCATTGCGCACCACCAGGCAGTGCGGTTCGTCGGTGATCGGTTCGAAATTGAGTTCGGCAGCGATCGATGCATCGGTCACGCGCCCGATCACGATATCCAGGTCGCCCGCGCGCAAGCGCTCCAGCAACTGGCGGCTGCTGTCGACATCGATCGATACGTGCAGCTGCGCATGGCGTTCCTTGAGCAGGGTGACGGCGGGCGGCACCAGGGTAGCTGCCGGCGTCAGGATAGCGCCGATCGCCACCCGGCCGCGCAGGCCGGACTGCAGTTCAACCACTTCCTGGTGGGCGGCATCCATTTCGGCCAGTGCGGCGCCGGCGCGGCGGATCAGGGTCTGGCCATAGGAGGTTGGCACCACGCCGCGCGGCAGGCGCTCGAACAGGGTGACGCCGAGCGCATGTTCCAGTTCGCCCAGCAGCTTGGAGGCGGCGGGCTGCGTCAGGTTGGCCGCCTGGGCGGCATGCATGATCGAGCCATGGCGGCCCAATTCCACCAGCAGCACCAGGTGCTTGGTCTTCAGGTAGGAGCGTACGAAGCGTTGTGAGCGTGGGTCGGACATCTGCGTTCTGACGGCGAGGACTTGCCCATCATAGTTGAGCAGTACCCGTCCGTCAAACGCCATGCAGTCCCCTCGCTTACCACTCGGCGATGCTGCCGTCCGCGTGGCGCCAGACCGGGTTGCGCCAGTCCGGCGCATTGCGGCTTGCTTCGATCACGCGCTCCTCGTCGACCTCCACGCCCAGGCCCGGCTTGGGCAGCGGCTGGATATAGCCGTCGGTGAGCTTGAAGTCTTCCTTGTTCTTCACGTAATCCAGCACCTCGCCGCCCTGGTTGTAGTGGATGCCCATGCTTTGCTCCTGCAGCACGGCATTGTGCGAAACGAAGTCCACCTGCAGGCAGGAGGCCAGCGCCACCGGGCCAAGCGGGCAGTGCGGGGCCAGGGCGATGTCGTAGGCTTCCGCCATGGCGGCGATCTTCACGCATTCGGTGATGCCGCCGGCATGCGACAGGTCCGGCTGCACGATGGACAGGCCGCCTTCCTGGAACACGCGCTTGAACTCGAAGCGCGAGTACATGCGCTCGCCCGCCGCCAGCGGGATCGAGGTGTGGTCGGCCAGCGCGCGGTAGTACTCGTATTGCTCGGCCAGTACCGGCTCCTCCACGAACAGCGGGCGATGCGGCTCCAGCTCGCGCAGCAGGACCTTGGCCATCGGCGCGGCCACGCGGCCGTGGAAGTCCAGGCCGAACTCAATGCTGTCGCCGAAGGCGCTGCGGATTTCGGCGACGCGCTGCACCGCCTCATCCACCTTGCGGGAACTGTCGATGATGCCCAGTTCTTCGGTGCCGTTCATCTTGAAGGTGTCGAAGCCGGCTTCGCGCAGGCGGCGGATGCCTTCGATCACGTCGGCCGGGCGGTCGCCGCCTACCCAGCTGTAGGTCTTCATCTTGTCGCGCACCAGGCCGCCCAGCAGCTGGTACACCGGCTGGCCCAGCACCTTGCCCTTGATGTCCCACAGGGCCTGGTCGATGCCGGCGATCGCGCTCATCAGGATGGCGCCGCCGCGATAGAAGCCGGCGCGGTACATCATCTGCCACAGGTCGTTGATGCGGGCCGGGTCCTGGCCCACCAGGTATTGCGAGTATTCGTGCACCGCTGCTTCGACGGTGCGCGCCTTGCCTTCGATGACAGGTTCGCCCCAGCCGACAACGCCTTCGTCGGTCTCGATTTTCAGGAGCATCCAGCGTGGCGGGATGCGGTAGGTGGTGAGTTTTGTGATCTTCATGCTGCCAGTGTAGCGGGGCGCCTGGCGCGCCAAGCATGAATAATCGCTTGCAAGCTATATCAAAGCGATATGCCGGCATGCAGTTCCCCCCGCGCGCCGCTAGAATGGGAAACATAAGGACAGGAGGAGATATGCAGTTACTGGTAGATGGGCGTAATACGCTGGGCGAATGCGTGCTGTGGTGCGAACGTACCGGGCGCGTGCTGTGGACCGATATCCAGCGCTCGGCGCTGTATGCCCATACTCCGGCCAGCGGGGAGACCCACAGCTGGCCCATGCCGGAGCGCCTGTGCTGCTTTGCGCTGACCGATGATGACCAGCGCTTGCTGGTCGGCCTGGCATCCGGCCTGGCGTTCTTCGATTTCGCCAGCGGCGAGCTGACCCGCATTTGCGAGGTCGAGGCCGACCAGCCGGGCACCCGCCTGAACGACGGCCGCTGCGACCGGCAGGGCCGCTTTGTGTTCGGCATGTTCAATGAGGCGAGCAATCCGAAAGCTCCCATCGGCGGCTTCTATCGTTTGAATGCCGACCTGACGCTGGAGCGCCTGCCGCTGCCGCCGGCGGCCATCGCCAACAGTATTTGCTTCAGCCCCGATGGCGGCACCATGTATTTCACCGATTCGCAGGATGGTGCGATCCGCTGCTGCGATTACGATCCATTGACCGGCGCGCAGGGCGAGCCACGCGTGTTCGTCGCCGCCGATGTGGTGCCGGGCGAGCCGGACGGCGCTGCCATCGACGCGCAGGGATGCCTGTGGAGTGCGCGCTGGGGCGCCAGCCAGGTGGTGCGCTTCACGCCGGATGGCAAGGTTGACCGCGCCGTGCCGCTGGCCGCGCCGCAACCGAGCTGCGTGGCGTTCGGCGGGGCGCAGCTGGATACGCTGTACGCCACCACCGCGCGCAAGGACATGGACGACACGCAGCTGGCAGCCGCACCGCACTCGGGCGGTTTGTTCCAGCAGCCGCTGGACGTGCAGGGCTTGCCGGAGTCGCGCTTCCGCGCGGCCACGCTGAAGATTGGCCTGGTTGGCCTGGGCAAGATCGCGGTCGACCAGCACATCCCGGCCATCCGCAACAATCCCCGGCTAGAGCTGGTGGCTGGCTGCTCGCCGCGCAGTGAAGTGGAAGGGCTGGACGTCTACCGCAGCCTGGACGAAATGCTGCAGGCGCATCCAGAGATCGAGGCCGTAGCCATCTGCACGCCGCCGCAGGTGCGGCAAGCCATTGCGGAAGCGGCCATCGCCGCCGGCCGCCACGTCTTCCTCGAAAAGCCGCCTGCCGCCACGCTGGGCGAAGGCGAAGCGCTGCAGGCGCTGGCCGAGGCGCGCGGCGTGACAGTGCTGGCCGGCTGGCACTCGCGCTTCGCACCGGGCGTTGAACCGGCGCGGGCATGGATGGCGTCGCGCAGCATCGAATCGATCCGCATCGAATGGCGCGAGAATGTGCGCCAGTGGCATCCCGGCCAGCGCTGGATTTTCGAACCGGGCGGCATGGGCGTGTTCGATCCAGGCATCAACGCGCTGTCGATCGTGACCCGCTTGCTGGGCGGCGGTGTGGTGGTGCAGGGCGCCGAACTGCGTGTGCCCTCCAACTGCAACGAACCAATCCAGGCCGACCTGCGCATGAAAGGCGGGCACGGCACGCCGATCGAGGCGCATTTCGACTTCCTGCAGGAAGGCGTGCAGACCTGGAGCATCTATGTTGCAGCCGCCGGTGGAGAAACGCTGGCGCTGCACATGGGCGGCAAGGTGATGGAGGTGAATGGCAAAGTCGTGCTGGACGAGCCGGAGCGCGAATATCCGCGCATGTACGAGCACTTCGCCCGCCTGATCGCCGCGCACCGGTCGGACCTCGACATGTCCCCCTTGCGCGCAGTCGCCGACGCCCGCCTGGTCGGCAAACACGTCTCCGTCGAGCCGTTCGTGGAGTAATCAGTAGAGGCCGCCAATGCGGCCCAAAATACCCAGGATCGCGGTGAAGCCGGTTAGCATGATGCCGAGGAGCCAGCGAAAATTGATACTCATCTCCTTGCGTATCTCCGCGAACTGGCGCTCAGCCCAAGCATGCTCGTCTGAAAATCTGCGATCCATCGTATGGCGCAGGTCTTCGGTGATCCGAGAGTTCTTTTCGACTAAAACCTTTAGTGTGTCCACCTCTTGCTCCACCTTTACAAGACGAATTTCGGTATCCATAGGGCCTCCGCAGCAAAGTTCTTTCTACTTTGCCGCGACTGGCGCGTGTGGATATTGAGGTAGGACAGGGGAGGCGGGGAAAAGTTCCCGGAAGGTGCTGTTGGTCCCCCCGACTGGAATCGAACCAGTATCCCACGCTTAGGAGGCATGTGCACTATCCATTGTGCTACGGGGAGGACGCAAAGCGAGCGCAATTATAGCTGACGGGCTGGCAACAGGTAAAATGCGCCTTTTCCCGTCAAGATCCACAACCCCATGGCTGTCATTTCCTTAACTTCTGCACAACTCGCCTTCGGTCACCACGCCCTGCTGGACCACGCTGAATTTTCCCTGGAGACCGGGGAGCGTGTCGGCCTGATTGGCCGCAACGGCACCGGCAAGTCGTCCCTGCTGAAAATCATCGCCGGCATGCAGAAGCTGGATGACGGCCTGCTGGTCATGCAGCAGGGCCTGAAAATCGTCTACGTCGAGCAGGAGCCGCAATTCGAGGCCGGCCAGACCGTGCACGATGCGGTGGCCTCCGGTCTGGGCGAGCTGCCCTTGCTGCTGAAGGAATACGACGAACTGACCGGCCAGTTCGGCCAGGGCAACGACGATGCGCTGATGGAGCGCATGCACGATATCCAGCTCAAGCTGGACGCGGGCGATGCCTGGAACCTGAAAAACAAGGTGGAAACCGTGCTGGGCCGCTTGAACCTGGATGGCTCGGTACTGGTCGAAACCCTGTCCGGCGGCACCAAGAAGCGTGCAGCGCTGGCGCGCGCCCTGGTGGGCGCACCCGATGTGCTGCTGCTGGACGAGCCGACCAACCACCTGGACTTCAATTCCATCAAATGGCTGGAAGCGCTGCTGCGTGATTTCAAGGGCAGCATCCTGTTCATTACCCACGACCGTTCCTTCCTGGATAACGTGGCGACCCGCATCATCGAACTGGATCGCGGCAACCTGATGTCCTATCCCGGCAACTTCACCACCTACCAGGTGCGCAAGGCGGAACAACTGGCGATCGAGGAAATCGAAAACGCCAAGTTCGACAAGGTACTGGCGGCGGAAGAAGTGTGGATCCGCAAGGGCGTGCAAGCGCGCCGTACCCGCGACGAGGGCCGCGTGCGCCGCCTGGAACGCCTGCGTGAGCAGCGCGCAGCGCGCCGCGAGCAGCAAGGCCAGGTGCGGCTCGAAGTCGGTACCGGCGAACGTTCGGGCAAGATCGTGGCGGAGCTCGAGAATGTCAACAAGGCCTACGGCGCCAAAGTCATCGTCAAGGACTTCAGCTCGATCATCCTGCGCGGCGACAAGATCGGCCTGATCGGCGCCAACGGCGCCGGCAAGACCACGCTGCTGAAACTGATCCTGGGTGAAGAGCAGCCCGATAGCGGCACCATCAAGCAGGGCACCAAGCTGCAAGTGGCGTACTTCGACCAGATGCGTGCGCAGCTGAACGACAACGCCACCCTGGCCGACACCATTGCACCGGGTAGCGACTGGGTCGAAATCAATGGCCAGCGCAAGCATGTGATGAGCTACCTGGGCGACTTCCTGTTCGAACCGCAGCGTGCGCGTTCGCTGGTGAGCTCGCTGTCCGGTGGCGAACGCAACCGCCTGCTGCTGGCGCGCCTGTTCGCCAAGCCAGCCAACGTGCTGGTGCTGGACGAACCGACCAACGACCTGGACATCGATACGCTCGAGTTGCTGGAAGAGCTGCTGGAAGACTATGCAGGCACCGTCTTCCTCGTCAGCCACGACCGCATGTTCCTGGACAATGTGGTGACCCAGGTGGTGGTGGCCGAAGGGCAGGGCCAGTGGAAGGAATACGTGGGCGGCTACAGCGACTGGGAGCGCGTGCGGGACGCCGCGCCGGCGGTCGCGGCTGCTGCCGCCAAGAAGGCCGACGTCAAAGCTGCTGCCCCAGCGCCGGCCGCCGCTGCCGCGCCAGCCAAGCAGAAAAAGCTGAGCTACAAGGAGCAGCGCGAACTGGAAGAGTTGCCGCAGCTGATCGCCAAGCTGGAAGACGAGCAGACCGCGCTGAACCTGACGCTGTCCGATCCTGACTTCTACAAGAAGACTCCGGCCGAAGCCAAGCGCCTGAACGATCGCGTGGCGCAGATTGAAGAGGAATTGCTGGCCGCGCTGGAGCGCTGGGAAGCAATTGAATCGCGAAACTCTTGACGTAGAGTCAACAATTTGAGACTTTACCGCTCTGACGCATTCTGGCGGAGGATGAGCGGTATGGTTTTCAAAAAAGTGGTGGCCGGTGCGGCCATGTGGACGCTGGCGTCTGCGGCCCTGGCGGCATTCGATGTCAATCAATTGCAGCTGCGCTGGGAGCTGGTGCGCAATGAGGCGCAGCCCCAGGGCCGCGACCGTTCGCTGGCGCGGCTGACCCTGGTCAATCGCGGCCAGGAACAACTGCCGGCGGCTGGCTGGGCGCTGTATTTCACCAGCATGGAAGTGCCGCAGGCAGCGCCGCTGGCCAATGGCCTGGTGCTGGAACAGGCCAGTGCCCACCTGTACCGTCTGCGTCCGGCGGCGTCCTTTGCGGGACTGGCGCCAGGCGCCAGTGTGGCTGCCGACTACCATTACACCGTCGCGCTGAACAAGCTGGGCCTCGCGCCCGGCAGTCCGTATATGGTGCTGGACGGCGAGCCCTCTGCCGGCAAGGCGCTTGCCGACTACCGGCCATCCTGGACTGCCACCGCTGCCGCCAGTCCGCAGACCAGCGCCGAATCGCTGTTCTCGCGCAATGCCGCGACCATCGACCTCGCGCCAGACCAGCTGTCGCCAGTCTTTCCCACCCCGCAGCATCTGACCCGCAGCGCGGGCGTGCTGCGCATGGCTGCCATGCCGGATATCGCCGCCGCGCCGGGGCTGAAGCGCGAAGCCGGGCAGGCGCGCGCACTGCTGGCGCCCTACCTGGGTGCGCCGGATCGCCGCCAGCGCCTGACCCTCGCCATCGGCAAGGTGGCGGGCATGGCATCACCGGAAGCGTATTCCCTGGTGGTCGATCCGAAACGCGGCATCGCGCTGACCGGCAACTCGGCCGCGGGCGTCTACCGCGGCCTGCAATCCTTGCGCGACTTGCTGCCCGCTGTGCCGGCGGCCGGGCGCACGCTGGAGCTGCCCGCCCTGCGCATTGTTGACGCGCCGCGCTTTGCCTATCGCGGCGTCATGCTCGACGTGGCGCGCAATTTCCAGTCGAAGGAAAACGTGAAGCGCCTGCTGGACCTGATGGCGCGCTATAAGCTCAACAAGTTCCACTTCCATCTCACCGATGACGAAGGCTGGCGCCTGGACATTGCCGGCCTGCCCGAGCTGACCGGTTACGGCGCGCGGCGCGGCCATACGCTCACCATGGCCGAGCATTTGCCGCCGGTGTACGGTTCCGGCCCCGCGCTGGACGACCCGTACGGCAGCGGCTTCTACAGCCGCGCCGACTATATTGAGATCCTGCGTTACGCGCAGGCGCGCCACATCGAGGTGATCCCCGAGATTGAAATGCCGGGCCATGCGCGCGCCGCCGTGTACGCGATGGAGCAGCGCTTCCGCCGCCTGTCGGGCAGTGACCCGGCGGCTGCGGCCCGCTACCGCTTGCGCGATCCGGGCGACCAGTCGCAGTACTTCTCGGCGCAGAGTTTCAGCGATAACGTGATGGACCCCGGCCTCGCCTCCACCTACGCATTCGTCGGACACGTGGTGCGCGAGGTGGCGGCAATGCACCGCGAAGCCGGCGCGCCGCTGGCAACCCTGCACGTGGGCGGCGACGAATTGCCTGCCGGCGCCTGGGAGAAGTCGCCCGCCAGCATCGCCATGATGCGCGCGCTCGGCGTGAATTCGACTGGCGCCTTGTGGGACCACTTCTACCAGCGCGTCGCCGGCATGCTGCGCCAGCAAGGGCTGCGCGTGGCGGGATGGGAGGAGCTGGGCGCGCATTCCGTCCTGCAAGACGGCAAGCGCCGCCAGGTTCCCAATCCGGCATTCAGCCGCAGCGGCTTCCAGGTCTACGCCTGGAACAATGTCGGCGACGCGGCGGACCTGGCCTATCGCCTGGCCAATGCCGGCTACCAGACCGTGCTGGCGCCGGCCACCACGCTGTACTTCGATATGGCCTACAACGCCGATGCCGATGAACCGGGCATGACCTGGGCAGCCATGCCGGAGCTGGAGCAAGTGTTTGATTTCAATCCGCTTGCCGCGCCGGCCGGCGGCGAACGCCTGAGCCAGGCGGGGCGCCAGCGTATCCTGGGCCTGGAGGGCGTGCTGTTTACTGAATTGGTGCGCGGGACCAGGCGCCTCGATTACATGCTGGTACCGCGCATGCTGGCGCTGGCCGAACGCGCCTGGGCGGCGGAACCGGCCTGGGTAAACGAGCGCGAAGCAGCGTGGGCGGTGGAGCTGCGCAAGGCGGGCTGGTCGCACTTTGCCAACCAGCTCGGCAAGCGCGTACTGCCGCGCCTGGATGCGGAAGGCCTGGCGGTCGACTATCGTATCGCACCGCCCGGCCTGCGCGTCGAGCAGGGACGGGTCATCGCCAACCACCAGCTGCCCGGCTTTGCCTTGCATTACACCACCGACGGCAGCGCACCGCACGCAGGCAGTGCGCGCGTCAACGGTCCGATCTCCGCGCGCGGCACGGTGCGTGTCGCGGCAGTGGCGGCGAACGGCCGGGCAGGGGCGTCGTCGCAAGTTGTATTACCTTGAATAAGGCTTGATGTAACTCAATCCATTCCTTGCTCTTTCTCACTTTCGTGCGCTTGCGCACGATTGCCCGCTGTAATATCTGGCAACCTTAATGACGAGGCACTTTCTTGCCTCGTCATAACAAACAAGGAGCCAGACTGTGACGAACCAGCAGCCACCAGCCCTTACGCTGCCTGTAGGCAGCAACGCTGCCGCCTTGCCGCGTGTCTTGCCTTTCGCCACGTTTATCGCCTTTATCATCGTGGCCGATGTGGCCCAGCGGCTGGGCGCGCATCCGCAGCTGCTGCGCTGGTTATATCCCATCAAGATACTTCTGGTTGCGGCAATGCTGTTCGCCTGGCGCAAGCACTACGAGGAATTGCGCGCCATGCCCGCGCGCCGCGACCTGCTCCTGGCGGCCGGCGTTGGCGCCGCGGTATTTGCGCTGTGGATCGTGCTGGACGCGGAATGGATGCAGGCTGGCACGCCGACCGGCTTTGATGCCGTCGGCCAGGATGCCCGCATCGATTGGCTCCTGGTGCTGGTGCGTGCCGCCGGGGCGGCATTGCTGGTGCCGCCGATGGAAGAACTGTTCTGGCGCTCCTTCCTGCTGCGCTGGCTGCACGAACGCGATTTCCTGTCGCTGCGCCCAGCCCGTGCCGGCTGGCGCGCGGCAACTGTTTCTGTTGTTCTGTTCGGTGTCGAACATAACCTGTGGCTGGCCGGCATCGTCGCCGGCATCGCCTACACCTTGCTGTACATGCGCAGCGAAACGCTGTGGACTCCCATTCTGGGGCATGCGGTGACCAATGGCCTGCTGGCCGCATGGGTCATTGCAACGGGTAGCTGGACCTATTGGTGAAAATAAAAATGCGTAAACTGCCAACTCCGCTGGCGCTGGCTGCCGCCCTGGCTTGCTGTCCTGCCCAGGCCGACATCAGCGATACCATCAAGCCCTTCATCACGGTGGGCTCGACTTACGACAACAACCTGCTGCGCCTGCCGGATAACACTCCGCCCGGCGTGCAGCGCTCCGACCGCGCCACGCAGGCGCAGGCCGGCTTCCTGCTGGAGCGCCCGATCGGGCGGCAAAGGCTGACGGGCCACGCCAAGCTGTCGCGCGTGACTTTCGACCACTATAGCCAGCTCGATTACAACGGCAAGGACTTTAGCCTGGACTGGGCCTGGGTGCTGGGCAACCAGTTCGACGGCAATATCGGCGGCAGCTACCAGCAGGTCCTGACGCCTTTCAATGATTATCACGTCGAGCAGCGCAACCTGCGTACCCAGCGCCATATGTATGCCAACGGCGGCTGGCGCATCCATCCCAGCTGGCGCGTGCGCGCCGGCTTCCAGCGTGACCGCTTCGACTACGAGCTGGGCGTGCAGGCCCTGAACAACCGCAAGGAAGACCTCAGCGAAGCCGGCATCGACTACCTGGCCGCCAGCGGCAGCCGGGTCGGCCTGGTGGCACGCAAGATCAAGGGCAGCTTCCTGAACCCGCTGCGTATCGGTACCACCTTCCTCGACCAGAACTACGACCAGGACGAGCTGAAAGCCAATATCAACTGGCTGTACAGCGACATCACCCAGCTGCAAGTGCTGGCGGGCTATGCGCGCCGCAAGCACGCCACCTTCACCGAGCGCGATACCAGCGGCTTGAATGGCCGCGTCACGCTGAAGTGGAACCCGCGCGTCAAACTGCGCTTCAAGGCCGATGCCTGGCGTGAATTCGCAGCGGTGGAAAGCGTGGTGGTCAACCAGAGCATCAACAAGGGCGCCAGCCTGAACGCCAGCTGGGATATCTCGGCCAAGCTGCAGGCCAATGCCGGCGTGCGCCGCGAGAAGCGCAATTTCGAAAAGATGCCCTATGTCACCTTCGACGGCGACCACAACGACACGGTGCGCAGCACCAATGTCGGCCTGGTCTACCAGCCCACGCGCAAGGTCCAGCTCAGCGCCACCGCCTTCAAGGACCGCCGCACCGGCACCCCGCTGATCGGTACCGGCAACTACCGCGCCAAGGGCGTGTCACTGATGGCGACGGTGCAATTCTGAAATGAGGAGCAACGATGACGGTAAACGATATTCCCCTGGTCTCCTTCTTCCAGCGTGTGCTCGATCCGCTGATCATCATGGGGACGCTGTACGCCACGTCGATGGTGTACGGGGAGCCGTTTACCGGCTATTCGCTGGTGCTGATGGTGCTGGCCTTCTTCATTTCCTCCGCCGTCTATGAGCACGTCGACCCTTACCGCACCTGGCGCAGCGGCCGCATCGGGGCCTATGCGCGCGATATCTTCATGGGCTGGATCGTCACCGCCCTGATCCTGGTCTTCCTCGGCACGGTCAGCGGCCTGGCCTACCACTATGACGAAACGGTGGTGCTGAGCTGGTTCCTGGCCACGCCGTTCGCCTTGCTCACCAGCCACATTGCCGCGCGCCATGTCGGCACCGACCCCGCCAAGGAAAGCGAAGTGCGCTCCATCGTGATCGTGGGCGCCAACGAGGTCGGCACCAAATTCGCACGCACGGTGGAACGCATGCCCAACCTGTTCCTCAGCGTGCGCGGCTTCTTCGATGACCGCACGGCCGAGCGCCGCAAGCCGGACCTCGACCATCCGGTGCTGGGCGACATGGGCTCCGTCGCCGGCTTCGTGCGCGACCACCACATCAAGATGATCTTCATCAGCCAGCCGATCTCGGCCCAGCCGCGCATCCGCAAGCTGCTCGATGAACTGCAGGACACCACGGCCTCGGTCTATTTCCTGCCCGATATTTACGTCTTCGACCTGATGCAGGCGCGCTTTGACAGCGTGGGCGGCATGCCGGTGGTGGCGATTACCGAAACACCGTTTGTCGGCTTCGACGGCATCGTCAAGCGCGCCAGCGATGTGATCCTGGGCAGCGCCATCCTGCTGATGATGGCGCCGGTCATGCTGGCGATTGCGCTGGCTGTGATGATCAGCTCGCCGGGCCCGGTGATCTTCCGCCAGCGCCGCTATGGCCTGTATGGCGAGGAAATCATCGTCTACAAATTCCGCTCCATGCGCGTGACCGAGGATGGCCCGGAGGTGCGCCAGGCCACGGCGCGCGATCCGCGCATCACGCGCATCGGCGCTTTCCTGCGCCGCACCTCGCTGGATGAACTGCCCCAGTTCATCAACGTGCTGCAAGGAACGATGAGCATTGTCGGACCGCGGCCGCACGCCGTGGCCCACAACGAACAATACCGGAAGCTGATCAAAGGCTATATGTTGCGCCACAAAGTCAAGCCGGGCATTACCGGCTGGGCCCAGGTCAACGGCCTGCGCGGTGAAACGGAAACCCTGGAAAAGATGGAGGCGCGTATCCGCTACGACTTGGACTACCTGCGCCACTGGTCCTTGTGGCTGGACCTGTGGATTATCTTGCGCACGGTAAAGGTCGTGCTGAACCGGCAAAACGCGTATTGAGTCAATCGTGCGCGCCAGCCGCCCTATTAGAATGAGTTGCAACAGTCGAGGGAGGATATCTTGAAGAACATCAACCCGAAGCGGGCTTGTGCAGGACTGCTGGTCGTGTTGGTTTCTGCCTGCGGCAACAAGGCGGAAGTCAAACCAGGCCAGGCATTAGCCAGCGTCAACGGTGAAGAAATCACCGTGCTGCAATTGAACGATGAATTGTCGCGAGCCAATTCATCAGCCACACAGCAAGAGGCGGTCCGCAAGCAAGTGCTGGAGTCGCTGATTGACCGCCAGCTCCTGATCGCCGAAGCGGCCAAGGAGAAGGTGGACCGCGACCCGCGCGTGGTGCAAGCGATGGAAAGGTCGCGCGCACTGATCCTGGCGCAAGCCTATATGCAAAAACGCATCGGCACGCCGGCCAAGCCGACGACTGAAGAGGTCGAGGCTTACTTCAGCCAGAACCCGCAATTCTTCTCACAGCGCAAGCATTTCGAGATGCGCGAAATTATCCTGCCGACCCGTGACGTGACGGATGAACTGAAAGCCGTGATGGACAAGACCCGTTCGCTGGACGAGGTCGCCGCCTGGCTCGATGCGCACAAGGTCCGGTACCAGCGGGCGCAATTGAACCGCAGCGGCTCGGAGCTGCCGCCGGAACTGTCGGCCAAGCTGATGGCCCTGTCCAAAGGCCAGCTGTTCATCGTGCGCGAAGGCGAGCGCAGCATGCTGGTGACCATCGCCGACATCCGTCCTGCGCCGGTGGAGCTGGACGCGGCGCGGCCGCAGATCGAGCAATTCCTGATGGCGAAGAAGGGTAAGGAGGCGGCGGAGCAGGAGGTCAAGCGCCTGCGCGCCAGCGCCAAGATTGCCTATATGAACCAGCCGGCGCCGGTGGCGGCCGCCGGCGCTCCGGCCCCCGGCACCGAACGCGGCGTCGCCGGCCTGAAATAACTCACGATGCGAGGAGCGATCATGAAACGAGTACTGATGTGGATGATGGGCCTGATGCTGGCATTGGGTGCGGGCGCCAGCCAGGCGGCGGATATCACGCTGGGGCCGGGCGATGTGATCAAGGCTTCCGTGTTCGGCAATCCGGACATGGGGATCGAAACCCGGGTCAGCGAATCGGGCAAGATCACTTTCCCTTTGCTGGGCGAGGTGAAGGTCAGCGGCCTGACGGTGCAGCAGGCGGAAAAGCTGGTCGGCGAACAACTGGTGAAGAAGGGCTACCTTAAAACAGCCCAGGTCAACATCATCATTTCGCAAATCCAGAGCGCCCAGGTGTCGGTGCTGGGCATGGTCAACCGGCCCGGGCGCTATCCGCTGGACGGCGGCAAGCGCGGCGTGATGGACATGCTGGCCCAGGCCGGCGGCTTCAACGCCGAAGGCGGCGACACGGTCAGCGTGGTGCGTACGCGCGACGGCAAGACCACCAAGACCGTGATCGACGTGGTCGACATGGTGCGCATGGGCGCGCTCGACAAGGAAATCGAGCTGGCGCCGAACGACGTGATCTATGCCGAGCGCTCGCCGCGCTTCTACATCTACGGCGAAGTGCAGCGCCCGGGCTCGTTCCGGCTGGAGCGCGCCATGACGGTCAGCCAGGCGCTGGCCGTGGGCGGCGGCCTGACGCCGCGCGGCACCGAACGCGGCATCAAGATCAAGCGCCGCAACGGCGATGGGCAATACCATGTGGTCGCCGCCAAGAACGATGAGCTGGTGCAGGTCGACGACGTCATCCTCATCAAAGAGAGCTGGTTCTAAGGAGGCCTTATGAATTTCGCCCAGTTTCTCCTGATCCTTCAGGCGCGCAAGAAGCTCGTGCTGCTGACTTTGCTGGTCACGGTCGCCGCCACGCTCGTCGTCAGCCTGCTGCTGCCCAAGACCTATGAGGCCAGCAGCTCACTGGTGATGAATTACAAGGGTGTCGATCCGCTGACCGGCATGGCCTTGCCGGGCCAGCTGATGCCCGGCTATATGGCGACCCAGATCGACATCATCAGCAGCAAGAACGTGGCGCTGCGTGTGGTGGACCAGCTGAAACTGGCTGACAGCCCGGCCGTGATGGCACAGTTCAACGAGTCGACCGGCGGCAAGGGTTCGGTGCGCGACTGGCTGGCCGAGCTGCTGCAGAAAAAGCTCGATATCGTGCCGGCGCGCGAAAGCTCGGTGCTGAACGTGACCTTCAAGGCGTCCGACCCGCAGTTCGCGGCGGCGGTGGCGAATGCCTTCGCCGAGGAATACCAGAAGATCAACGTCCAGCTCAAGGTCGAGCCGATGAAGAAGGCCACCAGCTACTTCAACGCCCAGCTCAAGCTGTTGCGCGACAACCTGGAAGTGGCCCAGTCCAAGCTCTCCAAGTACCAGCAGGAGCACGGCATCGTCAGCGTGGACAACCGGCTCGACGTGGAATCGATGCGCCTGAACGACCTGTCGGCCCAGCTGGTGCAGGCCCAGGCGCAGTCGATGGAAGCCAATTCGCGCCAGTCGGTGGCGCGCGGCATGGGCGGCGCCTCGCCCGACGTGACGGCCAGCCCGGTGGTGCAGAACTTGCGCATCAACCTGGCGCAGCAGGAATCCAAGCTGGCCGAGCTGGGGCAGCGCCTGGGCCGCAACCATCCGCTGTACCAGAGCGCCTCGGCCGAGGTGGCGCGCCTGCGGGCCGGCCTGAACGAGCAGGCCGCGCTGGTCACGTCTTCGGTCAGCAATAACGCCAGCGTGTTCGCCCAGCGCGAAGCGGCGCTGCGCAGCGCCCTGGCCGAGCAGAAGGCCAAGGTGCTGCAGCTGAACCGCCAGCGCGACGAGATGAATGTGCTGAACAAGGACATGGAGAGCGCCCAGCGCGCCTTCGACCAGGCCGCGCAGCGCGTCTCGCAGACCCGCATCGAGGGCGGCAGCGACCAGTCCGACGTGTCGGTGCTGAATCCCGCCGTGCCGCCGATCGAACCGTCCGGCCCGCGCGTGGTGCTGAACACCGTGCTGTCGCTGCTGCTGGGCAGCATGCTGGGCATCGGCATCGCCATGCTGGCGGAGATGTTCGACCGCCGCGTGCGTTCGGCCGCCGACCTGGCCGACGTGGCGCAGATCCCGGTGCTGGCCACGATTGACTGGAACCCACCGCGGCCGCGCCGATTCGGCCTGCCGCGCCTGCAGGCGCCGCGACAGCTGCGCCTGGGCTGAAGCTGAAAATGGAGAAGCCCATGAACAGTCCATTGCATTTCAATCCCGCCTCGCCGCTGGGCGCCGGCGATGCCACCATCGGCGCCTTGCTGCAGGAAGCGGGCAAGCTGACGCCGGAAAATACCGATACCGTGCTGCGCATGCAGGAGGAAACCGGGGTGCGCTTTGGCGAAGCGGCCCAGGCGCTGGGCATGGTCAGCGCGGCTGACGTGCAGCAGGCGCTGGCGCGCCAGTTCGACTACCCCTACATCCCGGGCGGCGAGAAGCAGTTTTCGGCGCGCCTGGTGGCGGCCTATGATCCGTTCAGCCGCCAGGTGGAAATGCTGCGCGCCGTGCGCGGCCAGCTGATGCTGCGCTGGTTCGCGCGCGGCCACAAGTCGCTGGCCATCGTCGGCGTCGAACCGGGTTGCGGCACCAGCCTGTTTGCGGCCAACCTGGCCGTGGTGTTTTCCCAGCTCGGGCAGAATACCTTGCTGGTGGACGCCAACCTGCGCCAGCCGTCGCAGCGTGCGATCTTCAACCTGCAGGGCAAGGCCGGCTTGTCGGACATGCTGGCCGGCCGCGCCACCATGGCGGCGGTGACGCGCATCGACGCCTTCGAGTCGCTGGCGGTGCTGGGCGCCGGCACGCTGCCGCCCAATCCGGCCGAGCTGCTGGCGCGCAAAGCCTTTACCGGCCTCAACGCCCAGCTGGAGGCGCTGCACGACATCGTTCTGTACGACACCTCGGACGTGCTGACCGCGCACGACGCGCTGCCCGTCATGGCGCGCGCGCATGGCGTGCTGCTGGTGGTGCACAAGAACGCCACCTCGCTGTACGACGTGGCCGCCCTGGGCGAGCAGGTACGCCACGCGGGCGCCGAGGTGGTCGGTTCGGTCCTGCTGGAGTTCTGAGGTGGATCCGGGGCTCGCCATCCGTCCGCCGGGAGATCCGGAATTGCGCGGCGCGCTGCGGGCCGCGCTGCCCGACTGGCTGCCCGTGGTGCTGGGCATGGCGGTGCTGTACGTGCCGACCTTCCACGCCCTGTTCACCGGCCTGTGGACCACCGAGGAGCAGGCGCACGGCCCCATCATCCTGCTGCTGTCGCTGTGGCTGATGTACCGCCAGTGGCCGGCCATGCTGGTGCGCGCCGACGGCCAGCCGCAGGCGCTGGGCTGGCCGCTGCTGGCGCTGGGGCTGCTGGCCTACATCCTGGGGCGCTCGCAGGGCATCATCGCGTTCGAGATCGCCTCCTTCATCCTGCTGCTGGCGGCCGTGCTGATGCTCAAGTGCGGGCGCGGTGCGCTGCGCGTGCAATGGTTCGCCTTCTTCTTCATGGCCTTCATGGTGCCGCTGCCGGGCCCCTTGGTCGGCATGCTGACCATGCCGATGAAGATGGCCGTGTCGTGGGCCACCGAACTGCTGCTGTTCGCCGCCGGCTACCCGATCGCGCGCAGCGGCGTGATCCTGCAGATCGGGCAATACCAGCTGCTGGTGGCCGATGCCTGCGCCGGCCTGCAAACCCTGCTGACGCTGGAGGCGCTGGGCCTGTTCTACCTGAACGTGGTGCGGCATTCCTCGGCCTTCCGCAATGTGGCGCTGGCCTTGCTGATCATCCCGATTTCGTTCACCGCCAATGTGATCCGCGTGATCACGCTGTCGCTGGTGACCTACTACCTGGGCGATGCGGCGGGGCAGGGCTTCCTGCACGGCTTTGCCGGGATGGTGCTGTTCATTACGGCGCTGCTGCTGATTATCGGCGTGGACGCTTTCCTGCAATGGTTCGTGAAATGGCGGAATTCATGAAGAAGTCGATGAAGGTCAGCCTGCTGCTGGCCGCGCTGATGCTGTCGTCCGCCGCCATGACGCGGGCGCTGACGCCCACCGCGCGCATGGCCGATACGCAGGGCCGCTTCCGGCTGGAGCAGCTGGTGCCGCGCAGTTTCGGCGATTGGCAGGTCGATACGCGCGTGATGCCGCTGCAGGCCGATCCCGCCACCCAGGCCAAGCTGGACAAGATCTACAACCAGACGCTGGGCCGCACCTATGTCAACCGCAGCGGCGACCACATCATGCTGTCGATCGCCTATGGCGGCGACCAGGGCGACAATATGGGCGTGCACAAGCCGGAGGTGTGCTACACGGCGCAGGGCTTCACCGTGCGCGACGGCGCGCAGGGCAGCCTGGATACCGGCTTCGGCCCGCTGCCGGTGAAGCGCCTGTTCGCCACCGCCGGCGCGCGCAAGGAGCCGATCACATACTGGATCACCATCGGCCGCAAGGCCACCATGCCGGGCATGGAGCAGCGCCTGCAGGAGCTGCGCTACGGGCTGACCGGGGTGGTGCCGGACGGGATGCTGGTGCGCGTGTCCAGCATCGGCAGCGATGCCGGCGCGGCCTACGCCTTGCAGCAGGAATTCGTGCGGGCCCTGCTGCAGGCGCTCGATGAGCCGGCACGGACGCGCCTGGTCGGCGTGTTCGAAGGCGGGGGAGGGACGTGATGCGCTTGCCGCTGTTGCGCCGCCCAGCCGCCGCCACTGCCGGCGCCGATGCTGCCGTGCGCCCGCGGGTTGGACGGCCGCAGGGTTTGCCCTTGCTGTTGCTGCTGCCCTTCATGCTGCTGGCGATCTTCGTCGGCATGGTGGGCGGGCTCGATTCGCCGGCCCTGGTGGCGCTGGTGGGCAGCGCCGTGCTGTCGGTACTGCTGCTGTTCGTGTTGCCGCTGCATGGCATGTTCTGGTGCCTGTTCATCCTGACCTTCCTGCTGCAGGGATCGGCCGTCTATTTCCTCAAGCTGCGCCCGGCCGTGTGGCTGGCGTTCGGCCTGGCCATCCTGCTGTTCTGCCGCGCCTTGCTGGACCTGGTGGTGCACCGCCAGCGCGCGGCCAGGATGCGTGGCGGCGATGGCTCGAGCGTGGCGCTGGCGGCCGGCCTGTTCGTGGTTGTCTTCGCCATCAGCCTGGTGTTCAACCGCGTGCCGAAGTCGCAGATCGTGACCTCCGCCAAAGCGCTGCTACCGATGTTCTCGGTGCTGTTCGCGCTGTACTGGTTCCGCTGGAAGCCGGCGCACCTGGAAAATACCTGGCGCATGATGTTCTGGGTCGTGCTGATCCAGCTGCCGGTGGTGCTGTACCAGCACTTTTTCGTGGCCAGCGCCACCACTTTCGATTCCATTGTCGGCACCTTCGGCGGCATGCCGGGGTGGGGCGGCAACAGCGCCATGCTGGTGCTGTTTACCGTGCTGGCGATGGGCTATGCCGCCGCGCGCTGGCAGGCCGGCCAGATGTCGGGCCGCGCCATGTCCGGCCTGATGCTGGTCGGCCTGGCCATCATCCTGCTGGGCGAGGTGAAAGCGGCCTTTATCTGGCTGCCGCTGGTGCTGGCCTGGGTCCTGCGGCGCAGGATACTGCGCAGCGTGGGCGCCTTCATTGGCTTCGGCGTCCTGCTGCTGGCCTTTGTCGGCACCACCTATACCGTGTATGAAACCCTGTACTGGGGCAAGCGCGTGCAGTCGGCGCAGGACGTCGCGGAAAAGCTGGACCGCGGCGGCGGCTACTTCTTCGACGCCAGCTATACCAACTACCGCACCGGTGAAATCAGCCGCGCCGCCTCGCTGGCGCTGTGGGCGCGCGATCCGCTGGCCACCGTGCCGCGCCGGCTGGTCGGCTATGGGCCGGGCGCCAGCAAGGCCTCCGGGCTGCTGGGCACCGGCCAGGTGGCCAAGCGCTATATGCCCCTGCACCTGGACGCGACCGCGCTGGCGGTGCTGTTGTGGGATGTCGGTGTATTGGGCGCTCTGGTTTACGCGTCCATGCTACTGTTTTCCCTACATGCGGCGTGGCGTTATGTGCGCCGCAGACAAGGTACGCCCGCGCAGCGCGCGCTGGCCGATACCTGTATAGCTGCGATGCTGCTATTCCTGATGATGCTGGTCTATAACCGCTCGCTCATGGACGAGCCGACTGCCCAACTGATGCTGATGATGTGCATGGGCACGGTGGTCCAATTGTGCCGTTTCGGCACAGAGCCGAGTTCGTGAACTGTGTCAATTCTTCGCGACACTGTTACAAAATTTTATGCCGCGCGGAAACGAATTTGTTAAATGCGTGATGTAGACTTTCTTCGTTGTACCCAATTAATGCTTGTCTAAGTTATTGATTGGCAAACGAAATTGTCTGGAGAGTATCACATGAAATTCGTTAAATATGGCCTGTTGCGAGCTGCCGTCATGGGCGCTCTTGCCACCTTTGCAAGCACCAGTCACGCCGACTGGGCCGTTTCCACCAATATCGAAGCCATCCGTCCGGCGCCGGACAAGATGCAGCTTCAACCACAGAATCCGCCCGGTTTCTCGTGGTCGCGCTACCCGACGGCGACCGCCTCGACCTGGTACCTGGTGATCATCCAGCCGCCAGCCGCGGCAGCGCCGGTCAAGAAGGTGGTGCCGCGCAACTGGCTGCTGCCGTCCAAAGGCTTCACGGCGGCCGGCATCTATACCTGGAAGGTGGCGCCGTTCACCCGCACCCAGGCCATGAACGATGCCGACGCGGCGGCGCGCGCCAAGGCCAAGGCGGCCGGCGCCACCCTGGCGCAGATCGAGGACGCGGCCAATAATGCCGTGGTGCCGCTGGCCGAACCGGTAGCCAAGGACTGGTCCACGGTGCGCAGCTTCACGCTGGACAGCAGTGCCATCAAGTTCGAAGTGCCGGACAATGCCACCCTGCGCGACAATGTGCTCAAGCATGGCCGCACGCGCATGCTGGCGCCGGGTTTCCTGCCATATCTCAAGTGGACGCCGGCCATGGTGACGGAGCGCGGCGACCAGGTGCGGCGCCTGACCGAGATCGTAACCGGGCGCCTGGCCATGGCGCCGGTGAAGGACAGCGACTGGCCGCTGGTTAGCAGCGGCACCATGACCACCGCGCTCAGCAACCAGAATGCCGATATCCGCAACCGCATCAACCGCACCAGCCACCAGCTGGAATCGGCCTCGCTGCTGTACCGCCTGAAGGTGGGCGACGCCAAGGCGCCGAGCTACCTGGCGGAAGCCATCAAGCGCGGCGACGAGCTGGCGGCGCTCAATCCGAACGGTCCGACCAGCTATGTCAACCAGGACCAGGCCACGCGCGCGATTGCGCTGTCGCTGTCGAAGGCGCTGGACATGCTGTGGAATAACCTGGATGCGGCGCGCCGCGACAAGTGGGAATCCATTATCGGCATCCGCGCCGGCGCGATCTATAACGACCTGGCCAGCGGCATCGTGCGCACCGACCAGTACCCGTATGACTCGCACGCCGGCATGGCGCTCGGCTTCCTGGCCCTGATCGCCACCCTGAACCTGGGCGACGTGCCGCAGGCGCAAACCTGGTTCGACTTTGCCGTGCGCACCTATGTGCACCAGGTCTACACCTGGAGCGGGCCGGAAGGCGGCTACGCCAACGGCACCGCCTACGCCCAGGCCGCGGCCGACTATTCGGTGCAGCTCTGGGACCCGCTCAGCCAGGCGCTGGGCGTGTCGGTCTACCGCAAGCCGTGGTCGGACGGCTTCCTGCGCTTCATGGCGCACTTCGTGCCGCCGGGCACGCCGACCCATGTGTTTGGCGATGGCCACGAGGACGTGCCGAACACCTACCTGCTGAAGGCGTTTGCGGCGCGCTTCAACACGCCGGCCGCCAAGTGGTATTTCACCAGCATGAGCGGGATCGAAGACCCGCTGACCATGCTGCAGGCGCCGTCGCCGCTGCCGGTCAACACCGTCAGCACCGCCGCGCCGCCGCCCAATGCCGCCATGTACCCCAGCATCGGCTGGGCCGCCATGCACAGCTCCCTGGCCGACATGAAGCGCACCTCGCTGTACTTCAAGTCCAGCCCATGGGGCGCCTATAACCACAGCCACGGCGACCAGAATTCCATCGTCCTGAACAGCGGCGGCAAGCGCCTGCTGATCGAGGCCGGCTATTACGACTGGTACGGTTCGCCGGTGTGGGGCAGCTGGTACCGGCCGACCAAGTCGCATAACGCGGTGACCTTCGACAATGGCGTGGGGCAGGGGGTGGATGGCAATACCATCAACCTGCAGCGCAACGGCAAGCTGACCGGCTTCTCGACGTCGTCCACGCTCGATTACGTGGAAGGCGATGCGACGCCGGCCTATGCCGGGGCGCTGACGCTGGCGCGGCGCAAGGTGTGGTACCTGCGCGGCCTGGACGCCGCCGTGGTGATGGATACGCTGACGGCGCCGGTGCCGCACTCCTTCGAGTGGAACTTCCATGCCGCAGTGGCGATCGCGCCGCAGTCGGATGGCAGCGCCACCATCGTCAACGGCGACCGTTCGCTGTGCCTGCGTTCGATCACACCCGGCACCACGCTGATCAAGCGCACGGGGCCGGCGCCGCGCACCGGCATCGAGGACCATGCGGCTTTCACGCGGCCAGCGGCCAGCAAGGCGGAATTCCTGGTCCTGCTGGACGTGGGATGCAAGAAGCCGACGGTGTCGCTGACCACCGGCACCACCAGCCGCACCCTCACCGTAGGTGGCCGCACCCTGACGCTGCCATTGCCATAAACCTGCCGGGGGACTGAGCGATGCCATGACCGCACCTTACTCGGGACCCCAGACGCGGCGCAATATCGTCGCTTTCCTGGTGGGTAAAGTGCCCACCGCCGTGCTGACAGCCTGCATCCTGGGGCTGTCGGCACGCGTGCTGCCGGCCGCCGAATTCGGCTACTACGTGACCGCCATGGCGGCCATGGAACTGGTGCTGGGCCTGTCGAACTTCGGCCTGGACTGGCTGCTGCTGCGCTTCATCCCCGAATACCGTCTGCGCGGCACGCGGCGCGGCATGGTGCGCCTGCTGGCTGCGGTGCTGGGCTTGCGCCTGCTGCTGTTGGCGGCCATCGCCGGCGCCTTGCTGCTGGCGCCGCGCTGGCTGCCGGCCGGTGCGCCCGCCGGCCAGCTCGACGTGCTGGCGCTGCTGCTGCTGGTCGAAGGCGCGCTGCGCCTGCTGCGCGACAACACGCTGGAAGCGCTGGCGCTGCAAAGCCGCATGCAGGCGGTCAATGTGCTGCGCGGCGTGTTGCTGCTGGCCGCCCTGGCCATGCTGCCGGCGGCGACGGCGCGCTGGCTGCTGCTGGCCGAAGTGCTGGCCAGCGTGGTGGCGCTGCCGCTGGCTGCCGCTTGCGTGCTGCAGGCGCTGCGTGGCCTGCCGCAGCGGCCAGCCGATGGCTGGCGGGCGCCGGGCGCGCGCCAGCTGGCGGCCGTCGCCATCAACAACTACGCCAGCGGCGTGGTGGAATACCTGTATTCGCCGTCCAGCCTGATCCTGCTGATGGCGCGCAGCCAGTCGCCGGAAGCCATGGCCGGCCTGGGCTTCGTGCTGCGCCTGACGGACATCATCCGCAACTACCTGCCCGGCATGGTGATTTTTTCCGTGGTGCGGGCGCGCATGATCGGGGCATACGCCGCCAACCGCGACTATCCCGAATTGCAGCGCTGGGCGCACTTCGTCTTCAAGCTGAGCGCATTGAGCCTGCTGCCGGTGCTGGCGGCCGCCCTGGTGTATGGCGGCCTGCTGCTGCAGCTGGCCAGCGGCGGCCGTTTTGGCGAGTACCACTGGCTGTTTGCCGTGCTGTGCGGCTGGCTGGCGCTGCGCCTGCACCGCCTGATCCTGAGCGTGGTGTGCAATGCGCTCGGATTGAGCGGCATGTGGGCGCTGGCCTCGCTGTGTTCGGCCCTGCTGCTGCCACTGCTGTACTGGCTCGGCGCGCCGCAGCTGGGACTGTGGCTGGTGCCGGTGGCGCTGCTGGGCAACGAGCTGGTGGTCAATGGCCTGGCGGTGGCCGGCATGCAGCGGCGCGGCCTGGCGTGGCCGCTGGGCCTGCGCTGGTGGGGGCGGGCGCTCTTGGCGGCGGCCGCGGCGGCGTCGGTGGCCTGGCTGGTGCCGGGGCGCGATGCGGCGGCAGCGGCGGTGGGAACGCTGCTGTTGTGCGCCGTGTTTGCAGTCGCGCTGCTATTGTCCGGTGCGATTGATGCGATGGATCGCAAGCTGATCAACCGCGCCCTCGGCCGCCAGTTGCTGCGCGAGGCGCCCGACGGGAGTCCCGTATGAACCATGTGCTGCTGTCGCAATCCGGCATTTACCGCGATATCACCGAATACCTGCAAGCGCGCGGCGCGCGGGTGACGGTGGTCGGGCCGGACAGCAGCGGCATGCGCAGCAAGGGCGCCATCGTGCGCGCCATGCTGTCGCCGCGCCTGTGGCGCTGCGTCGGCCTGTGGACGCGCCAGGACCGGCTGCTCGTCGTGGGCTGGCAAGCCTTGCCGATCCTGGCGCTGGTCAAGCTGCGCCTGTTGCCGCGTCCCGCGCGGCTGCTGGTGATGGCCTGCTTCGTGCACGGCCAGCGCGCGCGCCGCATCACCGACCGGCTGCTGCGCATGCTGCGCCTGCCGGGGCTGGGCTTCATCGCCTTCTCGCCGGGCGAAGCGCGCCACCTGGTGGAGCAGCTCGGCATGGCGCCGCAGGACGTGTTTTGCCACCTGTGGCGGCAGGAGCTCGATGGGCGCGCCGCGCCGCAGGCGGGCGGCGGCGGCATCTTTGCCGGCGGCTTCTCCAACCGCGATTACGACCTGCTGCTGGAGGCGGCCGAACCGCTGGCCGAGCCGCTGGTGATCGTGGCCTCGCAGCACAACCGCATCCGCCCGCCTTCACGCGACAGCACGCGCATCCTGCGCGACTTGCCGGAAACCGAATTCGAAGCGCTGCTGGCGCGCAGCACGGTGGTGGCGATGCCGCTGCGCGGCGCCGGCGAGGCCTGCGGCCAGAGCGTCCTGCTGCGCGTGCTACGGCACGGCAAGCCGCTGGTGGCGACGCGCCATGAGGCGATCGAAGCCTACCTGGGCGCCGACTATCCGGGCTTTGTGCCGCACGACGACGTGCAGGCCATGCGCCGCGCGCTGGCCGGCGCCCTGGCGCAGCCGGCCCAGCGCGAAGCGCTGGCGCAGCGGGTGCGCCAGGCCGCCTCGCAACTGGCCGGGCGCGGTGAACCGGGCGCGGAAATTGAGCGCTTTTTGCTAGGATGAGCCATGGCTCGCCCACTCCGCATCCTGCAGCTGGTACCTGAGCCGTTGCCGACCTTCCGCGCCGACGTGGCGACCCTGTTCGGCAAATACCTGCCGCGCCATGGCGTGCAATGCCACCTGGTCGGCAAGGGCAGCCAGGCGCCGCCCGATAGCCAGGGCTTTGCTTCGCTGCGCCGTTCCCGCACCGGTGCGCGCTGGCGCAGCGAACTGTCCTTTGCCTGGCTGTGCCTGCGCGCCTTGCTGGGCATGCGGCGCAGCGAATGCGATGCGGTGCAGGTGCGCGACATGGTGACGATCGGCCTGCTGGCGCTGGCCATCGCGCGGCTGAAGGGCATCCCGATGGTGTACTGGGTGTCCTACCTGATGAGCGAGGGCCGCATCGAGCGCGCCCAGGCCGAACTGGCGCGGCGGCCATCGCTGCGCGCCAGGCTGGTGCTGCTGAAGGGCAGGGTGGAGGCATGGCTGCTGTACCGCGTGGTGCTGCCGCGCGCCGACCATGTCTTCGTGCAGAGCGAGGCGATGGCGGAGCTGATGCGCGCGCGCGGCATCGCGGCGGAACAGCTCAGCGCGGTGCCGATGGGCGTGGACATGGAAGTGCTGGCGCCGGGCATGGCGCCGCGCGCCTGGCCGGGCTGGGAGGGGCGGCCGGTGCTGGCCTACCTCGGTACGCTGGACCGCGCGCGCGGGCTGGAGCGGCTGTTCGATGCGCTGGTGCTGCTGCGGCGCGCGCGGCCGGATGCCTGCCTGCTGCTGATCGGCGGCGCACCGCAGCAGCAGGATGTGGCGGCGCTGCTGGCGGCGGCGCGCGAGCGCGGGCTGGCCGATGCGGTGCAGGTGACCGGCTGGCTGCCGCCGGCGGAAGCCTGGTCCTACCTGCTGGCGGCGCAGGCGGCGGTGTCCTACGTGCCGCGCGGCGCGCTGTACGACGTCAGTTCGCCGACCAAATTGCTGGAATACCTGGCGCTGGGCGTGCCTTGCGTCGGCAACGATATTCCGGACCAGGCGGCGGTGCTGGCCGCCAGCGGCGCCGGCTGGTTGTCGGCCAGTACGGCGGAAGCGATGGCGGAAGCGCTGCAGGCCATCCTGAGCGACCCGCAGGCGGCGCGCCGGCGCGCGGCGGCGGGCCCGCAGTTCATTGATGCAGTGCGTAGTTATCGCGTGCTTGGCGCTGCGGTGGCGGAACGATACCGGGCGGTGCTGGGCGCGCAGTCAAGCTGATGGGAGGCGGTGATGCTGGCCGGATTGCGCAAGGAATTCCTGTACGGCGGCCGGGCGCTGGTGCGCGACAATGCGCTGAGCCAGCGCCTGGTGCATAAGCTGCGCGCACACGAAACGCTGGATGAGGAAGGGTTGCAGGCGATGGGCGACCGCCTGCTGCACCGCAGCCTGCAGGCGGCAATCGACAAGCTGCCGTATTACGCGCACATCACGCGCGACTTCACGCCGCGCGAGGCGCGGCAGGCGCTGCGCGAGCTGTTCCCGGTGGTGGACAAGACGGCCCTGCTGGACCATCCGCAAGCCTTGTACCCGAACGGCGGCGTCAAGCGCCCCTGGCAGGCGCTGGGCAAGACCAGCGGCACCACCGGCTCGCCGCTGGTGGTGTTCCGCAGCCTGCAGTCGGTACAGATGGAGCAGGCCTTCATCAAGCGGCACTGGACCTGGGGCGGCTATTTCGACGGCATGCCGCGCGCCACGCTGCGCGGCGACCTGGTGACGGAGCTGGAGCGGCAGGAGCCGCCGTTCTGGTTCGAGAACCGCTATAACCGGCAGCTGCTGCTGTCGTCGCGCCACCTGACCGACCAGTGCGTCGACGCCATCATCGGCAAGCTGCGCGATTATGCGCCGGCCATGATGCAGGCCTATCCCTCCACCGCCTACACGCTGGCGCTGCACCTGCGGCGGCGCGGGCAGGCGCTGGAGATTCCCTTCCTGTTCACGGCGTCCGAGCCCTTGTATCCGCACCAGCAGGAGCTGATCCGCGAGCACCTGGCCGACAAGATCCTGGACATGTACGGCATGGCGGAGCGGGTGGCGTTTGCCACGCAGTGCGAGTACGGCTCGCTGCACGTCAATACCGACTATTCGCATGTGGAGATCCTGGACCAGGACGGCGAGCCGACCGACGGCTACGGGCAGGTGGTCGGCACCACGCTGCATAACCTGGCGATGCCGCTGGTGCGCTACCGCCTGAGCGACCGCACGCGCTGGAAGCCGGGACGCTGTCCGTGCGGGCGGCCGTTCCCGATGATCGAACCGGTGACGGGCAAGTTGGAAGACCGCATCACCGGCGGCGACGGCTCCGAGATCAGCCCTTCGGTGCTGACCTTTGCCTTCAAAGGCGTGGAAAACGTGCGCAAGTCGCAGGTGGCGCAAGTCGGGGCCGGGCACTGGGAGCTGCGGCTGGTGCCGGACCTGGGCTTCACGCAAGCGGACCAGGACAAGCTGCTGCACAACATCCACCACCTGGTCGATCCCACGGTGCGGGTCAGCGTGGTGCTGCGCGATGCGCTGCCGGATACGGCGGCCGGCAAGTTCCGCTGGGTGGTCAATGAATGGCAGGACGGGCGGCGCACATGAAGCAGATCGTGATGCTGGGAACCGGCATGGACACCATGGGCGGTATTGCTTCCGTGGTGCGGGTGTACGAGCAGGCCGGCCTGTTGCAGCGCTACGGCGTGCGCTACCTCGCCACGCATTGCGATGGCAGCGCGTGGCGCAAGCTGCGCGCCATGCTGGCGGCGTATGCGGCGTTCTGCGGACTGCTGCTGCGCGGGCGGGTGGGGCTGGTGCATGTGCACCTGGCGTCGCGCGCCAGCTTCTGGCGCAAGTCGGGCTTCCTGCTGCTGGCGTTCGCGGCAGGTGTGCCGGCTATCCTGCACCTGCATGGCGGCGGCTTTGCGCGTTTCTATGGCGACGAGTGCGGGCCGCTGCGCAAGCGTTTCGTACGCTATGTATTCCAGCGCAGCGCGCGGGTGGTGGTGCTGTCGGAAGGCTGGCGGCAGTGGGTGCAGTCGATGTGCGGGCATCCCGCCGTGGTGTGCGTGCATAACCCGGTGTTCGTGCCGCCTGCCAGCGCCTGGGAGACGCGCCAGCGCGGGACGGTGCTGTCGCTGGCGCGCCTGGGGCCGCAAAAGGGCAGCTTCGACCTGCTGCAGGCGGCGGCGCAGGTGGCGCCGCAGGTGGGCGCGCTGGAATTGCGCCTGGGTGGCGATGGGGAGCTGGAGGCGGTGCGTGAGCGCGCCGGCCAGCTCGGCATCGCGGCCCAGCTGAATTTGCTGGGCTGGGTGGCCGGGGAGGGCAAGCAGCGGCAGCTGGCGCTGGCCAGCCTGTTTGCCTTGCCGTCCTACCATGAGGGGATGCCGATGAGCGTACTGGAGGCGATGGCGGCCGGGATGCCGGTGCTGGCCACCACGGTGGGCGGCATCCCGGAGGCGGTGGCGGACGGGGTGGAGGGCTTCCTGGTGGCGCCCGGCGATGTCGATGCGCTGGCGGCGCGCCTGCGGCAGCTGCTGCAGGACGATGCGCTGGCGCGGCGCATGGGCGCGGCCGGGCGGCGCAAGGTGGAGGCGATGTTCAGCACCGAGGCGGTGCTGCCGCGCGTCGAGCAGATGTACCGCGAACTTGGCTTTGCACCGCTATGACGGCGCTGGCGTGGAAACTGAACCGCTTGCGCCTGATGGGCGGGGCAGAGATTGCGTGGCGCGTCCAGCAGCTGGTGCGCCGCAAGGCCGGCGCGATCGGCCTCGGCCTCGCGCGCCGTCCGCCGCCGCCCGCGCTGGAGCGCTTCGGCGCCCCGTTCCTCGCCGGCGCTCCGCCCGCGCGGGACTACGGCGCGCTGTACGCGGAGGCGGAGGCATTGCTGGCCGGGCGCTGGAACGTGTTTGCCTTGCGCGGCGCGCAGCTTGGCTTCCCGCCGCAGTGGAACCGCGACCCGAAGACCGGCACCGTGGCGCCGATGCTGGCGGGACCGTCGATCGACTACCGCGACGCCGGCCAGGTGGGCGACATCAAATACCTGTGGGAGCCCAGCCGCCACCTGGAACTGGTGACGCTGGCGCAAGCCTGGCGCGCGAGCGGCGAGCGGCGCTTTGCCGAAGGCGCGCGCAGCCTGCTGATGTCCTGGCTCGACCAGTGCCCCTACCCGCAGGGCGTGCATTGGGCCAGTGCGCTGGAGCTGGGTGTCCGGCTGCTGAACTGGTCGGCTGCCTGGCAGCTGCTGGGCGATGCGGTCGATGCTGACTGGCGCGAGCGCTGGCTGCGGGCGGTCTACCAGCACTGTCATTTCATCAGCCACCATTTGTCGCGCCATTCCTCGGCCAACAACCATTTGCTGGGCGAATATATGGGCCTGTTCATCGCCAGCTTGCAATGGCCTTGCTGGCCGGAGAGCCGGCACTGGCGCGCGCTGGCGCAGCGCGGCCTGGAGCAGGAAGGCCTGGCGCAGAACCATGAGGATGGCGTCAACAAAGAGCAGGCCATCTATTACCACCACGAAGTGATGGACATGATGCTGCTGTGCCACCTGGCGGCGCACGCCAATGGCGTGCATTTCACGCCCGCCTGGCTGCAGCGCCTGGAACGCATGGCCGGCTTCCTGGCGGCGTTGATGGACGCCAGCGGCAACGTGCCGATGATCGGCGACGCGGACGATGCGCGTATGCTGCGCCTGGGGGAGGCGTCCGGCGCAGCGGCGCCATACCGCTCACTGCTTGCCAGCTGCGCGCTGCTGTTCGGACGCGCCGACTTCAAGGCCAAGGCAGGCCAACTGGATGAACGCAACCGCTGGCTGTTCGCCGATGCCGAAACGCGCTGGCAAGCCATCCCGGCGGCGGGACCCGGCCCTGCCGGTCCGCAGATGGCCTTCCCGCGCGGCGGCTATTACCTGCTGGGAAAGGATTTCGATAGCGCGCAGGAAGTGCGCATCGTCATCGATTGCGGCCCGCTGGGCTACTTGTCGATCGCGGCGCACGGCCATGCGGACGCGCTGGCATTCACCTTGTCGGCCGGCGGCGAGGAGCTGCTGATCGACCCCGGCACCTACGCTTACCATACGCAGCGCGCGTGGCGCGACTACTTCCGCAGCACGGCCGCGCACAACACGGTCGAGGTGGACGGCCAGGACCAGTCGGAAATCGGCGGCAACTTCATGTGGCTGCGCAAGGCGCACGCGCAACAGTTGCTCCACATGCCGCATGGAAGCTGCCAATTCTTTGAGGGAAAGCAAGACGGCTATCTGCGCTTGCGCGATCCTGTGCTGCACCGGCGCAGCATCGAATACGATTCCAATCGGAACGCGGTGCTCGTCAAAGATATCCTAGAATGCACTGGCGAGCACGAGGTAGCCCTGCACTGGCATTTTGCCGAAGGCTGCCGCGCCGAAACCGATGGGCACACGCTGCACATCCGCGCGCGCAGCAAGGGGCTGCGCATGGCATGCAGTTTCGGCGGCGCGCCGCAACTCTTCTGCGCCAGCACGGCGCCAATTGCGGGCTGGGTCTCGCGCAGCTTCGACAGCAAGACCGGCAGCACGACTGCCCGGTGGCGCGGGAAGATCCACGGCACGACGACGATCGAAACCGAGATCGCCATTTTGGAAGGAGCGTCATTGTGAAGATCAGTATCTTTGGCATGGGCTACGTAGGGGCGGTGTCGGCAGGCTGCCTGGCGGCGGAAGGGCACAGTGTGGTCGGCGTCGATCCGAACCGTACCAAGGTGGGCCTGATCAATGAAGGACGCACGCCCATCATCGAAAAGGACATCGGCGAGATGATCGCCGCCGCGGTACGCGATGGCCGCCTGCGCGCAACGGAGAACGTGCGCGATGCGGTGATGGACAGCGAGATCTCGCTGATCTGCGTCGGCACGCCGTCGCAGCTGAACGGCAACCTGGACCTGAGCGCGGTGCGCAAGGTGTGCGAGCAGATCGGCGCGGCCCTGCGCGAGAAGGAAGGCTTCCACGTTGTGGTGGCGCGCAGCACCATGCTGCCCGGCTCGATGCGCGCGCTGGTGATCCCGGCGCTGGAGCAGGCGTCCGGCAAGCGCGCCGGGACCGACTTTGGGGTCTGCAGCAATCCGGAATTCCTGCGCGAAGGCACGGCGGTCCATGACTACCACCACCCGCCCAAGACCGTGGTGGGCGAGACCGATGAACGCTCGGGCGACCTGCTGCTGCAGCTGTATGGCGGGATGGACGCGCCGGTGGTGCGCACCGACGTCGAGACGGCGGAGATGGTGAAGTACACCGATAACACCTGGCATGCGCTGAAGGTCGATTTCGCCAATGAGATCGGGAATATCTGCAAGGCGGTCGGGATCGACGGCCACGAAGTGATGGAGATCTTCTGCAAGGACACCAAGCTCAATCTCTCGCCCTATTATATGAAGCCCGGCTTCGCCTTCGGCGGCTCCTGCCTGCCGAAGGATGTGCGCGCGCTGATCTACAAGGCGCGCCAGCTGGACCTGGAGCTGCCGCTGCTGAACGCCATCCTGCCATCCAACCACAAGCAGGTGGAGAAGGGCTTGAAGATGGTGATGGAGAAGCCGGGCAAGAAGGTCGGCATCCTCGGCTTTTCGTTCAAGGCCGGCACCGACGACCTGCGCGAGTCGCCCCTGGTCGACGTGATCGAGCACCTGATCGGCAAGGGCTACGAGCTGCGCCTGTACGACAAGAACGTGAAGCTGGCGGCGCTGACCGGCGCCAACCAGGACTACATCATGAACATCATCCCGCATATTTCGCGGCTGATGGTCGATTCGATGGAGGCGGTGCTGGAGTTTGCCGACACGGTGGTGATCGGCAACGGCGCGCCGGAATTCCGTTCAGTACCCGAGCGGCTGCGGCCCGGACAGCACCTGGTGGACCTGGTGCGCGTCACGGAGAAGCAGAGCGAAGGGGCGTACGATGGCATCTGCTGGTAAGCGCCGTGTCCTCATCATCGTCGAAAACCTGCCATCGCCCTTTGACCGGCGCGTGTGGCAGGAGGCGACGACCCTCAACGCCAACGGCTACCAGGTAGCGATCATCTGCCCGACCGGCAAGGGCTGCGAAGAACGCTACCAGGAGCTGGACGGCATCCACATCTACCGCTACAAACTGCCGATGGAGGCGGAAGGGGCGCTGGGCTATGCCCTGGAGTATTCAGCCGCGCTGTTCCACAGTTCGCGGCTGG
The DNA here is from genome assembly GCF_038440195.1 of Pseudoduganella sp. OTU4001. Classification (NCBI taxonomy): domain Bacteria; kingdom Pseudomonadati; phylum Pseudomonadota; class Betaproteobacteria; order Burkholderiales; family Oxalobacteraceae; genus Pseudoduganella; species Pseudoduganella sp. OTU4001. The sequence goes on along the minus strand of NZ_JASATG010000018.1, from coordinate 72,124 downwards.
CCTGGAAGGTGCTGTTCCGCCATGGCTTCGACGTGATCCACGCTTGCAACCCGCCCGACCTGCTATTCCTGGTCGGCGGCTTTTTCAAATACGCGCTGGGCAAGCGCTTCCTGTTCGACCACCACGACATCAATCCCGAGCTGTATGAAGCGAAGTTCGGGCGGCGCGACGCGTTCTACAAGCTGATGGTATGGCTGGAGCGCCTGACTTTCCGCACCGCCGATGTGTCGATCGCCACCAATGAATCGTACAAGCGCATCGCGGTCGGCCGCGGCGGCATGGACCCGGACAGGGTGTACGTGGTGCGCAGCGGCCCCAAACTGGACCGCCTGCGCGTGCTGCCGCCGGTGGCGGCGCTGAAGCAGGGCCGGCGCTACCTGGTGGGCTATGTCGGCGTGATGGGGGCGCAGGAGGGCATCGACCTGCTGCTGCAAAGCGTGCGCCACATCGTCCACATCATGGGCCGGCACGACGTGCATTTCGGCCTGGTGGGCGGCGGCACCTCGCTGGCGCAGATGCAGGAACTGGCGCGCGGCCTGGGTGTGTCGGACTATGTGACCTTCACCGGCCGGGTGCCCGACCAGCAGCTGCTGGAAATGCTGAATACGGCCGATGTCTGTGTCAATCCGGACGTGGCGAACGAAATGAACGACAAATCCACCATGAATAAGATCATGGAGTATATGGCGCTGGGCAAACCTATAGTACAGTTCGACTTGACCGAGGGCAGGGTGTCGGCGCAGGAGGCTTCGCTGTACGCGGCGAAGAACGACCCGGTCGACATGGCACTGAAAATCGTTGAACTGCTGGACGATCCGGAGCGGCGGGCGCGCATGGGCGCGTATGGCCGCAACCGGGTGGTCAATGAACTTGAATGGGAATACGAGGCGCCCAAGCTGCTGGCGGCCTATGAGTGCCTGTATTCCGCCCCCGCGCTGATCGCAAAGGAAGCTGAATGAGGATTCTGGTAACTGGTGGTTTGGGCTATATCGGCTCGCATACGGTGGTGGAGTTGATGGCAGCCGGCCATGATGTGGTGGTGGTGGACAACCTGAGCAATGCCGATATCTCGGTGCGGCGCCGCGTGCAGCAGATCACCGGCCGCGAGTTCACCTTCCAGGACGCCGACATCCGCAACCGCGCCGCCATGCAGGCCCTGTTTGCGACGCACCGGATCGACGCCGTGGTCCATTTTGCCGGGCTGAAGGCGGTCGGCGAGTCGGTGCAGCAGCCGCTGCGCTATTACGACAATAATGTGGGCGGCAGCGTGGTGCTGTTCGAATGCATGGCGGAGGCAGGCGTCAAGACCCTGGTGTTCAGCTCATCGGCCACGGTGTACGGCGATCCGGCCAGCGTGCCGATCACCGAGGATTTCCCGCTGTCGGCCACCAATCCCTACGGCCACAGCAAGCTGATGATCGAAGACATCCTGCGCGACACGGCAAAGGCCGACAGCGGCTGGCGCATCGCCCTGCTGCGCTACTTCAACCCGGTCGGGGCGCACGAGAGCGGCTTGATCGGCGAAGAACCGAACGGCATTCCGAACAACCTGCTGCCCTATGTGGCGCAGGTGGCGGTGGGGCGGCGCGACGTCCTGAACGTGTTCGGCGGCGACTACCCAACCCCGGACGGTACCGGCGTGCGCGATTACATCCACGTGGTGGACCTGGCGCAAGGCCATGTGAAAACGCTGGACAAGCTGGCGACGGCCGCCGGCATCTTTACCTACAATCTCGGTACGGGGCGCGGCAACAGCGTGCTGGAAATGGTGCGCGCCTTTGAGGCTGCCAGCGGCAAGCCCGTACCCTACAGAATCGTCGCGCGCCGGGCCGGGGACATTGCCGAGTGCTATGCCGACCCGCGCCTCGCCGAGCGTGAACTGGGCTGGAAAGCGCGTTATGATGTGGCAAGAATGTGCGCCGATGCCTGGCGCTGGCAAAGCTCAGGCCACAGCGCCGGCTAAGAAAGGAAAACCCAATGAAAGCAATGATTCTGGCGGCCGGCAAGGGCACGCGGGTGCGTCCTTTGACGTACGAATTGCCGAAGCCGATGATCCCGATCCTTGGCAAGCCGGTGATGGCTTACCTGGTGGAGCACCTGCAGCGGCACGGGGTGAGCGAGATCATGGTCAACGTCAGCTACCTGCACGAGAAGATCGAGGAGTATTTCGGCGAGGGCCACCAGTTCGGGGTGCAGATCGGCTATTCGTTTGAGGGCTACACCAACAACCAGGGCGAGGTGGTGCCGGAACCGCTGGGTTCGGCTGGCGGCATCAAGAAAATCCAGGAATTCGGCGGCTTTTTCGATGAAACGGTGGTCGTGCTGTGCGGTGACGCGCTGATCGACCTGGACCTGAAATCGGCCCTGTACGAACACCGCCGCAAAGGCGCCATGGCCACCGTCATCACGCGCGAGGTGCCGTGGGAAAAGGTCAACAGCTACGGCGTGGTGGTCAGCGATGCCGACGGCCGCGTGCTGGAATTCCAGGAAAAGCCGGCCCGCGCCGACGCCAAATCCAATTGCGCCAGTACCGGTATCTACCTGTTCGAGCCGGAAGTGATCGACCTGATCCCGAGCGGCCAGGTGTTCGACATCGGTTCCCAGCTGTTCCCGCTGCTGGCCCAGCGCGGCCTGCCGTTCTACTGCCAGACCCGCAAGTTCAACTGGATCGATATCGGCAGCGTCAAGGATTACTGGGAAGTGCTACAAGGCGTCATGACCGGCGGCGTGGGCAATATGACGGTGCCCGGGGTGCAGGTCGAGGAGGGCGTCTGGGTCGGCCTGAACACCCATATCGACTGGAATGGCACGCGCATCGTGGGCCCGGTTTATATCGGATCGGGCTGCCAGATCGACGCCGGCGCCACCATCATCGGCCCGGCCTGGGTCGGCCATGGCAGCCATATTTGCAGTGGCGCCCGGGTGGTACGCAGTGTTTTGTTCGAATATACTCGAGTGTTACCAGACGTTACGCTCGACGAATTGATCGTGTTTAAGGATTATAGTGTCGACCGCGCCGGCGAGATGCGCCATGTCTCGCAGGCTGACTGTGGCGGCTGGGGCAATGCCCGCGACCGCCGCGGCGTCCGCCGTCCGGCCGAGGCTGGTGTAAAATAGTTGCCAAGTAGATAATTAACAACAGAATAAGATATGAAAATTTATCCCGTCATCCTGTCCGGCGGCGCCGGCACCCGCCTGTGGCCTTTGTCGCGCGCGGCCTTGCCGAAGCAATTGCTGCCCCTGGTAACGGACAAGACGATGCTGCAGGACACCGCGCTGCGCCTGGCTGGCCGCGAAGGCATGATGGCGCCGCTGGTGGTGTGCGGTAATGAGCACCGTTTCCTGGTCGCAGAACAGATGCGCGAAATCGGCATCAACCCGCTTGGCATCGTGCTGGAGCCGGTCGGCCGCAATACTGCGCCGGCCGTGGCCGCCGCCGCCCATTATCTGAAGGCGATCGACCCGCAGGCGGTCATGCTGGTGCTGCCGGCTGACCATGTCATCAAGGATGTGGATGCGTTCTACGCGGCCATCCAGCGCGCCGCGACCCAGGTCGAAGGCGGCGCCCTGGCTACCTTCGGCATTGTGCCGACGGCGCCGGAAACCGGCTACGGCTATATCCAGAGCGGCGAAAAGCTGGCCGTGGAGGGCTGCTTCAAGGTGGCCAGGTTCGTTGAAAAGCCAAACCGCGACACCGCGCAAGGCTTCGTCGATGCCGGCAATTTCTTCTGGAACAGCGGCATGTTCCTGTTCCGCGCCGAGTCCTACCTGAAGGAACTGGCGCAATTCCAGCCTGAGATGGCCAAGGCCAGCGAGGAATCGGTGACCAAGGGCTACCGCGACCTGGACTTCTGCCGCCTGGACGAGGCCGCCTTTACCGCCTGCCCGTCGGATTCCATCGACTATGCGGTGATGGAACATACCAAACACGCAGTGGTGGTGCCGGCCGCCATCGGCTGGAACGATGTCGGTTCCTGGTCGGCGCTGGCGGAAGTGCAGCAGGCCGACGCCAACGGCAACGTGACGCGCGGCGACGTGTATACGGATAACGCCAGCAACTGCCTGGTGCGCGCCGAAGGCCGCATCGTGGCGGCGGTAGGCGTGCAGGACCTGGTGATCGTGGAAACCGCCGATGCGGTGCTGGTGGCGCACAAGGACCAGGTGCAGCGCGTGAAGCAGGTGGTCGACCACCTGAAGGCCAACGGCCGCACCGAGCACGTGCACCACACCAAGGTGTATCGTCCGTGGGGCTGCTACGAAGGCATCGATATGGGCGACCGCTTCCAGGTCAAGCGCATTACCGTCAACCCGGGCGGCAAGCTGTCGCTGCAGATGCACCATCACCGTGCCGAGCACTGGGTGGTGGTGAGCGGCACGGCGCGCGTGACCTGCGGCGACAAGGTGACCCTGCTGACCGAAAACGAGTCGACCTATATCCCGATCGGCATGAGCCATCGCCTGGAAAACCCGGGCAAGCTGCCGCTGCACCTGATCGAAGTCCAATCGGGCAGCTACCTCGGCGAGGACGATATCGTCCGCTTCGAGGATGTCTACCAGCGCGCTTAAGCGCTGTCTCCTTGCCGCGCTCCTGCTGTCCGCAGCCGGGGCGCGCGCCCAGCCTGCGGCCGCGCCGCTGGCGCCGGTCCAGCTGGCGCTGGTGGTCAACGACGCCGATCCCGCCAGCGTTGCGCTGGCCGCCTATTACGCCAAGCTGCGCGATATTCCGCCCGCGCGCATCGCCCACGTCAGCATCCCCGGCCGTCCGGCGCAACTCGATGCCGCAGCGTTCGCGCGCCTGAAGTCCGACATCGATGGCCAGCTGGGCGCCGACGTGCGCGCCGTACTGTTCGCCTGGACGGCGCCGTACGCGGTGGCGTGCAACAGCCTGACCTCCGCTTACACGCTGGGTTTCGACGCGGCGCAATGCGAGCGCAGCTGCGCGCCCGGCCGCAAGAACCCGTATTTCAATGCCGCCGCGCTGCCGCCCGGCATGCGCCTTTCAATGCTATTGCCGGCCGAACCGCTGGATGTAGCGCGTGCGGTGGCCGAGCGCGGCAAGGCGGCCGGCTTCAGCGTGCCGCAGGCCGGCGCCTATTTCCTGACCACCAGCGAAACGGCGCGCAATAGCCGGGCGCGCTTTTTCCCGCCCAGCGGTGCGATCCCGGCGCGCAAGCTGACTGTCCACGCGCTCAGGCAGGACCACCTGGAAGGGGCGCAGGACATCATGTTTTACCAGACCGGCGTGGCGCGGGTGGCCAAGCTGGACACGCTGCACTTCCTGCCGGGCGCGCTGGCGGACCACCTGACGTCGTATGGCGGCGACCTGCTGGGCAACAAGCAGATGAGCAGCCTGCGCTGGCTGGAGGCGGGCGCCACGGCCAGTTATGGCACGGTCAGCGAGCCTTGCAGCCACTGGCAGAAATTCCCGCATCCGCAAATCCTGCTGCGGCATTACCTGGGCGGCGCGACCGCCATTGAAGCGTATTGGCGCAGCGTAGCGTGGCCGGCGCAGGGCTTGTTTATCGGCGATCCGCTGGCGCGGCCATACGGCCGTTAAAGGCCGTATTTGCTGCGCAGCCTGGCCAGGTGGGCGTCGTCTTCGCGCAGGTATTGGTCGAAGCGCTTGAGCAGGTCGCTGTGGCGGATGCTCGACAGGTGGTAGGTGCTTTGCCGCTGCGGCATCCATTCAAGGTTGGCCATCAGCGCATCGGGCGTGCCGCGCAGGCGCAGATGGTAGCGCGCCACCGGCTCGGCCAGGTTGGCGCCGTCGACGCGGCCGCTGATCGCCATCTGGATCAGGCTATGCGGGTTGGGCGCGGTTTGCAGCTGGATCGCACCTTCTTCGATGCGCTCGCTGAACTTCCACGGCGTCCAGCCCAGCAGAACCCCCAGTTTTTTCAATTGCGCCGCCGGCGCCTCGGCTTTTTCCGGCACGGTGAACACCGCGTCGTAAAACCTCAGCAAGGGCTGGGAGTAGGCCAGCGTCGGGTATTTGGTTTTTTCCTCGGTATCCCAGTTGGGGTTGTCGGGGAAGGCGAAGTCCAGTTTTCCGGCCCAGTATTCGATGAACATGCGGCGCGGCGGCAGCGCCACATAGTCGAACCGGATGCCTTCGCGCTGCGCGAAGCGGTCGAGCACCTCGCGCGCATAGCCTTTGAAGACGTGGTCGGGCGGCGCCGCAGCGGCGATCGGAAAGTAGTCGAGCGACTGGACCCCGACCTTGTAGGTCTGAGCCTGGACCAGTCCCGCGAGGGAGAGGCAGAAGCAGAAAACGGCAGCACTGGACATAGGGACTCCTTGAGCAACTTCCATTCTGTCACAAGCCAGGCTGTTGTAGCCATGCCACCGTGGCTGCGGTGCCGCGCGGCCGCCTTTTCATAGGGCGGCGCGGTGCCATTAGTCCGTTCGGACTAATGCCCTGTCACCAATTGGTCATATCAAAGAGTTAATATGTAAACAGCAACAGAAAGTTCCTTTCTGTAAATATTTTCCGGGGTAACTCATATGACTACACGATTCGTACTGCGCGCAACGGCTTGCGCGGCAGCCTTGTTGGCCAGCCTGGGGGCATCGGCGGCCGACGTCGTCATCAGCCAGGTCTACGGCGCGGGGGGCAACGGCGGCGCGCTGCTGAAGTCCGACTACGTCGAACTGTTCAACCGGGGCAGCGTGCCGCAGTCCCTGAATGGCTGGAGCCTGCAGTACGCATCGAGCAGCGGCAGTAGCTGGACCAATATGCTGGTGCTGTCCGACGTCACGCTGCAGCCAGGCCAGTACTACCTGGTGCGGCTGGCAACCAATGCCAGCGGTTCCGGCAGCGACCTGCTGGACTACAACCAGTCCGGCTCCATCCCGATGGCCGCGGCAGCGGGCAAGATCGCCCTGGTCAGCAACACCACGCCGATGACCGTCACCAACCCGGCCAATCCGCGCCTGGCAACCTTGCTGGACCTGGTGGGTTATGGCACCGGCACCAACGGCTTTGAAGGCGCGACCGGCCCCACGCCAAGCATCAGCACTACCCTGGCGGCTTTCCGCGCCGGCAATGGCTGTACCGACACCGACAACAACGCTGGCGACTTCACCGTCGCCACGCCGGCGCCACGCCACATGAACAGTCCGCTGAACGTGTGCAGCGGCGGCGGTACGCCAGCCCTGCCGATCGTCCCGGCCTGCCCAGCGAGTGCGAGCCTGACCTTCGGCGCCGGCGGCAGCATCCCGCTGTCGGCGTCGGACGCCGACGGCATCGTCAACGGCGCCACCATTACTTCGGCTGCCGTGCCGGGCCTGAGCCTGGGCGCCCTGACTGCAGCGGGCGCCATCGGCGGCAGCGCCAGTGTGAGCCTGGTGGCCGCGCCCAACGTGGCAGCCGGCACCTATCCAGTGGCGGTGAAGTTCACCAATGGCCAGGGCCAGAACGCCAGCTGCACCGTCAACGTGTCCGTGGAACTGGCAGCCGGCACCGTGCTGCCGGTGTACCAGGTACAGGGTTCCGGCGCAACCAGCCCGTTCGCCGGCGTCAAGGTCACCACGGAAGGCGTAGTGACGGCCAAGGTGGGTAGCGGCTACTTCATCCAGGATGCGACGGGCGACGGCGACCCGACCACCTCGGACGGCATGTTCGTCTACATGGCCGCCAGCCCGGTCACCGTGGCGGTCGGCGACCTGGTGCGCGTGACCGGCACCGTGACCGAATACAAGCCAAGTGGCGCGACCCGCAGCTACACCGAACTGGCCAGCGTGACCTCGACCGTGGTGCAAAGCAGCGGCCACGCGATCATGCCGCAAAACATCGACCTGCTGGGCACCAACCTGGCCGATGTGGAAGGCATGCTGGTGCGCTTGAACGGCGAACTGACCGTCAATGCCAATGAATCGTTGGGCAGCCGCGGCGAACTGACGCTGGCCGTGGGCCGCCGCGAGATCCCGACCAACCGCTATGCGCCGCGCAGCGCGGAAGCCATCGCCATGGCGGCCGCCAACGCGGCCAATATGATCACGTTGGATGACGGCATCTTCGTCACCCCGGCCACCGTGCCGTACATCGGCGAAGACGGCACCGTGCGCACCGGCGACACCGTCAGCGGCCTGACCGGCGTGATCGACTTCGGCGCACTGGGCAGCGGCGGCGCAGGCTTCAAGCTGCAGCCGACCGAAACCCCGGTCTTCTCGCGCGCCAACCCGCGCACCGCAGCGCCGGACATCGTGGCCGGCAATGTGCGCGTGGCCAGCGCCAATGTGCTGAACTTCTTCACCACCTTCGTCGATGGCAAGGACGTTACCGGCGCTTCCGGCCAGGGCTGCGAACTGGGCGGCAAGATCAGCGCTAGCAACTGCCGCGGCGCCAACAATATGCAGGAGTTCGTGCGCCAGCGCGACAAGATCGTCGCCAAGCTGAAGGCGATCGATGCCGACGTGGTGGGCCTGATGGAAATCCAGAACAACGGCGACTACGCCGCCAGCTATCTGGTCGATGCACTGAACACCGCCTACGGCAAAGTGGAGTACGCGTACGTACCGAAGCCGGTTGCCACCGGCACCGATGCGATCCGCGTGGCGATGATCTACAAGCCAGGCAAGCTGGCCCTGGTCGGCAACGCGCTGTCCGATGCCAATGCGGTCAACGACCGTCCGCCGATGGCGCAGACTTTTAAGGCCAACAACGGCGCCAAATTCAGCCTGATCGTCAACCACCTGAAGTCCAAACGCTGCAGCGGCGCGTCCGGCGCCAACGCCGACAAGGGCGATGGCCAGAGCTGCTTCAACGGCGACCGCATGGCGCAGGCGCAGCAGCTGGTCAATGTCTTTGTGCCGCAAGTGAAGGCTGCTGCCGGCGACGACGACGTGCTGCTGATCGGAGACATGAACTCGTACGGCATGGAAGACCCGATCCAGATTATGACCGCTGCCGGTTTCGAAAACCAGCTGGAGCGCTTCGTGCGTCCGGTGACCATGCCGCACTCCTATGTGTTCGGCGGCGAGAGCGGCTACCTGGACCACGCGCTGGCCAGCACTTCGCTGAGCGCGCAGGTGGCCGGCGCCACCGAGTGGAACGTGAACGCGGACGAGCCGGAAGTGCTGGACTATAACCTGGAGGACAAGAACGCGGCGGCGCTGGCGCTGTACAACGCGCTGCCATACCGCGCTTCCGACCACGATCCAGTGGTGATCGCGCTGAACCTGGACGCCACCTACTCGGATGTGACCGCCGGCATGCTGGTGCAGCGCGCCGGCCTGGTACAGAGCCGCGGCAGCAGCGTCGCCACCGGCAATGTCTGGGTGACCAACAACAGCGGCGCAGCCCTGGCCGGTCCGGTGCATTACCTGGTGCCTGGCCTGCCAGCCGGCGTAACTCTGGCCAATGCATCGGGCGCGGTCAACGGTGTGCCTTACATCACTGTGGCGCCATCGCTGGCAGCCGGTGCGCAGGTAGCGTTCCAGGTCAAGTTCAACAACCCGGCCAAGGCCGCAATCAACTACGTGCCGCAAGTGCTGACCGGTTCGTTCTAAGGATGAAAAAGGACTAAACGATGAAAACCAATATCTTCAAGAGCATCTTCCGCACCCTGGCGCTGCTGCTGGCGCTGGGCGCAGGCAGCCAGGCCATGGCCGGCACCATGTACCTGGTATCGGTGAACACCGCGCAGTATGGCGCGGGCAATACCGGCTACCTGGACTTCGTGTTCAGCGGTCAGGGCAGCGGTCCTGCCGTTACCGCCACCATGAGCGATTTGCAGGGCTTCGACCTGGATCCGGCCAACTTCGACACCATGGGCGACGCCAGTGCGGTGCCGGGCGGCTTCCAGTTGCTGAACACCGCCGGCTTTAACGACGTGTACTACAAGGCCACCTTTGGCGGCGTCTTCAGCTTCATGCTGTCGTTCTCGGGCGAAGCGTCGGCGCTGGACAATTCCACTTTCAGCATCTTTGCGCTGAACAGCGCTGAAGAACTGCTGGGCGGCTCCCTGCTGGAACTGACGTACCAGCTGCTGCCGAATGGCCAGCCGGGCGCCATCCCCGATGTGGTTGCGCCAAATGCAGACGCCAACCAGGTTCCCGAGCCTGGCGCCATGGCGTTGGCCGCGCTCGGCCTTATGATGCTGGGCGTTGCCCGCCGCCAGCGCCGCGCCTGACCTGGCCGGTTGTAGAAACGCTACAGGCACCTTGGGAGTTTCGGCTCCCAAGGTGCCTTTTCATTTGCTAGCCGCAGAGTGAAAAAGGTATTTATTTCAATTAAATATTAATGCAGAAATAAAATTGTATTAGTGCTCAGGACTTGGCATGATCCATAGTTTTCCTCATCTCGATCAGCGCTTTTGTCATGTCCTTCACCATCTTCGTCATCGACAGCGATCCTGCCGTACAGCAACTCCTGACCCAGAACCTGGGCCAGGCGGGCTATGCCGTGCGATGCTTCGGCGATGCCTTGACGGCCCTGGACGCGCTGGAGCGCGGCTTGCCGGAAGCGGTGCTGCTGGAGTGGGACTTGCCGGGCCTGTCGGGCCTGGGGGTGATCCGTCGCTGGCGCGCAGCACCGGCGACGAGTGAGCTGCCGATCCTGATGCTGAGCGCGCGCTGCTCCGAGCAGGACAAGGTGCTGGCGCTGGAAAGCGGGGCGGACGACTTTATCTGCAAGCCGCTGGCGCCGCGCGAGACCATTGCTCGGCTGCATGCAGTGTTGCGCCGGCGCCGCCCGGCAGCCATCCCCGGCGCCGTGCAAGTGGCTGGACTGCGCCTCGATCCGCAAACCTTGAGCGTGACGGCAGGCGAGCGCCAGCTCTGCCTGGGGCGCGTGGAATTCCGCCTGCTGAATTACCTGATGCACCACCCGGGGCGTGTGCATAGCCGCGCCCAGTTGCTGGACCAGGTGTGGGGCAGCCACGTCTTCCTCGATGAGCGCACGGTGGACACCCATGTGGGCCGCCTGCGCAATGCCTTGCAGCCGAGCGGCCTGCAGGGCGCGATCCAGACCGTGCGCGGCAGCGGCTACCGGTTCCACGCACAATGCTGAGCCCGAACGTCCGCGAGCAGGAATACCTGCTGCATGCGCTGGATGGCGCGCATGCGATCGCCAGCCAGCGCGAGCTGTTCCTGTGGAGCCAAGGGGCTTTACAAGCCCTGTTGCCGCACGGCGTGCTGCTGTGCGTCCAGCTCGACGAGCAGGGTAGGGCGCGCAAGGTCGAATGCCTGCACGGTACGGTGCTGGCCCCGTCGGAGCGGGCGCTGTTATGCGACGGCGTCCAAGGCCCGGTGCCGGCCTGGCTGCGCCAATGGCAGCAGGCGGGCGCCCAGCCGCTGGGCCTGCAAGCGGGCGCCATGGGGCACGGCCTGCTGCATGGCTGCGGCCCGCTGGCGGCGGGCGGCAGCGCTTTCGTGCTGCTGGACTTGCCGGCCGCTGCCGGCTTCCGCGAGACCTGGCTGCTGCAATTGCTGCTGCCGTACCTGCATCTGGCAATACAGCGCATCGCCACCGCGGCGATGGCGCCAGCGCCGCGGGCGGTGTCGCCGCGCCAGGCCGAGATCCTGCAATGGCTGCGCGAGGGAAAAAGCAACGAGGAAATCGGCCGCTTGCTGGGAATCAGCGGGCTGACCGTCAAAAATCACTTGCAGCGTCTGTACCGCCAGCTCGGTGTTAACAACCGCGCACATGCCGTGGCCCGCAGCACGGCGGGATGATCCGATGTGCGGACGCCACGGCCCAGGGCGTGGTACTGCGCCATCTCTGCCGTTTCAGTCGCCCTTTCCCGGGGCGCAGCGTGATTTATTTGCGGAAAATATTAATCTCTAAGCAAAATTGTATTGGCGGGCGGCACTTTTCATCGTGCATAGTCACTCGTCTATCTGGACCAATACAAGCACCATGGTAATTTTGAACAGCAACGAGCAGGAGTACCTGCTGCACGCCATCGAGAAGGGGCGCGCCGTGGCGGCCCCGCGCGATTTCTTTCTGTGGAGCCAGGGCGCCTTGCAGGCGCTGCTGCCGCACCGTGTCCTGTTGTGCCTGGAACTCGGCGACGATGGCCGCGTGCGCGCAGTGGAATGCCTGCACAGCGTTACGCTGGCGTCGGTGCAGTCGGCGGCGCTGTGCGATGCCAGCGGCGGACCGGCCAATGCCTGGCTGGCGGCCTGGCGCGCTAGTCACGGCCAGCCGCTGGCGCTGGAGGCGGGCGAATTCGGCCATGGCCTGGTTCATGGTGCAGGCGATGTCGCCTTTGCCTTGCTGGGCATGCCTTACGCGGCCGGAGCGCGCGAAGCGCGGCTGCTGCAAATGCTGATACCGTGCATGCAGCAGGCGCAACAGGGAATGGCGTTGCAGCAGGGTTGACCGCTGGCCCCGCCGGGGCGATGATGGAATCATGAAACGACCCGCCATCCTGCTGGCCTGCTTCGCCTGGGGCAGCAGCCACGCCCAGTCCGACACCCTGGCCCAGCTCAAAGCCCTGGGCAATTATTCCGCCTGCACTTCCGACCAGCAGTGCCGCACTGTGCCGGTAGGGGCCAAGTCCTGCGGCGGCCCGGAATCCTACCTGGCCTATTCGACCGCCAAAACCAGCCCGGAACAAGCAGCCAAACTGGCCGAGCGCTACCGCAAGGAGCGCGAGGCCAGCAACAAGGCCAGCGGCCTGGTGAGCGATTGCCGCTTCGTGATGGACCCGGGCGCCCAATGCCGGGCCGGCGCCTGCCAGTTGCGCAGCGAGGCGGGGGCGGTGTCCGAGTAACTGTGAGGTATTCGCGACACTTTTGTTAACAATTTAACGAAATCTGTGACGCGCTGCTGCTGCTGCCAGCGCACCGCAGAAAAAATTGTCTAAACCTAAAACCGCATGGTAGCCTTTGCCGTTCTATTCTAGGCGGAGGTAGTACGGATGTTTGCAGCAAGGATTCGTAGCAAGGCTGACCAAGGTTTCACCCTGCTTGAGCTGCTGGTGGTGATCGTCATCATTGGTTTGCTGGCCGCTTACGTTGGCCCGAAATACTTTTCCCAGCTGGGCAAGTCGGAAGTCACGGTCGCCAAGGCGCAGATCGAGGCTTTCGAGAAAGCGCTCGATACCTACCGCCTGGATGTCGGCCGCTATCCTACCACCGAAGAGGGCCTGGGCGCACTGCTGGCCGCTCCCGCTGCGGCGGGCGCCAAGTGGAATGGCCCTTACCTGAAGAAGGGCGTGCCGCCGGATCCATGGGGCCGCCCATACCAGTACAAGGCGCCGGGCGCCAAGGCGGAATATGAAATGACCTCCCTCGGCAAGGATGGCCAGCCGGGCGGCGAGGGCGATAACGCGGATATCAGCTCCCAGTAAGGGCAGCCGGTCCAGGATATGCAATTCGAAGTCCGCACCCTGTCACCCGATATGGTGATCGGCCAGCTCGTGATCGATGGCCGTGACGAGGCTGACGCGCGCCGCCAGGTGGAGGCGCGCGGCCTGTTTGTCAGCGCGATAACGCCGCGCGGCAACGGCCTGCGGGCGGGCAAGGCCAAGGCGCTGTCATTGGTCCTGTTCAGCCAGGAGCTGCTGGCGCTGCTGAATGCGGGCCTGGGGGTGGTGGAGGCGCTGGAGGCGCTGCTGGAAAAGGAATCCGCGCCGGCCACGCGCAGCGTGCTGGAACGCCTGCTGGGCGGCCTGCGCGAAGGCCAGCGTTTCTCCACCGTGCTGGCGGAGCAGCCGCAATTGTTCCCGCCGCTGTATGTGGGCATCGTCAAGGCGGCGGAGGGCACCAGCGACCTGCCGCGCTCACTCGAACGCTTTATCGATTACCAGCAGCGGGTGGACCTGGTGCGCGCCAAGCTGGTGAGCGCCGCCATCTATCCCTGCATCCTGCTGCTGGTGGGCGGCGGCGTGTCGCTGTTCCTGATCGGTTATGTGGTGCCGCGCTTTGCCGAGGTGTACCAGGGCGCGGGGCGCAACCTGCCATGGATGTCGCAAGTGATGCTGACCTGGGGCCAGTTCGCGGCGGCGCATACGGGGCCGCTGCTGGCCGGTATCGCAGCGCTGGTCGGCGGCGCGGTGTTCGGCGTGCGGCGCCTGGTGCGCAGCGGCGGCATGGCGCGCCTGCTGGGACGCCTGCCGGGCGTGGGCGAGCGGGTGCGCATTTATGAATTGTCGCGCCTGTACCTGACCTTGGGCATGCTGAGCGAAGGCGGTATCACCATCCTGAATGCGGTCGATACCGTGCAGGGCATGGTGTCGGCCAACGTGAAGCAGGGGCTGCAGGGCGCGCGCGCCATGATCGAGGCTGGCCTGCCGCTGTCGGCGGCCTTCGAGGCCAACGGACTGACCACGCCGATTTCGCTGCGCATGCTGCGCGTGGGCGAGCGTACCGGCGAGATGGGGGCGATGCTGACGCAGTCGGCGGCTTTCTACGACGGTGAGATCAGCCGCTGGATCGACCGCTTCACGCGTACGTTCGAGCCCTTGCTGATGGCCGGCATCGGCCTGGTGGTTGGTGCTATTGTGGTGCTGCTGTATATGCCTATCTTTGATCTTGCCGGAGAGATGTCATGAACGTTCCGGTACTGGACGCGGCCATGCTGGCCAAGGCGCGTGCGCAATGCCTGCAATCGAAGCGCAGCCTGGTGGAGGAGCTGGAGCAATTGTCCGGCATCGAGCCGCGCGTGGCGGTGCGGGCGCTGGCCTTGCCGTTCGGGCTGGCGGTGCTGGAGACGGTCGATATGCTGGCGTTCGAGCCGGCCTTCGACCTGCTGCCGCTGTCGCAGGCGATGGCGCGCCATTGCGTGCTGCTGCGCTCCCACGACGGCGCGGCGGTGGGCGTGATTGCCGACCCGTTCGACCTGGACCTGCAAACCTGGCTGGCGACGCAGGCGCGCTGCACGGCGGCGGCGCCGCTGCAATTGCGGCTGGCGCTGCAGGCCGATATCCAGGCTTACCTGTCGAAGCAGGAGGAGTCGGCGCGCGCCGTCGATACCCTGGTGTCGGGCGGCGAGGGCGCGCGGCGCGACGGCAAGACGGCGGCCGTGCTGTCGTTTGCTTCCGTGTCGGAGGGCGCTTCGCCTGCGGTGCGGCTGGTCAATTCGACGCTGTACGATGCGCTCAAGGCCGGCGCGTCCGACATCCACCTGGAATCGACCGCCGGCGGCCTGGCCGTGAAGTACCGCGTGGACGGCGTGCTGGACCATGCGACGGCGGTCAACGGCGTCGACGTGGCGGAGCAGATCATTTCGCGCCTGAAGGTGCTGGCCGAACTGGATATCGCCGAACGCCGCGTGCCGCAGGACGGATCGTTCCGCGTGGAGTCGATGGGACGCGAGATCGACCTGCGGGTGTCGATCATGCCGTCGATCCACGGCGAGGATGCGGTGATCCGTATCCTGGACAAGCGCGCCATGATCGAATCCTATGGATCGCTGACGCTGGAGGCGCTGGGCTTCGATGCGCCGTCGCTGGCGACCTTGCGCTCGCTGGCGCAGGAGGCGTACGGCATGCTGCTGGTGACCGGCCCGACCGGCTCCGGCAAGACCACCACGCTGTATGCCGCGCTGACCGAGATCCATAACGGGCGCGAAAAGATCATCACCATCGAAGACCCGGTGGAATACCAGCTGCCGGGCATCCTGCAGATTCCGGTCAATGAGAAGAAGGGCCTGACCTTCGCCAAGGGCTTGCGCTCGATCCTGCGGCATGACCCGGACAAGATCATGGTGGGCGAGATCCGCGACCGCGAAACGGCGGAGATCGCCGTACAGTCGGCGCTGACCGGCCACCTGGTGCTGACCACGGTGCACGCCAATAATGTGTTCGATGTGTTCGGGCGCTTCACGCACATGGGGATCGACCCGTATGCCTTCGTGTCGGCGCTGAACGGCATCTGGGCCCAGCGCCTGGTGCGTATCAATTGCCCGCATTGCGCGGTGGAGGTGACGCCGACCGACGAGGAACTGGCCAGCGTCGGCCTGACGCGCGCCGATGCCTACGAATACCGCTTCAAGGAAGGCAAGGGTTGCGGCGATTGCCGTGGCACCGGTTTCAAGGGGCGGCGCTCGATTGCGGAAATCCTGACCCTGAACGATGAAATCCGCGAACTGATCGTGGAGAAGAAACCGATCCGGCAAATCAAGGCGGCAGCGTATGCCAACGGCACGCGCAGCCTGCGCCACGCGGCGCTGGAACTGGTGCGCCGTGGCGATACCACGCCGGCGGAAATCAAGCGGGTGACTTTGCATGCTTAAGAACTTCACGCAGTCGCTGCGGATCGAGATCACGGGGCAGGCCTTGCGCCTGCTGCGCGTGCGGCGCTGGAGCAAGGCCGCGCCGGAGCTGCTGGCCGGGCAGCAGCTGGCTGCGCCGGACGTACTTGGCGCCGCGCTGGACGCGCTGTTGGCCGGGCAGGACGTGTCCGGCATGGCCGCCTGCTTCGTCCTGTCCGATGAACTGGTGCGCTTGTGGCAGGTGGCGCCGCCCGCCCAGGCAGCACGGCTGGCCGACCTGGAGGCCGCCGCCGCGCTGCGCTTCCACACGCTGTACGGCGAATTGCCGGCGGCCTGGCATATCAGCGCCGACTGGAGCGCTGCGGAGCCGTTCATGGCCGCCGCCATCCCGCGCGTTTTGCAGGCCGCCATCGAGGCCGCTTGCACGAAGCATGCGCTGACCGCCACCGCCATCGTGCCGCACTTTGTGCTGGCATGGAACCGCCATGCCGGCGCCCTGAAGGACAACGCCTGGTTCGGTGTCGTGCAGGGCAGCGTGCTGGCGCTGGCTGCCTGCGAGGATGGCCAGCTGCGCGCCTTGCGCCATATCGCCGTCCCGCATGGCGCCGACCATTACTGGCTGACCCAGGCCGCCCAGCGCGAAGCACTGCTGCTTGGCCTGGCTGCGCCGTCATTGATCCAGCTGAGCGGCGAGCTGCCGCCGGCGCTGGCCAAGCCCGCCAGCACCGATAAGCACATTGCTACCGCTGCGCTGGGAGCCGCCGCATGAAGCCGATGCAGATCGATTTCGCCCCACGCGGCTGGCGGCGCGCCCTGTACCGCATGCATCCCGCCGCGCTGGTTGCCGGAATGGCGGGCGCCGCGCTGCTGGTGGCCGGGACGGTGCTTGGCGTGCAGGCGTCGCAGCAGCAGGCCGCGCGCGACGCTGCGCTGCGCGCCCAGGAGCGCAAGCAGGCCGCCGCCGTGCGCGCGCCGCAGCGGCAGCCGGAAGTGGCGATACCGGAAGCGCAGGCTATAGCCGTCAACGCTGCCGTGCTGCAACTGAACCTGCCGTGGCGCCAGCTGCAGGACGCGGTGGCCGCCGCCAGCTCGCCCGCGGTGGCCTTGCTGGCGCTGGATCCGGACCCGCGCAAGCAGACCCTGAAGATCACCGCCGAAGCGAAAAATGCCGACGATATGGTGGGCTATATCGAGCAATTGAAACAGCAGGAATTCTTTAGCGGCGCGGCATTGCTGCGGCACGAAATCAACGACCAGGACCCGAACCGCCCATTGCGGTTCCAGGTCGAGGTGCAGTGGAGGGCGCGATGAACGTTTCCGCCCTCATGCTGCGCGCGCGTTTACTGGCCATGCGCCTTGGCCCTGCTGTCTGCATCGCGCTGGCCCTGCTGCTGGCGGGAGCGCTGGCGCTGGCCTGGTCGCTCAAGGCGCGGCAGCTGGCGCGCTTACCGCTGCCGCCGGCGCCGCCGCAACTGGTGCAGGCCGCGCCGCCGCCCAGCGCCAATGAAAACCTGGCCCACTTCTACGCCACGCTGGGCGAGAAGCGCCATGCCGAGCAGCAGGTCAAGCAATTGTTCGATATCGCCGCCAAGACCGGCCTGGCGCTGGACCAGGGCGATTACAAATTCAGCATGGACAAGGCCAGCGGCGTGGCGGCCTACCAGGTCACGCTGCCGGTGAAGGGGGCATACCAGAATATCTGGCAATTCAGCCTGCAGGCGCTGGGGGCGATCCCGTTCGCGGCGCTGGACGATATTGCCTTCCGCCGCGAGACCATCACCGAGCCGGTGGTGGAGGCGCGCGTGCGCTTTACGCTGTATTTGAAGGAGCAGCCATGAAGCCGCGCCATATCCTGATGGGCGTGGCCCTGGTGGGCGCCGCAGCGCTGGTGCTGTTCGGCGACCGCACGCCGGGCGATGCCGTGGCCGAGGCGGTCGAGCGCAAGCCGGCGCGCAATACGGCCGCCACCGCGGCGCCGGCCGTAGCGGCGGCGGCTACGCCCGCAGCGCGGCCCGGCCAGGCCGCGATCCTGCGCCTGGTACCGCGCGAGGAACTGATCGGCGCGGTGGGCGAGGGCTCGTTCAAGAGCAAGGATGGCGTCTTTGGCGGCCAGACCTGGAATCCGCCGCCACCACCGCCGCCTCCCGAGAGCCTGAAACCGCCGCCGCCACCGCCGCCCACCGCACCGCCGCTGCCATTCCAGTTCCTCGGCAAAGCGGCTGCCGACGGCCAGTGGGAAGTCTACCTGGGCCGCGGCGAACAAACCTTTGTGGTGCGTAAAGGCACCCAGATCGACGGCGCATACCGCGTGGACAATATCGCGCCGCCGACGTTGACGATGACCTACCTGCCCATGAACCAGGTGCAGCAGCTACATATTGGAGTGATTGAGTGAAGCCAAGTCTGAGAACGCTGACCCTGTCCGTGCTGGTGCTGGCGCTGTCCGGCTGCGCGGCCGAAATGGCCTACCGCGAGGGCCGCGGCCTGGCCGAGAAAGACCAGGTCGAAGCCAGCCTGCTGAAATTCCAGGAAGCGATCAGCCGCGAACCGGGCAATCCCGTCTACCGCTCCGCCTTTTACGAGGCGCGCGACCGCAACAGCATCCGCTTGCTGGAGCAGGCCGACCGCTACGTCAACGACGGCAAGTACGACCTGGCCGCACAGAACTTCCAGCGCGTGCTGGTGATGAATCCGCAGGACGAACGTGCGCGCGCCGGCATGCGGGCGCTGGAAATGGCCGACCGCCATGACAAGCTGCTGGCGCAGGCCAGCGTCAGCCTGGAACAAAGGGAATACGAGGCGGCGAAGAACCGCGTCAACACGGTGCTGGCCGAGAAGCCGGAGCATGTGCGCGGCCGCGCGCTGATGCGCGCGATCAATGAGCAGATGCCGCAGGTGCCGGCGGAGTCCGGGCTGTCCAAAGCCTACAAGACGCCGATCACCATTGAATTCCGCGAAGCTCCGCTGAAGCAGGTGTTCGACATCGTCTCGCGCCGCTCGGGCCTGAATTTCATCTTCGACAAGGACGTGAAAAGCGACGCGCGCACCACCATCATGCTGAAGAACAGCACGGTGGAATCGGCGATCTATTTCCTGCTGATGACCAACCAGCTGGAGCAGCAGGTCATGGACGGCAATACCATCCTGATCTACCCGAACACCGCGGCCAAGCTGAAGGAGTACCAGGAGACGGTGGTGCGCACCTTCTACCTGTCCAATGCGGAAGCCAAGAGCGTGGCCAATACGCTGAAGACCATCCTGAAGTCGCGCGATGTGGTGGCGGACGAAAAGCTCAACCTGGTGATCCTGCGCGACAGCGCCGACGCGGTGAAGCTGGCCGAGAAGATCGTCGCCATGCAGGACCAGCCGGAGCCGGAAGTGATGCTGGACGTGGAGATCCTGGAGATCAAGCGCAGCCGCCTGATGGAGCTGGGCATCGAGTGGCCGAACACCGTCGGCCTGTCGGTGCTGAATTCCGGTAAGACGGCGACGCCGCTGACCCTGCGCGACCTGGACTTCATCAACCGCAATTACATTGGCGTATCGGCGCTGGGCGCCAACATCAACCTGAAGAAAACCGACGGCGATACCAACCTGTTGGCCAGCCCGCGCATCCGCGTGCGCAACAAGGAAAAGGCCAAGGTGGTGATCGGCGAGAAGGTGCCGGTGATTACCACCACCGTGTCGCCGGGCACGCAGGGCTTTGCCTATGAGTCGGTGAGCTATGTCGATGTCGGCCTGACGCTGAACGCCGAGCCGACCATCTACCTGAATAACGAAGTCGGCATCCGCATCGCGCTGGAAGTGTCGAACCTGATCCAGCAGATCCAGACTAAATCGGGTACCACGGCGTACCAGATCGGTACGCGCCAGGCATCCACCTTCCTGCAGCTGAAGGATGGCGAGAACCAGGTGCTGGCGGGCCTGATCAATAATGAGGAGCGCAGCACGGCGGACCGCGTGCCGGGCCTGGGCGATATCCCGATCCTGGGACGTCTGTTCGGCTCCCAGCTGGACGACAAGCAGAAGACGGAAATCGTGCTGTCGATTACGCCGCACCTGGTGCGCAACCTGCAGCGGCCGGAGACCTCGGCTGCCGAGTTCTCGGCCGGTACGGAAGCCAACTTCCGCCGCAAGCCTGACGTGACGCCGCGCCAGCAAGTGGTGCTGCCGGGCGCGCGCCCAGCCGGCACAGCGCCGGTCGCCGTGCCGCAGCCGGTGCCGGCGCTAACCACCTCCGTCCCGCAGAACATCCCGTTGTCGGGCAGCCAGCCGGGCCAGGCCACCAGCGTGACCGACCCTGCGCCGCCGGTGCCTGCGCAACCGCAGCCGCAGCCGCCTGCCAGCACGGAGCGCAAGGAATAAGACCGATGCGCGCACGCGGTTTCACGCTGATCGAACTGCTGGTGACGCTGGCGATCCTGGGCATGCTGGCCATGCTGGCGATCCCGGTCGGCCAGACCGTGGTCCAGCGCCGCAACGAACAGGAGCTGCGACGTTCGCTGCATGAAATCCGCAAGGCGCTGGACGACTACAAGGTGGCCTACGACGAAGGCCGCATCGCCAAGTCGATCACCGGCAACGGCTACCCGCGCAACCTGGAAGTGCTGGTGGAAGGCGTGGTCGACCTGCGCAGCCCAAAGCGCGCCAAGATCTTCTTCCTGCGCCGCATCCCGCGCGACCCGTTCAGTTCGGACAGCAACGCCACCAGCTCCCAAAGCTGGGGCAAGCGCAGCTACGCCAGCGAAGCGGACGATCCGCGCGAGGGCGAAGACGTCTTTGATGTGTATTCGACTTCGGAGCAGGTAGGCCTGAACGGCGTGCCGTACAAGAAATGGTGAACAAAAAGGGCTTCACGCTGATCGAGCTGCTGGTGGTGCTGGGCATTATCGCCTTGCTGCTGACGCTCGCCGTGCCGCGCTATTTCCCGAGCGTGGACAAGACCAAGGAAACCATCCTGGCCGATAACCTGCGCAATACACGCGCCGTCATCGACCAGTTCTACGGCGACACCGGCCGCTATCCGGATAGCCTGGAACAGCTGGTGGAGAAAAAATACCTGCGCGCCGTGCCGATGGACCCGATCACGGAAAAGAGCGACAGCTGGGTCGTCGTCGCGCCGGATGACGTGAGCAAAGGCAGTGTGGCCGATATCAAGAGCGGAGCGCCCGGCAATGACCGCAGCGGCAAGCCCTATTCGGAGTGGTAAGCAGCACGGGTTCACCTACGTCAGCGTGGTGATCCTGGTGATGGTTATCGGCCTGGTGGGCGCGGCCTCGCTGCGCCTGGGCGCCACCTTGCAGCGCGCGGCAGCCGAACAGGCCTTGCTCGATATCGGCATGGAGTACAGCAATGCGCTGGCCAGCTATGCCGCCGCCACGCCGGCCGGGCAGCCGAGCTATCCGAATTCGTTCCAGGAGTTGCTGAAGGACCCGCGCTTTCCGCAGATGCGCCGCCATTTGCGGCGTATCTACGTCGACCCGATGACGGGCAAGGCGGAGTGGGGCATCATGAAGGCGACCGAGAATGGCGGCATCCTGGCCATTTACAGCCTGTCCAAAGCGGCGCCGATCAAGATCGCAAACTTCCCGCCGCGCTTTGCGGCGTTCGAGGGCAAGACCCGCCTGGACGAGTGGCGCTTCACCGGCGAGGGCGTGACGGTCCCGGGCAGCAAGGGCGCCGAGCCGATGCCGGGCCAGCAGCCGGCCAAGCCTGGCATGCCGCCGCCCGGCAGCAAGCCCGGCATGCCGCAGGAACCGCCCAAGCCAACCGAGCCGCCCAAACCGGCCGAACCGCCGCCGGAGCCGGAACCACCGCAAGAGCCGCAAGAGCCGCCTGCCGAACCACCGCCGGAGCCGCAGCCGGAACAGCCTCCGGCCGACCCGCCGCGCCGCTGATTATTTGGCGCGGCGCTTGAAGTCGCGCAGGCGGAAACCGAGCGCGAACAGGGTGCCGAAGTAGATCGCGACGCAGGCCCCGATCACCAGGAACAGCGCACCCGCGCGCATCAAGGCGTGGCCGCGCATGCCCAGCCAGTCGAACTGCTGCGCGCCAAACCAGCCCGCCACGCCCATGAGGATGACCGCCACCAGCAGGCGCAGGAAGAACTTGGTCCATCCTGGCTGCGGCGCGTAAATGCCCTTCCGGCGCAGGCCGCGATAGAGCAGGGCGGCATTCAGCAGGGCCGCCACGCTGATCGACAGCGCCAGGCCCGCCACCTGGAACTGCCACACGAAACCGATATTCATGATCTGCGTCGCCACCAGGGTAATGATGCCGATGCGGACCGGTGTGCGCACATCCTGGCGCGCATAGAAGGCTGGCGTCAGCGACTTCACCAGGATGATGCCGACCAGGCCGACCGCATAGGCCAGCAGCGGCTGCGCCGAACCGAGGGCTGCCTTGTCAGTAAACGCGCCGTTGTGGAACAGGGTAGCAATCAGCGGCAGCGACAGCACCGCGATCCCCACCGCAGCCGGCAGGGCGAGCAGGAAGGTCAGGCGCAGGCCCCAGTCCAGCAGGGCGGAATACTCGGCATGGTCTTGCTCCTGGCTGGCCTTGGACAGGCTGGGCAGCAGGATGGTGCCCAGCGCCACGCCCAGCAGCGCATTGGGGAATTCCATCAGGCGGTCGGCGGCGGTCAGCCAGGACACGCTGCCTTCCTGCATCCAGGAGGCGTAGGTGGTGTTGATCATCAGGCTGATTTGCGCAACCGAAACCGCAAACAGCGCCGGCACCATATTCTTCAGCATGCGGCGCACGCCCGGATCGGCCAGGCCATGGCGCGGATTCCAGGACAGGCGCGGCAGCATGCCGATCTTCACCAGCGATGGGATCTGGAGCGCCACCTGCAGGATGCCGCCCACCATGACAGCAATCGCCATGGCGTACACCGGCTGCGCCAGGTGCGGCGCCAGGAACAGGGCGGCAGCAATGAAGGAGAGGTTCAGGAGTACCGGCGTGAAGGCGGGGATCTTGAACTGTCGCCAGGTATTCAGGATGCCGCTGGAAAGCGCCACGAAAGACATGCAGGCGATGTAAGGGAACATCAGGCGCGTCATCCAGACGGCGGCATCAAACGAAGCCGGATCCTTGCTCAGGCCCGAGCCAATCAGGTAGATGAACAGCGGAGCACCTATAATACCGACCGCGCTGGTCAGCAGGGTGGCCCAGACCAGGACCGTGGCGACATGGTCGACCAGGGTGCGGGTGGCTTCTTCGCCCTGTTTGGTTTTATATTCTGCCAACATTGGCACAAATGCCTGCGAAAAAGCGCCCTCGGCGAACAGGCGGCGCAGCAGGTTGGGGATGCGGAAGGCAATGTAGAACGCGTCGGTCAGCCCGCCCGCGCCGAATGCGCGGAAGAAGAGGATTTCGCGCAGGAGCCCCGTGATACGGGACAGCATTGTCATACTGGAAATGGCGGCCAGGGTTTTGAGCAGGTTCATGGGGGCTGATTATATTTTGAATTGCCCTGGCGGCAAAACCCCGTTATAATCTAAGGCTGTACAGAATTCAGTATGGCAGGCAACGACGTTCAGCCGGCTCTGAAAACACCGCACCGGTTTGGCAAACGCTATTGTTTGCAAACGAACTTTGACAACGAATTAGGATTCTCAAATGGCAAATACCGCACAAGCGCGCAAACGCGCTCGCCAAGCAGTTAAGCAAAACGCTCACAACTCCGCACAGCGTTCCACCCTGCGTACCGCTATCAAGGCTGTCCGCAAGGCGATCCAGGCTGGCGACAAAGCTGCTGCTACCACCATCTTCCAGGCTTCCGTGTCGACCATCGACTCGATCGCTGACAAGAAAATCATCCACAAGAACAAGGCTGCTCGTCACAAGAGCCGTCTGGCAGCTGCCCTGAAGGCACTGTCCGCTTAAGTTCGTGTGCTGGCGGCACTAGCCGCCAAACAGGTGTACCGGAATAACCCGCATGGCATTGCGCCATAGCGGGTTTTTCGCTTTGTGCTTACTTCATCGAGGCGGCGGATGCTGCCGATGCAGCGGAGGCGGCCGAAGCGGCGGAGGCGGCCGAAGCGGCTTTCTTGGCTTTTTGGCCCTTGTGCATGGAGGCTGCCGAAGCGGCCGATGCGGCCGATGCGGCCGATGCGGCCGAAGCGGCGGAGGCCATCGAGGCAGCCGAAGCAGCGGCGGAGGCCGAAGCCGAGCCCTTCATATGGTGGTCAGCGGCGAAGGCGGAGAGGGAAAGCAGGGAGGCAAGCAGCGCGACAGTAGTCTTAGACATGACGGACTCCTTTTATATAGTGAAGGCAGGTTCTTGATGAACCTGCTTCATAAACGCTGTCGCGCCGGATGGCGTTGACTTAAGCTGGGCGCAAGTCGTCGGGCGAGACTTCCATCCACTCGCCCGGCATCAGCGGGTGGCTGGCCAGGGAAATGCCGCCGATGGCGGAGCGTACCAGGCGCAGGGTGGGGTGGCCGACGGCGGCCGTCATGCGGCGCACCTGGCGGTTTTTCCCCTCTTGCAAAGTGAGGGCCAGCCAGGAGGTGGGCTGGTCGGCGCGCTGGCGGATCGGCGGGTTGCGCGGCCAGATCCATTCCGGATCGGCGATCCGCACCGCCTTGCAGGGCTGGGTGGTGAAGTCACCCAGGTCGAGCGGCGCCTGCAGGCGTGCCAGGGTGGCGGCGTCGGGCACGCCTTCCACCTGCACCAGGTAGGTCTTGGCTTCCTTGCGGTCGGGGTGGGCGATCTTGTGCTGCAGCTTGCCGTCGTCCGTCATCAGCATCAAGCCTTCGCTGTCGTAGTCGAGGCGGCCAGCCGGGTAGATGTTCGGGATCTTGATGTAGTCGGCCAGCGTTTCCTTATCTCCCGAAGGGGAAAACTGGCACAATACCTGGAAAGGTTTATTAAAAAGTATCAGTGGCATAGGCTGGATTGTATAGCGCCCTGTAAGATACTGGTGCATAATGTGGAACGCCAGTGTCTTATGTCTTATAGAAGACTGCTCTAACCCTTCTTCGGAGAACACGATGTACCAACATATCAAAGTACCTGCCGACGGCCAGAAAATCACCGTCAACGCCGATTATTCCCTGAACGTGCCGGACACCCCGATTATTCCTTACCTGGAGGGTGATGGTACTGGCGTTGATATTACCCCGGTGATGATCAAGGTGGTCGATGCGGCAGTGGCCAAGTCTTACGGCGGCAAGCGCAAGATCAGCTGGATGGAGATCTTCGCCGGCGAGAAGTCGACCAAGGTCTATGGCCCCGATGTGTGGCTGCCGGAAGAAACCCTGCAGGTGCTGAAGGATTATGTGGTCTCCATCAAGGGCCCGCTGACCACCCCGGTCGGCGGCGGCATCCGTTCGCTGAACGTGGCGCTGCGCCAGGAGCTGGACCTGTACGTCTGTCTGCGCCCGGTGCGCTATTTCAAGGGCGTGCCTTCGCCGGTGCGCGAGCCTGAGAAGACCGATATGGTGATCTTCCGTGAAAACTCGGAAGACATCTACGCCGGTATCGAATACCAGCAGGGCACTGAAGGCGCCAAGAAGATCATTGAATTCCTGACCAAGGAAATGGGCGTCAAGAAGATCCGTTTCCCTGAGACTTCGGGCATCGGCATCAAGCCGGTGTCGATCGAAGGTACCGAGCGCCTGGTGCGCAAGGCGATCCAGTACGCGATCGACAACGACAAGCCATCGGTGACCATTGTCCACAAGGGCAATATCATGAAGTACACCGAAGGCGGCTTCCGTGACTGGGCCTACGCGCTGGCGCAGAAGGAGTTCGGCGCGGAGCTGATCGACGGCGGCCCATGGTGCAAATTCAAGAATCCAAAGACTGGCCGCGAAATTACGGTCAAGGATTCCATCGCCGACGCGTTCCTGCAGCAGATCCTGCTGCGCCCGGCGGAGTATTCGGTGATCGCGACCCTGAACCTGAATGGCGACTACATTTCCGACGCACTGGCGGCGCAGGTGGGCGGCATTGGTATCGCCCCGGGCGCCAACCTGTCCGACTCGGTGGCCATGTTCGAAGCGACCCACGGCACTGCGCCGAAGTACGCCGGCAAGGACTATGTGAACCCAGGTTCGCTGATCCTGTCGGCAGAAATGATGCTGCGCCATATGGGCTGGACCGAGGCGGCTGACCTGATCATCACCGCGATGGAAAAAGCCATCACCTCCAAGCGCGTCACTTACGACTTTGCCCGCCTGATGGAAGGCGCGACCCAGGTGTCGTGCTCCGGCTTCGGCGATGTGATGATCGAGCAGATGTAATCCCCGCGCCCCCGCCAGCGCAAGCGAGCCCCGCCATCCGCAAGGAGGCGGGGTTTTTATTTTGTCGAGCGTGGAACTGATCCTTCGGCTGGCAGTCTAACAACCGAGGCAACCAGAAAGGGGGATCCTATGGAACGTGCGCCGATGGACGACGGCCAGAAACCGTCGCAGAATGATCATGAACTGCGGATTACAGCACTGGAGCGGGCCATGACAGGAATTGAAGCTGAGATCAGGCAATTGCGCCAGCATATGAATGATGGCTTCGCTTTGCTGCGTGATGCGCTGGCGGAAATCGTCAAACGCCTTGACCGCCAGGACGATCGAATGGATCGCTTCGAGAAGAAGTTGGATAAGATTGAAGGGCGTGTCGATCGGTTTGAGTTGCGAGTGGATGCGCGCTTCGACAAAATGGATGCGCGCTTTGACAAAATGGATGCGCGCTTCGATCAGATGGCTTCGCTACTTAGATGGGCGATCGGTCTGATGCTTGCCGTATTGGTTGCCGTACTCGGCGGCGAGATCTCTTTACTAGGTGTCGTGTTGCAGCGCCTGCTGTGAACTGTCGGCGAAGTGCCGGTAGTGCAGGCAGTCGAGCCGCTGGCCGGCGACGAGGGCTTTGATGGGGGAGGGGCCGGCGAGAGTGAAACCGGCGCGTTCGAGGACGCGGGCGGAGGCGGCGTTGGCGATGGTGACGTGGGCGTCCAGTCGGCTTAGCTGCCACTGGCCGTAGGCCAGCTCCATCAGATGGCGCAGGGCGCCCCCCGCCAGGCCGCGCCCGCAGGCGGAAGCCGCAATCCGGTAACCCACTTCGGCGCGCCCCGCATCCCGGTCGATATCTTTCAGGTTGCCGCGGCCAACGATGGTGCCGTCGCCTTCCACCAACAAACACGGATGCATGCTGCCAGCCGCATGACGGGCCAGGATGTCGTCGATATGCGCGGCCACGCCGGCCAGGTGATAGAAGTCCGGCGGGCGGGCGTCGATGTGCGACTCGAACCAGGTGCGGTTGGCGAGCTCAAATTCCAGCAGGGCAGGCGCGTCGGTGCGGCTGATTAAGCGGAAATGCATGACGAATTCTGCATAGTTTATGGCGGGTAGGGCCGAAAAAAAACCCCGCGGGGCGGGGCTTTTCGTTGTCCGAGGCAGGGATTAGCCGGTCTGGATGTTGGAAGCTTGCTTGCCTTTAGGGCCTTGCGTAACTTCGAACTGAACTTTTTGACCTTCTTTCAGGGTCTTGAAGCCGTTCATGTTGATCGCGGAGAAGTGTGCGAACAAATCCTCACCGCCATCATCAGGAGTGATGAAGCCAAAACCTTTGGAGTCATTGAACCACTTAACGGTACCAGTTGCCATTTTAAAAAAACTTTCAATAAAAACGAATCACACGAGCCATAAAAGCAAGAAGCTTCCTGCCCCCTCCTCGACAACTCACTTCTTACCAACACATGTACATATCTGCACAAAGTCGATATCGCATTGTTGGCGGAACAATTTTTAATGTCAAGCGCTTTCACTAACACATGGTGAGATTTTTGCAACAGCTTTTTTCACTGCCCTTGATTTCGGCAAACCCGACCGCCATCTGCGGCAATCGGCGAAAACGCGTAAGATGAGTACTGATGGAAACGCCCCTCTAAATGGGCGTTGCATCCAGTCTGAAAGCATTAGAATATAAGCGTATGGCAACCAAGCATGACACAGAAACTGTCCTGGAACGGCAGGCGATTAAGCCGCCACCTATGTACCAGGTGGCGCTACTCAATGACGACTACACTCCAATGGAGTTTGTAGTGGCCATCATCCAGGAGTATTTCAATAAGGACCGGGAAACGGCCACACAAATTATGCTGAGTGTCCATCGCTACGGCAAAGGCGTGTGCGGCGTTTTCTCTAAAGATATAGCTTCAACCAAAGTGGAGTTTGTTTTAACGCATGCACGCAAGGCGGGGCATCCCCTGCAATGTGTGATGGAGGAAGTATGATTGCGCAGGAATTGGAAGTAAGTTTGCATATGGCGTTTGTCGAGGCGCGGCAGGCACGGCATGAGTTCATCACCGTGGAACACCTGCTGCTGGCCCTCCTGGACAATCCATCGGCAGCCGAGGTGCTGCGCGCCTGCGCAGTGAATATTGAGGATCTGCGCAAGACGCTGACTAACTTCATCGGCGATAACACCCCAACCGTGCCTGGCACCGGCGAAGTGGATACCCAGCCAACCCTGGGATTCCAGCGCGTGATCCAGCGCGCCATCATGCATGTGCAGTCGGCTTCCAACGGCAAGAAGGAAGTGACCGGCGCTAATGTATTAGTGGCGATTTTCGGCGAGAAGGATTCCCACGCTGTTTACTACTTGCACCAGCAGGGCGTAACCCGCCTGGATGTGGTGAACTTCATCTCGCACGGCGTACGCAAGGACCAGCAGATGGATTCCGGCAAGGCATCGGAAGGCGTGGAAGAAGGCGCCGCACCGGAAGGCCAGACCAAGGAATCGCCGCTGGACCAGTTCACCCAGAACCTGAACAAGGCAGCAGCCGAGGGCAAGATCGACCCGCTGATCGGCCGCGAAGACGAGGTCGACCGCGTGATCCAGGTCCTGTGCCGCCGCCGCAAGAACAACCCGCTGCTGGTGGGCGAGGCCGGCGTGGGCAAGACCGCCATCGCGGAAGGCCTGGCTTACCGCATCACCCAGAACGATGTGCCGGAAGTGCTGACCAATGCGGTCGTGTACTCGCTGGACATGGGCGCGCTGCTGGCCGGTACCAAATACCGCGGCGACTTCGAGCAGCGCCTGAAGGCGGTGCTGAAGCAGCTGAAGGATAACCCGAACGGCATCCTGTTCATCGACGAGATCCACACCATTATCGGCGCCGGTTCGGCGTCGGGCGGCACCCTGGATGCGTCCAACCTGCTGAAACCGGCCCTGGCCAACGGCCAGCTGAAGTGCATCGGGGCGACCACCTTCACGGAGTTCCGTGGCGTGTTCGAGAAAGACCATGCGCTGTCCCGCCGCTTCCAGAAAGTGGACGTGAACGAGCCGACCGTGGAGCAGACCGTGCAGATCCTGCGCGGCCTGAAGTCGCGCTTCGAAGAACACCATGGCGTGAAGTATTCGTCGTCGGCGCTGTCGACCGCGGCCGAGCTGGCGGCGCGCTTCATCAACGACCGCCACCTGCCGGACAAGGCGATCGACGTGATCGACGAGGCGGGCGCCGCGCAGCGCATCCTGCCGAAGTCGAAGCAGAAGAAAACTATCGGCAAGACCGAGATCGAGGAGATCATTTCCAAGATCGCGCGTATTCCGCCGCAGACCGTCAACCAGGACGACCGCAGCAAGCTGCAAACCATCGACCGCGACCTGCGCAATGTGGTGTTTGGCCAGGATCCTGCGATCGAGGCGCTGGCTTCCGCGATCAAGATGTCGCGCGCCGGCCTGGGCAAGCAGGACAAGCCGATCGGCTCCTTCCTGTTCTCCGGTCCGACCGGCGTCGGCAAGACCGAGGTGGCGAAGCAGCTGGCCTTCATCCTGGGCATTGAGCTGATCCGCTTCGACATGTCCGAGTACATGGAGCGCCATGCGGTGAGCCGCCTGATCGGCGCGCCTCCTGGCTATGTGGGTTACGACCAGGGCGGCCTGCTGACCGAGGCGATCACCAAGAAGCCGCACGCGGTGCTGTTGCTGGACGAGATCGAGAAGGCGCATCCGGATATCTTCAATATCCTGCTGCAGGTGATGGACCACGGCACGCTGACCGACAACAACGGCCGCAAAGCCGACTTCCGCAACGTGATCATCATCATGACCACCAATGCGGGCGCGGAAAGCCTGCAGAAGCGTTCGATCGGCTTCACCGACACCAAGGAAGCGGGCGACGAGATGGCGGACATCAAGCGCATGTTCACGCCGGAGTTCCGCAACCGCCTGGATGCGACCATCAGCTTCCGCGCGCTGGACGAGGAAATCATCCTGCGCGTGGTCGACAAGTTCCTGATGCAGCTGGAAGAGCAGCTGCATGAGAAGAAGGTGGAAGCGATCTTCAGCGAGAAACTGCGCAAGTTCCTGGCGAAGAAGGGCTTCGATCCTCTGATGGGTGCGCGCCCGATGTCGCGCCTGATCCAGGACATGATCCGCAAGGCGCTGGCCGACGAACTGCTGTTCGGCCGCCTGGTCAGCGGCGGCAAGGTGATTGTCGACCTGGACGATGCCGAAGGCATCAAGCTGGAGTTCCCGGAACCGGATGCGGCGCCCACCCCGCCACCGGAGACCGTCGAAGTCGAATAAGCGGCTCTCCCGCCCACAAAACCCGCTCTACGAGCGGGTTTTTTTATTGGTCAATATTAATATAAATGCAATTTATTGATATACTGTCAGCTAATTTTGAATGGCTCGCTGTACAGCTCCCTGTTCGTGAACAATAACGGCAATGTCTCGTTCGGCTCAGGTATGAGCATGTTCGCACCAGGGGCGTTCAGCCCGAATACCTTCAGCTTTGATTCCCTCACTTTCCTCGCGCCGTATTTTGGCGACGTCGACACCACCAACGCAAATACTTTCCAGCTGCTGCTGGTGGACCGTTCCGAGACGGGCACGGGCAACTTCGACTTTTACTACAACTATGGTTCGCTGCTGTGGGATCACACCCAGTACGGTAACGCGCGCGCCGGCTACAACATTGCTGGGGCGGCGGCCGATTTCGAATTCGCTGGCTCGGGTGTTGCGGGCTCGATGCTGGACTCCGGCGCCAACGCGCTGATCAAGGGCAGTAACGTTGGCGTCAATGGACGCTATGGCTTCACGGTACGCGGTGCCGCGATCACCCAAGGCATCGAGGCGCCGGTGCCGGCGTCGCAAGTGCCGCTGCCAGGCACTGTCGGCCTGCTTGGCATCGGAGCGCTGGCGCTGGGCTTCACCCGCCGCCGCAAAGCCTGACTACCGCCGCTGCGCTGCACCATCGAAACCCGCTTACAGAGCGGGTTTTTTATTGCACAATCTCGGGCGGTTTAATCATCAATTTAACAAACGCAATGAATAAATCCCTGCTGCTTTCACTTGGCCTTTGCGCCGCTACCGTGGCCAGCGCCGCCAACGCGGCTGATCCTTATATCCGCTTCCCCGCCGTGCGCGGCGACACGGTGGTCTTCACCGCCGAAGGCGACTTGTGGAAAGCCGGCATCGCCGGCGGCGCCGCACAGCGCCTGACCACGCACGCCGGTTCCGAAACCCAGGCCGCCATCTCGCCCGACGGCCAGTGGCTGGCCTTCGTCGCCAGCTACGAGGGGACGCCGGAGGCCTACGTCATGCCGCTGGCGGGCGGCCTGCCAAAGCGCCTGACTTTCGCCAACGAGAATGCGCGCGTGCTGGGCTGGACAGCGAAAGGCGAAGTGCTGGTCGCGCTGCCGACCCAGACCGGTCCGCGCAACCGCTGGGAAGTGTCGGCGCTGAAGCCTGACACGCTGGCGCGGCGCGCCTTCCCGGTCGCCGACGCCAATGACGCGGTGCTGGACGATGCCGGCAAGACGCTGTACTTCACGCGCCTTGGCTTGCTCATGACCGGCGATAACGTGCGACGTTACCGTGGCGGCGCGGCGGCGCAGCTGTGGCGCTACGATATCGATGGCGGCGGCGAAGCGCGCCTGGTGTTCAAGGGCGAAGCGGGCAACTTCAAGCGGCCTATGTGGTGGAAGGGCCGCCTGTACTTCATCAGCGACCGAGATGGCGCCGACAATATCTGGTCCTCGAACGCGGACGGCGGCGACCTGCGCGCGCATACCCAGCACAAGGACTGGGACGTACGCAATGCCACGCTGGGCGATGGCCGCATCGTCTACCAGCTGGGCGCCGATGCGCAGGTGCTGGACCTGACAAGCGGTGCTTCGCGTCCGCTGAAGATGTCGCTGCTGTCGGACTTCGACCAGCAGCGTACGCGCCAGATCCGCTCGCCGCTGGAGGCGCTGACCAACACCGCCTTGTCGGCGCGCGAAGAGCGGGTGGTGCTGACCGCGCGCGGCCGCGTGAGCATTGCCGGCACCGGCAGCCTGCGCCGCGTGGAGATCGCGATTCCGGAAGGCGCGCGCGCACGCGATGCGGTATTCAGCCATGACGAGAAGTGGGTGTACGCGATTGTCGACACCACCGGCGAGAACGAGATCTGGAAGTTCGCTGCCGACGGTTCCGGTAAAGGCGAGCGCCTGACCACCGACGGCAACAACCATCGCTGGGCGATCTACCCTTCGCCGGACGGCAAATGGCTGGCCCACAGCGACAAGAAGGGCCGCATGTGGCTGATGGACCTGGCCACGCGCGTCAACACGCTGGTGGATGACGCGGGCAAGGCGGTCGGCATCGACCAGCACGACCCGGCCGTGTGGTCGCCCGACAGCCGCTACCTGGCCTTCGTGCGCTCCGACAGCGATGCGCAGCGCGACCAGATCGCGCTGTATGCAGTGGAAGGCAAGCAGTTGGCCTTTGTGACCGGCGACCGCTATCCGTCCGAGTCGCCGGTGTTCTCGCCGGATGGCCGCTGGCTGTATTTCCTGTCGGCGCGCAATTTCGCGCTGGCTAACGGTTCGCCATGGGGCGACCGCAATATGGGACCGGTGTTCGACAAGCGCGTTGGCGTCTATGCGCTGGCGCTGCAGCCGGGCAACCGCTTCCCGTTCAAGCCGGACGATGAGTTGAGTAAGGCTGGCGCCAAGCCGGCCGAGACGCCGGAAGACAAGGCGGCGGAGAAGGCAGTCGAGAAGGCTGCCGAGAAGGCGGCGGATGCCAAGGCCGACAAGGCAGCAGGCGGCGCCAAGCCGGCCGCACCGGCCAAGCCTTCGCTGCCGGCCATCGACTTCGCTGGCTTGGCGGAGCGCATTTATGAGGTGCCTCTGGCGGCAGGAAACTATCGCGACCTGGCGGTGGACGACAAGCGCCTGTATTTCCTGGAGCGCGAAGGCAACGACGGCCGCAGCACGCTGAAGACGCTGGCCATCGCCCGTACCAGCCCGCAGCCGGAGACCTTCGTGGCCGGCATCCGCAACTTCGAGCTGTCTGGCGACCGCAAGCGCATCTACTACCGCACCTTCTCGGCCTCCGGCCCGGGCGACATGATGATCGTTGACGCGGGCGCCAAGCTGCCATCCGACACCAGCAAGGCCAAGGTGCGCGTGGACGACTGGACTTTCGTCTCCAGCCCGCGCCTGGAATGGAAGCAGATGTTCAACGACGCCTGGCGCATGCACCGCGACTTCCTGTACGACGCCAAGATGCGCGGCGTGGACTGGAACATCGTGCGCTCGAAGTACACGCCGCTGGTCGAACGCGTGACCGAGCGCGCGGAGCTGAACGACATCCTCGGCATGATGGTGGCCGAAGTGGGCGCCTTGCATTCACAGGTACAGCCGGGCGATATCCGCCGGCCAACGCCGGAGGGCGCGCCAGCCAGTCTGGGTGCTGTGCTGGAGCGTACCGCCAAGGGCTACCGCGTGGAGCACATCTACAGCACCGAGCCTGAGCAGCCGAATGCCCGCGCACCGCTGGCGCAGCCGGACGTCGACGTGCGCGCAGGCGATACCATTACTGCCATCAATGGCAAGCCGGTGCTGGAAGCACGCGATATCTCCGACCTGCTGTTGAACCAGGCCGACAAGCAGGTACTGCTGAACGTGGCCACTGCCAAGGGTACGCAGCGATCCGTCATCGTCACGCCGGTGACGCAGGCACGCCATGCGTTGCTGCGCTACGGCGACTGGGAGCAGGGCCTGGCGCGCAAGGTGGACGAAGCCTCCAAGGGCCGTATCGGCTACCTGCACCTGCGTGCGATGGGGCCGAACGATATCGCCACCTTCGCCCGTGAGTTCTACGCCAACATCAACCGCGATGGCCTGATCATCGACGTGCGCCGCAACCAGGGCGGCAATATCGACAGCTGGATCATCGAGAAGCTGCTGCGCAAGGCTTGGGCTTACTGGGCGCCGCCATCGGGCCGCGTGTATCCGAACATGCAGAACACCTTCCGCGGCCACCTGGTGGTGCTGGTCGATGAGCTGACTTATTCGGATGGCGAAACCTTCGCGGCGGGCATCAAGTCGCTGGGCCTGGCGCCGCTTGTTGGCAAGCGCACCGCCGGCGCCGGCGTTTGGCTCAGCGACCGCAATCGCCTGAGCGACAACGGTATGGTGCGTGTGGCGGAGAACGGCCAGTTCAGCGAGGCCGATGGCCAGTGGCTGATCGAAGGTGTGGGTGTGGCGCCCGACGTGGAGGTGGACAATCTGCCGCACGCCGCCTACACGGGCCGCGACCGCCAGCTGGAAGTGGCGATTGAAATGCTGCAGAAGAAGCTGAAGGAGCAGCCGGTCAAGCCGCTGCAGCCGCAGGCCATTCCGGCATTGAAGTAAGCTTCAGAACTCCTGCAGCTGCTTGAGCGCCGCCGCCCGGCGGCGCGATACTTCCACTTCCATATCGTCCAGCCGCAAGGTCAGGCCGCCGCCGTCGTCGCTGTCGATGCTGCGCACGGCGGCCAGGTTGACAATGTGGCGGCGGCTGGCGCGGAAGAACTGTTGTGGGTCCAGGCGCTGCTCCAGGGCGAGCAGCGAGCGGGCCAGCAGCGGTTTGGCGCCGTCGAAATACAGGCGGGTGTAATTGCCTTCCGACTCGAACAGGCGGATATCTTCCAGCTTGACGAACCAGCAGCGTTCACCGTCGCGGATGAATAGTTTACGCGGCGTGCTGGCCGGCGTGGGCGCCATGCCCAGCCTTGCCGCCGCCCGTTCCAGCGCGGCCGCCAGGCGCGGCGGAGCGATGGGCTTCATCAGGTAATCCAGCGCGCTGGCTTCGAACGCTTGCAGGGTGTATTGGTCGAAGGCGGTGGTGAAGATCACTTCCGGCGCGTCGTCCAGCGCATCCAGCAGGTCAAAGCCGCTGCCGCCCGGCATTTGAACGTCCAGCAGAAGCAAGTCTGGCTGCAGGGCCGCAACCTGCTGCGCCGCCTCCGCCGCGTTGGCGGCTTCCCCGACTATTTCCACGCCCGGATGGGCGGCCAGCAGGCGGCGCAACTCCGCGCGTGCCAGGCGTTCGTCGTCGACGATCAGCGCGCGGATCATGCGGCCACCGGGAATTGCAAGGTTGCGCGCACCCAGCCGCTGTTTTCGCTCAATTGCAGGCTGGCGTCTTCGCCCATCGACAGCGCCAGGCGCTTGCGGGTATTGGTCAGGCCGACCTTGGTCGAGTTGCCGAAGGCGCGGATGGCGCCTGCATTGGCGATTTCGATGGTGGCGTTGGGGCCGTTGCGGCGCGCCGTTATCACGATATCGCTGCCGGTGGTGCTCATCTCCACGCCGTATTTGACGGCGTTCTCCACCAGGGTTTGCAATGACATCGGCGGGATCATGACCTGCTCCAGTCCCGGTTCGACTTCGATGCGGACGCGCAGGCGCTCTTCAAAGCGGATTTTCTCGATGGCCAGGTAGGCTTCCACGGCTTCCAGTTCCTTATGCAGCGGCACCTTCTGCTGCATGCCGGATTGCAGGGCGTAGCGCATCAGGCTGGCCAGCTGGTCGATCATCTGCGCCGCCGAATCGGGTTCTTCGTAGACCAGGGCGCGGATGCTGTTCAGGCTATTGAAGAAGAAGTGCGGGTTGACCTGGGCTTGCAGTGCGCGCAGTTCGGAGTCCTTGGCCTGCACTTCCATGCGCAGGGCGGTGGCTTCGAACTGGTTGGCGCGGCGCAGCGCCAGGGCTGCCATGTAAGCGATCTGCCAGCCCACGAACACGCCGCTCCACGGAATCATGATCATTGGCAGCGCTGCAGGGTTGATGTCGAACTTGCCCTGCAGGAGCCAGATCGCCGACATGACGCTGATGCCCTGCAGGGGGCCGAGCAGCAGCAGCGGGCCGGCGAACATGCGCAATTTAATGGAGCCTTCATTCCAGCGGCGAGCCTTGATGACGCGGTGCCACAGGTCCGACAGCAGCAGGCCGCTGGCGCCAGTCCAAACGCAGGTGAGGAATACACCCGGCTTGTCGAGGAAGCGGGCGTACACCGCCACCACCATCAGGAACACCATCGTCCAGCCGAGGCCCTGCATGATCCAGTACCAGTTGAGCCTTGCCAGCAGCGGACGCGTCGTGTGTTCCATGGTGAGCAGATTATTGGATGAATTGGTCGATGCGAGCATACATCCATTCCGGCTCGTCGTACATGATGAAGTGGCGCGCGTTATTGGCCAGTTCCACTTTCACGCCAGGCAGCTTTGCATATTGGGACTTGAACAGGCCTTCAACCGCTTCTTTTGGCGCGAAGGCAGCCATGGCTGGGCCCCAGGCGGCCAGCACCAGGGTAGGGGCCTTGATGCGTGCGATGTCTTCGCGCAGGTCGGTGGCCATGATGTCGTGCATTGCTTCAGTGACGGTGGCGCGGTCGGACTGCTTGCCCCAGCCGGCAATGCGCTGCGCGTGCTCGGGCGCGGTCACCATGGTGGAGACGCTGCGCTGTTGCATGGCGCTGAAGGTGGCGTCGTCCTGGCCGCTCATGGCGTCGCGCATCTGGGCTGCGCCGGCCAGCAATTGCTCTTTGGTGACGGCGGGATTGCGGGTGGCGCCCAAGGCCGGGAACGAATCGATGATGATCAGGCGGCCGACCTTTTCCGGGTGGTCGCTC
Source organism: Pseudoduganella sp. OTU4001 (assembly GCF_038440195.1). Lineage (NCBI taxonomy): Bacteria > Pseudomonadati > Pseudomonadota > Betaproteobacteria > Burkholderiales > Oxalobacteraceae > Pseudoduganella > Pseudoduganella sp. OTU4001. Next base: position 35,069 of record NZ_JASATG010000018.1, on the reverse strand, counting down.
GCCAGCTTCATGCCGAGGAAGCCGCCCAGGCTATGGCCGATGACGGTCGGCTTGGCCAGCTTGTTGGCGGTGATGTAGTCGGCCAGTTGCTGCTCGGCGGCTGGCAGCAGGCGTTCGCCTTTGAGGGCCGGTACGCCGGCGAATCCTGCCAGGGTCAGGATATGGCATTGACGGCTGGCGCAGATGCGGGCGGCGGTGTCCTGCCACACTTCGCCGGAAGAGGCCAGGCCTGGGATCAGGATGACCGGTTCTCCCTTGCCTTTAACTTCCGCTTTGAAAGCTGTTGCGGCGACGGCGGGAACAGCGGCTGCAGCCAGCAGCAAGGTCGCGGCGATTTTGACGAGTTGGGTTTTCATTGGGTGTTTCCTCCTTGTGAATGAAACACAGCTTATCGGCTGCTGCGGCGCGGCCAAATTGAAAACGTGATGAACGGTCAAATGCCGTGATGAGTGGAGGCGAGGATTTCGCGCGAGACCATGCCGGCGGCATGTGGTGACATATGGTCATCGTCGAAGTACAGGGCCTTCGATCCTTTCACCGCATAGCAGCGTTGCGCGTCGCATAGCAGTGATTCCGGTCGCAAGACGCGCACAGCGGAGGGCAGTTCGCCCAGCCGCCGCTCAACATACGCACTGCGCCGGTGCCACCAGTCGGTTGTAACGCCGGTCACGTTGCGAGGATCATCAGCCAGGCGTATCAGCTTGTCGACCTGGCGCGGCAGCTCCGGTGCTTGCAGCACGACTGTGACATGCTTGCCCGCGTCGACAAAGCGCTGCAGGATCGTCTTGTAGGAAGCCCAGATGGCTTCGCGCTGGGCATCGCTGTACTCGTGCGGCAGGTGCGGATAGCTGCTTTCATGGTCGCCGAACAGCGCGCTGTGGAGGCGGTAGCTGACCACGACTTCCTTGATATGCGGCTCGTGCGCGATGAACTCGACCGTCTCCCGGGTCCATTCGCTGCACCCGGGATTGCTATCCTCACGCTGGTAAGAAGGGGAGCAGCCACTAAAGCTGAACTGACGCACGCCTTGCCCTTGCTCTTTCAGTTCATTGGCGAGCGCAAACGCCAGTTCAATGGCATGGCTGTCGCCAAACACGGCCCATGCGCCGTTGGGCACATTGAAGGCACATGCATCCTGCGGCTTGCGATAGTCGAGCCCCTTGGTATGGCAGCCTGAGCGCTTGGGGCTGGAGGTGACGGTCTGTAGGACTTCTTGCTGCTGCGGCGTGGTTTTCGCGGCTTTCATGCCATCGGTTTTGTGACCTGCCATGCCGATGCCGAAGAACAGTAGCGAGCCTGCAATCGTGAATGCGAAGACCTGCGAACGGTTAAACCGGCTGCGGTTACGGAATGGCTTCTCGACGTATTGCCAGCTCAGGTAGGCCAGTACCAAGGTCAATACGACCAGCGCCGCCATCCATTGCGGTGTCGGACCTTCCAAGGTGCGATGGCGGGCAAAAGCAAGGATAGGCTGGTGCCACAGATAGGCGCTGTAGCTGATCAACCCAACGCCGACCGCTATCCGGCTGCCGAGGACTTTGCCCACCGTGGTCGCTGGCGCGGCAAACAGGATCACCAGTGCGGCACCGATGGTTGGCAGCAAGGCGTAGATACTGGGGAATGGCGTATATTTATTGAAGGCAACGATGCTGACCCCGATCATGGACAGGCCCGCCAGGCTGGCCAGCTCGTGTGTGCGCCTTGTTGGCTGCTTCGCAGCGGGGCGCTTCATATAAAAGGCGCACAAGGCGCCAATCGCCAGTTCCCAGCTGCGTGTGGGTAACAGGAAGAAGGTCGCGGTCGGATCGCGTGCGACACCCCATTGGGCGGCGCCCAGGCTGAGCACTGCGGCGCCGACCAGAACGGCTAGCAGCAGACGTTGGCTGCGGCGCCAGAAGAGCATCAGGAACAGCGGGAACAGCAGGTAAAACTGTTCTTCGACCGCAAGGCTCCAGGTATGCAGCAGCGGTTTGAATTCTGCGGCGGCATCGAAGTAATCGCTTTGCTGCCAGAACACGATGTTGGATGCGAATAGCGTAACGGCCAACAGGCTTTGGGCGAAGCCTTTCAAGTCCTCAGGCACCAGCCAGAACCAGGCGAATGGCAGGCAGGCAAGCAACAGCACGAAGAGTGCGGGCAGGATACGGCGTGCCCGTCTTTCGTAGAAATTGATGATGGAGAACTGGCCGGCAGCCAGTTCGTTGATCAGAATGGTCGTGATCAGGTAGCCGCTGATGACGAAGAAAATGTCGACGCCGACGAAGCCACCGCCAAAGAACTGGAAGCCGGCGTGAAACAGAATTACTGGCAAGACGGCAACCGCGCGCAGCCCGTCAATTTCCCTGCGATAGTCCATCGTCGACCTTTTTGGATTCGCAAGGACGATACTACAGGATTGATATTAATGCAATGATTTGCGGCGCTGGCGCAGGGGGTAGGCGAACCAGAGTCCAATCAGCAACACGAAGGCGCACAGACCGCCGCCGGCGCTGGCCATGCTGCTCTCGGTCACCATGTATAAAACTACAGCAACATCAAGCGCCAAGGCCGCGGCGAGCGGAGCGAGGGCGTAGCAGATGGCGCGCGAACTGACCTTGATGGCGCGGCGCGATACGATGCTAGGTTCGGCCAGGCGGTGGTAGGCCGCAGGCAGCATGACCAGCGCGATCGCCACCACGACCAGGGCCAGCGCAGCGGCGTGGCAGTCCTGTGCGTACACTGGCAGCCTTTCGAAGCGGTCGCTGAAGACGGCAATGGTCTGGAAGCCAAACAGGGCCTGGATACCAGGCAGCATCATGCGCGCTTCTTCGATGATGCGTCCTATCTGTTCTTTCAGCGATTCGGGTTCACTATGCGCATGCTCGTCCATATCCCAGTGTAGCTGGCTGCGGGAATGGGAAGCGCAAGGTTGCGCGTACCCAGCCGTCGTGCTCACCGAAGTCCAGGGAAGCTTGCTCTCCCTTGGACAAGACCAGCCGCTTGCGCGCGTTCTGCAGGCCGACGCCGGTCGAGCGGCCCGAGGCCTGGATGGCGCCCCGGTTGGCGACTTCAATGACGGCGTTGCCGTCCACGTTCAGGGCGCGGATAGTGATCGTACTGCCTGCACTGGAGTGCTCGACGCCGTACTTCACGGCATTTTCCACCAGGGTCTGAAGCGCCATTGGCGGGACGGTTACGTGTTCCATGCCTGGCTCGATCTCAATGGCGAACTGCAGCCTGTCCTCAAAGCGGATCTTCTCGATGGCCAGGTAGGCGCGCACGGCAGACAATTCCTCGGACAGCGGCACGCAGCCACTATAGCTGGTGAGCAGGGTGTAGCGCATCAGGGTTGCCAGCTGGTCGATCATGCGGGCTGCCGCATCATGGTCCTGATACACGAGGACCCGTACGCTGGCCAGGCTGTTGAAGAAGAAGTGCGGATTCACCTGCGCCTGGAGGGCGCGCAGTTCGGCATCTTTGGCTTGTACCTCAAGGCGCAGGGTTTCGGCTTCCAGCAGCAGGGTTTCCGCTTCCAGGCGCTCGTTGCGGCGCAGCGAGAGGGCAGCCATATAGCAGACGTTCCAGGCCAGCATGATGCCGATCCAGAAGGAATTCAACATCAGGAACCAGACCGGGCTTGGCATGCGCCAGCTGGCACCGGATAACGGCATGTCCATCAAGAAATTGCTCGCGGATTGCACGATGCCGAGTACTAATGCTGCGCCCAGGGCAACCCGCAAGGGCATATGCTTGCTGCGCTGCAGGCGGGGCTTGTACAGCGCGTGCCATAGGGTAGTCAGCAGGAGGCCGCTGATGCCGGACCAGGCGGAAATAGCGAAGTACTGCGCACCAAGGCGGTTAGCGAAGGCGACAAACAGGGCGACGCTGATCCACCCCAGTAGCTGCAGTAGCCAGAAATAGTGTTGACGTGTCATGGGGGGAGAGCTTAGCCGATCCTGGCGCCGGCGGCTCGCCTGGCGTGATAGACGGTTGAATTATGGGGATGAGCTGCTGGTATCGCCCGATTCTTCGCGCAGGCGCCGCCACAGGGTGGTGCGGCTGATGCCGAGGTATTCGGCGGCGGCATCGCGGCGGCCGCCGAAGCGTGCCAGCACCTCAGTGGCGGTCTCGCGCAGCCCTTGCGCGCCTTGGCGCCGCGCTGCAGGCAGAAGGGCTGCAGGCGCCGGGGCAGCCAGCGTAGCCGCGGCAGGCCAGGCACTGGCGCCGGCGGCGAGTTCTGGTGCGACGCCGGCGACAAAGCTTGGGGTCAGCGCCTGCAGCGGCTCGGCGGCGAGGAACAGGGCGATACGCTCGGTGAGGTTGCGCAGTTCGCGCACATTGCCCGGCCAGCCGTAGCGCAGCAGCAGAGGCCCGCAGGCCGCCAGTTCGGCCGCCAGGTTGGGGTGGGCGCGCGCGCCGAGGCTGGCGAGCGCTGTGCGCAGCGACCATTCCGCCAGGGGCAGGATATCGTTCGGCCGCTCGCGCAACGGCGGCAGCGACAGCCGCAGCACGGCCAGGCGGTAGAACAGGTCCGCGCGGAAGCGGCCCTCGCGCACGCGCGCCTCCAGGTCGCAGTGGGTGGCGCTTATAATGCGCACGCTGACCGGGATCGGCCGCGTGCCGCCGACCCGCACTACCTCGCGCTCTTCGAGCACGCGCAGCAGGCGCGTTTGCAAAGTGAGCGGCATTTCGCCAATCTCGTCCAGGAACAGCGTGCCCCGGTTGGCCGCTTCGAACAGCCCCGCATGGCCGCCGCGCCGGGCGCCGGTAAAGGCGCCTTCCTCATGCCCGAACAGTTCCGATTCCAGCAGCGATTCCGCAATGGCGCCGCAATTGACCGCCACGAAAGGCCGATTGGCGCCGCCCAGCATGCGCGGTGATTCGCGGTGGATGGCCTGCGCCACCAGCTCCTTGCCGCAGCCGGTCTCGCCCTGGATCAGCACCGTGGCGGGCGACTTCGCATACAGCACCACCGCCTGGCGCACGCGCTCCATGGCGTCCGACTCGCCGCGCAGGTCGGCCAGGCCATGTTTGGCGCGCAGCGTGTCGGCGACGGCCGGCCGGCGGCTGCGGCCAGTTTCCAGTTGCGCCAGGCGCGCCAGTTCCAGCGCATCGTCAAAGGCCTGGCGGATCGAGGCGGCGGAGTAGACGAAGACGCCCGTCAGGCCGGCTTCCTCGGCCAGGTCGGTGATCAGGCCGGCACCGACAATCGCCTTGATGCCCGCCGCTTTCAGGTCGTTGATCTGGGCGCGCGCATCCTCCTCGGTGGCATAGGTACGCTGCGCGATCGGGACGCCGAAGGTGGTGGCGAATTCCGCCAGCGCCGGCATATCTTCCTGATAGGTGATCACGCCGATGCGGTCCGAGATGCGGCGGGCACGCGCCAGCGCCTGCATGAAATCGAAGCCGCTGGCCTTGGCGATGACCACCGGCACGGAAAGGCGGCCTTTCAGGTAGGCCGCGTTGGAGCCGGCGGCGATCACGGCATCGCAGCGCTCCGTCGCCAGCCGCTCGCGGATGTGGCGCGCCGCTTCGTCGAAGCCAAGGTTGATCGGCTCGATGTCTGCCAGCGCGTCGTATTCCAGTGTGATGTCGCGGAACAGCTCGGACAGGCGCGAGACGGAAACGGTCCAGATGACCGGTTTGTCGGCGGGATCGAAGGGCAGGGGCGTGGAATGTCTCATGTTTCGCCTGAAGCGTTTCATGTTTCAATGTGAAACATTATACTACGGCGCCCGCGTTGCAAGTGCTTGATTTTGCTGGCTTGGCCCAGCTGGCACGCAGCTTGCAGTATGGACGGCAAACAATCCGTTTCTGAAAGGACTTCAATGAGCCAATACTCCGCCGGCGCCGCCTTCCGCAAGGCCGTGCAAGAAGAATCCCCACTGCAGGTGGTGGGCGCCATCAACGCCAACCACGCCCTGCTGGCCAAGCGCGCCGGTTTCAAGGCGATCTACCTGTCGGGCGGCGGCGTTGCAGCCGGCTCCCTGGGCCTGCCTGACCTGGGCATCTCCAGCCTGGACGACGTGCTGACCGACGTGCGCCGCATCACCGACGTGTGCGACCTGCCGCTGCTGGTCGACGTGGATACCGGCTTCGGCGCCTCCGCCTTCAACGTGGCGCGCACCGTGAAGTCGATGATCAAGTTCGGCGCCGCTGCGATGCATATCGAAGACCAGGTGGGCGCCAAGCGTTGCGGCCACCGTCCGGGCAAGGAAATCGTCTCCAAGGGCGAGATGGTGGACCGTATCAAGGCCGCCGTCGATGCGCGTACCGACGAAAACTTCGTGATCATGGCCCGCACCGACGCGCTGGCAGTGGAAGGCCTGGATGCCGCTATCGACCGCGCGGTGGCCTGCGTGGAAGCCGGCGCCGACATGATCTTCCCTGAAGCGATGATCTCGCTGGACATGTACAAGCAGTTCGCCGCTGCCGTGAAAGTGCCAATCCTGGCCAATATCACCGAATTCGGCTCGACCCCGCTGTTCACCGTGGAAGAACTGAAGTCCGCCGACGTGGGCCTGGTGCTGTACCCGCTGTCCGCTTTCCGCGCCATGAACAAGGCTGCCGAAAACGTGTACACCGCAATCCGCCGCGACGGCACCCAGCAGAACGTGGTCGACACCATGCAGACCCGCGCCGAACTGTACGAGCGCATCAACTACCACGATTTCGAACAGAAGCTGGATGCACTGTTCGCAGCCGCTAAAAAATAATCATACGATCCGAGGAGATTCCCAAATGACCGAACAAGCCCCAGCTTTCAAGCCTAAAAAATCCGTCGCCCTGTCCGGTGTTGCCGCCGGCAATACCGCCCTGTGCTCCGTCGGCAAGACCGGCAATGACCTGCACTATCGCGGCTACGATATCCTGGACGTCGCCACCACCTGCGAATTCGAAGAAATCGCCTACCTGCTGGTGCACGGCAAGCTGCCAACCACGGCCGAACTGAAAGGCTACAAGTCCAAGCTGAAGGCCCTGCGCGGCCTGCCGCAAGCCGTGAAGTCCGCGCTGGAAGCCCTGCCGGCTTCCGCCCACCCGATGGACGTGATGCGCACCGGCGTGTCCGTACTGGGCTGCTGCCTGCCGGAGAAGGACGACCACAACATCGCCGGCGCGCGCGATATCGCCGACCGCCTGATGGCATCGTTCGGCTCCATGCTGCTGTACTGGTACCACTTCAGCCACAACGGCAAGCGCATCGACGTGGAAACCGACGACGACTCGATCGGCGGCCACTTCCTGCACCTGCTGCACGGCGAGAAGCCATGCGACAGCTGGGTACGTGCAATGCACACCTCCCTGATCCTGTACGCGGAGCACGAGTTCAATGCTTCGACCTTCACCAGCCGCGTGATCGCCGGCACCGGTTCCGACATCCACTCCGCCATCACCGGCGCGATCGGCGCGTTGCGCGGCCCCAAGCACGGCGGCGCCAACGAAGTCGCGCTGGACATCCAGCAGCGCTACGAGAACCCGGACGAGGCAGAAGCCGACATCCGCAACCGCGTGGCCAACAAGGAAGTTGTGATCGGCTTCGGCCACCCTGTGTACACCGTTTCCGACCCTCGTAACGTGGTGATCAAGGAAGTGGCGCGCAAGCTGTCGCAGGAAGCCGGTTCGACCAAGATGTTCGACATCGCCGAGCGCCTGGAATCCGTGATGTGGGAAGTGAAGAAGATGTTCCCGAACCTGGACTGGTTCTCCGCCGTGTCCTACCACATGATGGGCGTGCCGACCGCCATGTTCACCCCACTGTTCGTGATCTCCCGTACCTCGGGCTGGTCCGCGCACATTATCGAGCAGCGTATCGACAACAAGATCATCCGTCCTAGCGCCAACTACGTTGGCCCTGAAGACCTGGCCTTCGTACCGATCAAGGACCGCAAGTAATCATGAACAGCCAATACCGCAAACAACTGCCAGGCACCAAGCTCGATTACTTCGACGCGCGTGAAGCCGTCGACGCGATCAAGCCAGGCGCCTATGCCACGCTGCCGTACACCTCGCGCGTGCTGGCCGAAAACCTGGTGCGCCGCTGCGACCCGGCTACGCTGAAGGCGTCGCTGGAACAGCTGATCGAGCGCAAGCGCGACCTGGACTTCCCATGGTTCCCGGCGCGCGTGGTGTGCCACGACATCCTGGGCCAGACCGCCCTGGTGGACCTGGCCGGCCTGCGCGACGCGATCGCGGAGCAGGGCGGCGATCCAGCCCTGGTCAACCCGGTGGTGCCGACCCAGCTGGTGGTCGACCACTCGCTGGCCGTGGAATGCGGCGGTTTCGATCCGGACGCGTTCAATAAGAACCGCGCCATTGAAGACCGCCGTAACGAAGACCGCTTCGACTTCATCAACTGGACCAAGAAGGCGTTCCAGAACGTCGACGTGATCCCGCCGGGTAACGGCATCCTGCACCAGATCAACCTCGAGCGCATGTCGCCGGTGATCCAGGTAACCGACGGCGTGGCCTACCCGGACACCCTGGTCGGCACCGACTCCCACACCCCGATGGTGGATGCGCTGGGCGTGATCGCTATCGGCGTGGGCGGCCTGGAAGCGGAAACCGTGATGCTGGGCCGCGCATCCTGGATGCGCCTGCCGGACATTATCGGCGTTGAGCTGACCGGCAAGCCGCAGCCAGGCATCACCGCGACCGACATCGTGCTGGCGCTGACCGAGTTCCTGCGCAAGGAAAAAGTGGTGTCGGCCTACCTGGAGTTCTACGGCGAAGGTTCCACCGCGCTGACCCTGGGCGACCGCGCCACCATCTCGAACATGGCGCCGGAATTCGGCGCCACCGCTGCGATGTTCTCCATCGACGCGCAAACCATCAAGTACCTGAAGCTGACCGGCCGCGACGACGAGCTGGTGGCGCTGGTGGAAACCTACGCCAAGCACACCGGCCTGTGGTCGGACGACCTGGCGAAGGTGGAGTATGAGCGCGTACTGAAGTTCGACCTGTCGAGCGTGGTGCGTAACATCGCCGGCCCATCCAACCCGCACAAGCGCGTGCCGACCAGTGAGCTGGCCGCGCGCGGCATCTCGGGCGTGGTGGAGAACGAGCCGGGCAAGATGCCTGACGGCGCCGTGATCATTGCCGCCATCACCAGCTGCACCAACACCAATAACCCGCGCAATATGATCGCCGCCGGCCTGCTGGCACGCAATGCGAACAAGCACGGGCTGCTGCGCAAGCCGTGGGTCAAGTCCTCGTTGGCGCCCGGCTCCAAGGCCGTGACCCTGTACCTGGAGGAAGCCGGCCTGATGCCTGAGCTGGAAAAGCTGGGCTTCGGCGTCGTGGCTTACGCCTGCACCTCCTGCAACGGCATGTCCGGCGCGCTGGACCCGGTGATCCAGAAGGAAGTGGTGGAGCGCGACCTGTACGCCACCGCCGTCCTGTCGGGCAACCGCAACTTCGACGGCCGTATCCACCCGTATGCCAAGCAAGCCTTCCTGGCCTCGCCGCCGCTGGTGGTGGCCTACGCCATCGCCGGCACCATCCGCTTCGATATCGAGAAGGATGTGCTGGGCCACGATGCCGCCGGCAAGCCGATTACCCTGAAGGACTTGTGGCCGAGCGACGAGGAAATCGACGCCATCGTCGCTTCCTCCGTCAAGCCGGACCACTTCCGCAAGGTCTACATCCCGATGTTTGCGCGCAGCGCCGACGCGGGCGAGCGCGCCGAGCCGCTGTACGACTGGCGTCCGCAATCGACCTACATCCGCCGTCCACCGTACTGGGAAGGCGCGCTGGCAGGCGAGCGCACGCTGAAGGGCATGCGTCCGCTGGCGCTGCTGGGCGATAACATCACCACCGACCACCTGTCGCCGTCGAACGCGATCATGATGGACTCCGCTGCTGGCGAATACCTGCACAAGATGGGCCTGCCGGAAGAGGACTTCAACTCCTACGCCACCCACCGCGGCGACCACCTGACCGCGCAGCGCGCGACCTTCGCCAACCCGACCCTGAAGAACGAGATGGTGCGCAATGCCGACGGCAGCATCAAGGCCGGTTCGCTGGCGCGCGTTGAGCCGGATGGCAAAGTGACCCGCATGTGGGAAGCCATCGAAACCTATATGGACCGCAAGCAGCCGCTGATCGTGATCGCCGGCGCCGACTACGGCCAGGGTTCCTCGCGCGACTGGGCCGCCAAGGGTGTGCGCCTGGCTGGCGTGGAAGCGATCGTGGCTGAAGGCTTCGAGCGTATCCACCGCACCAACCTGGTGGGCATGGGCGTGTTGCCGCTGGAGTTCAAGCCCGGCGTGAACCGCCTGACGCTGGGCCTGGACGGCACCGAGACCTACGACGTGATTGGCCAGCGCGCGCCGCGCGCCACGCTGACCCTGGTGATCCACCGCAAAAACGGCGAACGCGTCGAAGTGCCGGTCACCTGCCGCCTCGACTCGTCGGAAGACGTATCGATCTACGAGGCCGGCGGTGTGCTGCAGCGCTTCGCCCAGGACTTCCTGGAATCGGCAAAGGCGGCGGCATAAATGGCACACAAACCGCAAATCAAGATCCCCGCCACCTATATGCGTGGCGGCACCAGCAAGGGCGTGTTCTTCCGGCTGCAAGACTTGCCGGAGGCCGCCCAGGTGCCGGGCAAGGCGCGCGATGATGTGCTGCTGCGCGTGATCGGCAGCCCTGACCCGTACGGTAAGCAGATCGACGGCATGGGCGGTGCGACCTCGAGCACCAGCAAGACGGTGATCCTGTCCGCCTCCAACCGCGCCGACCACGACGTCGATTACCTGTTCGGCCAGGTCAGCATCGACAAGGCCTTCGTCGACTGGAGCGGCAACTGCGGCAACCTGTCCGCTGCGGTGGGCGCCTTCGCCATCAGCGGCGGCCTGGTGGCCCCGGCCCGCGTGCCGCGCGACGGCATGGCCGTGGTGCGCATCTGGCAAGCCAATATCGGCAAGACCATCATCGCCCACGTGCCGATGACCAATGGCGAAGTGCAGGAAACCGGCGACTTCGAGCTCGATGGCGTGACCTTCCCGGCCGCTGAAGTGCAGCTGGAGTTCATGGATCCGGCGGCGGAAGAAGAGGGCGCAGGCGGCTCGATGTTCCCGACCGGGAACCTGGTCGACGACCTGGAGGTACCTGGCGTCGGCACGCTGAAGGCCACCATGATCAACGCCGGCATCCCGACCATCTTCGTCAACGCCGACGCCATCGGCTACACCGGCACCGAGCTGCAGGAAGCCATCAACGGCGACCCAGCCGCGCTGGCGAAGTTCGAGACTATCCGCGCCCACGGCGCGCTGCGTATGGGCCTGATCAAGGACGTGAGCGAAGCGGCCACCCGCCAGCACACACCGAAAGTCGCCTTCGTCGCACCACCTGCCAGCTACGCCGCCTCCAGCGGCAAGCAGGTGCAGGCTGTCGATATCGACCTGCTGGTGCGCGCGCTCTCGATGGGCAAGCTGCACCACGCCATGATGGGCACCGCCGCTGTCGCCATCGGCACGGCAGCCGCCGTTCCTGGCACGCTGGTCAATATTGCGGCCGGCGGCGGTGAGCGCGAAGCGGTGCGCTTCGGCCACCCATCCGGCACGCTGCGCGTGGGCGCCCAGGCGACCCAGGAAAACGGTGAATGGACGGTGAAAAAAGCCATCATGAGCCGCAGCGCAAGGGTGCTGATGGAAGGCTGGGTAAGGATCCCAGGCAACTAAAGTTAAATTTGTTGCATATAAGCCCGGCCTGGCCGGGCTTTTCTTTTCGCCGACTGGGTTGTAAGTTAAGATCTTCAGGATACTGAAAAGCCCAGGGGTCATGAATCAAGTCTTGAGTCACGTCGGAGTGGTTGCCAATGCTTTGCAACTGATCGGGATGCCCGCTTGCGCGTGCGATGCCGACGGGACGGTATTCGCCTCCAACGAAGAATTCGAGGCCTTGCTCCAGTCGGACCCGCGCGGCCGCAATATCCTCGACGTGTTTGCGCGCCACGTGCGCGCCGAAGCCAGCGCCCAGCTGCAGGCGGCGCTGGTCGACTCCGCCGCCTTGCCGCATATGGCGCCGCGCACCGCCCCCAAGTGGGACAGTGTGCTGACCAACGCCAGCGGCAACTATGTGGCCGTGCAACTGACCGTCAAGGCGCTGCCGGGCGGGCTGGAAGGCGGCGCCACCATCATCTTCAACGACATCAGCAGCGCCCAGCGCGACCAGCGCGCGCTGCGCAAGGCCATGCTGGAGCAGCAGGCCATCCTGGAAAACGCGGCGGTCGGCATCATCCTGGCCAAGGGCGGCCAGATCGTCGAATGCAATATGCGTGCTGCTGAAATGTTTGGTTATGCACGGCATGAGCTGGAAACCGCGCCCAGCGCCGTGCTGTATCCGACGCTGGAAGAAGCGGAGCGCATCCGCGACGAATATTTCCCGCTGCTGGAGCAGGGCAAGTCGATCGCGGTCGAACTGCAATTGCGGCGCCGCGACGGCACGCTGTTCTGGTGCCGCACCAACGGTCGCGCGCTGGATCCGACCGACCCGCGCGAGGGCGTGGTCTTCATCCTGGAAGACACCAACGAGCAGCACATGGCCACCGATGCGATGGGGCGCCTGCTGCTGGAACAGAAAGCGATCCTGGACAATGCTTCGGTCGGCATCCTGTTCACCAAGAATACCGAGATCCTGACCGTCAACCCGCGCCTGGCCGAGATGTTCGGGTATGCGCTGGAAGAGCTGCGCGGCAAGAAGGCGTCGGCGTTGTTCGAAACGCCGGAGCAGCACGCGGAATTCGGCCTGCTGGCCGGCCCGTTCCTGAGCGCTGGCGAATTGTTCGAGCTGCACGAGTGCCAGTTGATGCGCAAGGACGGCAGCAAGATCCTGTGCCGCGTGCGCGCCAAGGCGGTCGACGAGGAGCATAACCAGGGCGGCACCATCTGGATCCTGGAAGACGTAACCCTGTCGCGCCAGACCCAGTTGGAAGTCGAGGCGATCATGACCAATGCCTCGATCTCCATCCTGTTCACCAAGAACCGCATCATCACGCGCTATAACCGCGGCTTTGCCGACATGTTCGGCTACCAGGGCGACGAGGTGCTGGGCATGCCGGGCCGCACCATCTATCCGGATGATGAAACCTATGCACGGGTCGGCGCCGTGGCCGGGCCTCTGCTCAGCCAGGGCAAGCACTTCCACTGCGAGACGCTGATGCGCCGCAAGGACGGCAGCGACTTCTGGGCGCAGCTGATCGGCTATGTGGTGAACCCGGACGACCCGACCCAGGGCACGATCTGGATCATCGAAGACCGCACTGCGCAAAAGCAGGATGAGGAATCGCTGCGCAACGCGCTGCTGGAAAACCAGGCCATCCTGGATAGCGCCGTGATGGGCATTTCCGTCTGCGAAAAAGGCCGCAACCTGCGCTGCAACGCCAAGATGGAGGAGCTGTTCGGCTACGGCCCCGGCGAAATGGCCGGCGTCAGCGTGCAGACTTTCTACCCCGACCTGGCCGCCTGGGACGCCGCACGCAAGGCGACCGAGAAGGAATTCCTGGCCGGCCACGCCAGCTCCTACGAATACCAGCTGGTGCGCAAGGACGGCAGCAGTTTCTGGGCGCGCCTGTCGGGCCGCCCGTTCGACATGGCCGACCCGAAGGGCCGCTCGGTATGGCTGATCGACGACGTGACCTCGCGCCGCGAAGCCGCCGAAGCGGTGCGTCGCGCGCGCGACGAGCTGGAAGTGCGCGTGCTGGAACGCACCGCCGAACTGGCGGGCGCCAATGCCCAGCTGCAGGCCGAGATCGTGGAGCGCCGCCAGGCCGAGGCCCGCGTGCACCACATGGCTTACCACGACAGCCTGACCGGCCTGCCGAACCGCGCCCTGCTGGCAGACCGCCTGGACCGCGCCATGCTGGCCGCCCAGCGTTCCGAGCGCCGCCTGGCGGTGATGTTCATCGACCTGGATCGCTTCAAGACCATCAACGACTCGCTAGGCCATATGACCGGCGACGCGCTGCTGAAGGAAGTGGCGGGGCGCCTGGTGGGTGCGGTGCGCGCCAGCGACACCGTGGCGCGCCTGGGCGGCGACGAATTCGTGGTGCTGCTGCCGGGCATCCGCAATACCGAAGAATCGAGCCATGTGGCGCAGAAGATCATCGACACGCTGTCCGAGCCGATCCCGCTGGAAGGACGCCTGCTGCACATCACGCCATCGATCGGCATCTGCACCTATCCGGACGACGGCAACGACGTCGCCACCCTGATGCGCAATGCCGACGCGGCGATGTACCACGCCAAGGCCTCGGGCCGTAACAATTACCAGTACTTCAACGAAGAGATGAACACGGCGGCGGCCCTGCATTTCGAGATGGAGAGCAGCCTGCGCTCGGCGCTGCAGCTCGGCCAGTTCGAGCTGCACTACCAGCCGATCATGGATATCGCCACGCGCCGCCTGGCTACGCTGGAAGTGCTGCTGCGCTGGCGCCGTCCGTCGAGCGGGCTGGTGATGCCGGACCAGTTCATCCCGCTGATCGAAGAGAATGGCCTGATCGTGCCGATCGGCGAATGGGTGCTGCGCCGCGCCTGCGAGCAAAGCGTGGAATGGCAGCGCCAGGGCATGGCGCCGGTGCCGATGGCGATCAACCTGTCGGCGCGCCAGTTCATGCACCGCGGCCTGGTCGACTCGATCCGCCGCACGCTGGATGAAACCGGCATCGACCCGGCGCTGATCGAATTCGAAATCACGGAAACCGCGCTGATGCAGCACGGCGAGCAGACGCTGGATATCCTGGGGCAGATCAATGCGATGGGCATCCGCCTGTCGATCGACGACTTCGGCACCGGCTATTCCTCGCTGGCTTACCTGAAGCGTTTCCCGGTGCGCAAGATCAAGATCGACCGCGCCTTCATCAAGGACCTGGAAGAGAGTGCCGAAGACCGCGCCATCGTGGCCGCGATCATCGCGCTGTCGGACAGCCTGCAGCTATCGGTGGTGGCGGAAGGGGTGGAGACGGAAGGGCAGTTTGCCCTGCTGCGCCAGCAAGGCTGTACCTACGCCCAGGGTTACCTGTTCTCCAAGCCGGTGCTGGGCGTGCGCGCCCAGCTCATGATGGACCGCAGGGCGGCTTAAGTACCCAGCGTCGCAATCACCGGCGCGTGGTCGGACGGCTGCTGCCACTTGCGCGGCGCGCGGTCGATTACGCAGGACAAGCAGCGTGCCTTCAATGGCTCCGACAGCAGCACATGGTCGATGCGCAGGCCTTTGTTCTTCTGGAAGCCCAGCATGCGGTAATCCCACCACGAGAAGGTTTTTTCCGGCTGCTCGAACAGGCGGAAGGAATCGTGCAGGCCCAGGTCCAGTACCGCCTGCAGGGCGGCCCGCTCTTTGTCCGAGCAGAAGATATCGCCTTCCATGGCCGGGTCGTGGGTGTCGCGCACGTCGGGCACGATGTTGTAGTCGCCCAGCACCGCCAGGTGCGGGTTGCGTGCCAGCTCTTCGCCCAGCCAGTCGCGGAAGGCCGCCAGCCAGCCCAGTTTATAAGTGTACTTATCCGAATCCAGCGCCTGGCCGTTCGGCACATAGGCGCTCACCACGCGGATGCCGTTGATGGTGGCGGCCAGGATGCGCTGCTGTTCGTCCGGATATTTCGGGTTGTTCTTGACCACGTCTTCCATCGGATGGCGCGACAGGATGGCGACGCCGTTGTAAGTCTTCTGACCGCTGTATGCAACCTGGTAGCCCATCTCCTCGATTTCCTTGACCGGGAACTTGTCGTCGGTGAGCTTGGTTTCCTGGATGCAGAGTACATCCACCGGGTTCTCGCCCAGCCATTTCGTAACGTGCGGCAAGCGAACATTCAATGAGTTAACATTCCAGGTGGCCAGTTTCATAACTATCCTTCAAGTTGCGTGGGCGCTGATCTTATCAATACTTGCTACGGTCTGTGAAGCTGTCGTTTTTGAGCCAAACAATGATTCTGTAGTGTCATCAAAATTGCGCTTTCTTGTAGCAAAAAGGGCGCAGCGAAAAAAAAATTTCCAATAGTGCTTCATAGTTATCAGATTGGTACTAAAATTACGCTATCAACAACCGTAAACGTAATTAGACAAACAGGTTGGTATCGAAGTTGTTTCCTCGAAGCTGGGTATTTTTGCTTATTTGCAACGGATAGAGTATTGCCGTACGTCAATAAGTGGTAATATACGGAAACTAATTCCGATTTAACAGGCACTGCACATTAAAGGAATAACATGCGATCTGCATTCGAAGCATGGGCGCAAAAGGACGGTCAGATCGTCCGCCGGCGCGAAGACAAGCCAGACGAGTATCTGGTCTACGAAACGCAACGTCGTTGGCTGATTTGGCAAGCGGCGCTGGAACATGGCAAGTCGCCAGCTGGCCGCAAGTCGGCCAAGGAAGCGACGGCGGCACGCGCTGCCACGGCCTCGGCCCAGCGACCAGTTGCTATGGCTACAGCCGACGCAGAAGTGCGTAACCAAGTCCTGAACGAAGTCCTCGACGCGTTCCAGGGGCTGGGTGGTGGCGGGGGCATGGACGATATCATGCACGTCATCCAGGGCCTCAAGCAGAAAAAAGCCCAATCGGGCGAATGAGTCTGCCATTCAGGCTGAGCCGAGCCGCGTCCGCTGCCCTGGCCGCAGCGGCGTTGGGCGGTTGCGCAACCCTGTTCGATTCGACTGAGCAGACGGTACTCGTGCAGACTGTGCTGGACCACCAGCAGGTGTCCGGTATCGGCTGCGTACTGTCGAACGATAAGGGGCGCTGGTTTGTCACTTCTCCCGGGCGGGTGACGGTGCACAAGAGCACCCAGCCGCTCGTGGTCGACTGTCGCCGCGAGGATGTCTGGGCCTTCGATCAGATCGAAGCGCGCCAGAATGCATCCAAGTGGGGCAATATCATCTTTACGCTGGGCGCGGGCCAGTATGTCGACAAGCAGACTGGCGCCGGGTTCGACCTGCCATCCACGCTGACAGTGATCCTGCAGCGCGGGGAGGGCGCCGCCGCACGCGGTGCACCGCCGCAGCAACCGTCACCGACGTCCATCTATTAAAAAAGCCAGGTTCCCCCGGCTTTTTTTTATCAGCCTGCGCGGCCGATCAGGAAGTTGGCCAGCAGCGGGACTGGACGGCCGGTCGCGCCTTTCGCGCCACCCGATTTCCAGGCGGTGCCGGCGATATCGACGTGCGCCCATGGATACTTGCGGGTGAAGTTTTCCAGGAAGGCGGCAGCGGTGCAGGATGCGCCGCCAGGGGTGCCGATATTGGCCAGGTCGGCGAAGTTGGACTTCAGCTGCTCGTTGTACTGCTCGCCGATCGGCAGGCGCCATGCGGTGTCGCCGGTGGCTTTGCCGGATGCCAGCAGGGCGTCCGCCAGCGCGTTGCCGGCGTCGTCGTCACGGGCGAAGATGCCGCTGTTGTGGTGGCCCAGGGCCACGATGCAGGCGCCGGTCAGGGTCGCCACGTCGATCACGGCGGCCGGGTTGAAGCGCTCAGCGTAGGTCAGCGCGTCGCACAGGATCAGGCGGCCTTCGGCGTCGGTGTTCAGGATCTCGATGGTCAGGCCGTTCATCGAGGTGACGATGTCGCCCGGCTTGGTGGCGCGGCCGGAAGGCATGTTTTCGCAAGCGGCCACGATGCCGATCACGTTGGACTTCAGGCCCATCTCGCCGATCGCGCGGAAGGTTCCCAGCACGGAGCCGGCGCCGCACATATCGTATTTCATCTCATCCATGCCAGGACCGGCCTTGATCGAGATGCCGCCGGTGTCGAAGGTGATGCCTTTGCCCACCAGGACGGTCGGGGCTTCCTTGGCCTTGCCGCCTTTGTGCTTCAGGACGATGAATTTAGGCGCCTGCTCGGAGCCGTTGGTGACGGACAGGAAGGAACCCATCTTCAGGGCTTCCATCTGCTTGCGGTCCAGGATTTCGACTTCAAAGCCGAAGTCCTTGGCCAGCTTCTTGGCGGTGTTGGCCAGGTAGGTCGGGGTGCAGACGTTGGCCGACAGGTTGCCCAGGTCCTTGGTCAGCTCCATGCCGTTGGCGATGGCGACCGCCTGCGACAGCGCCAGCTTGGTAGCGGCGGTATTAGCGACGGCCAGGGCGACTTTCTTAGGGCCGGTCCAGGCTGGGTCTTTCTTGGATTTCTGTACGTCGGTGCGGTACACGGCTTCGCGGCCGGCGATGACGGCGGTGCGGATAGCCCAGTTGACGTCGCGGCCTTTCACTTCATCCAGTGGCAGTGCGATAATAGCGTCCGTCGAAGCCACGGTGCCCAGCGCCTTGATGGCGGCGCCGAGAGCGGAGGCGATGGCTTTTTCGGCGACGGCTTCGTCGCTGCCCAGGCCTACCAGCAGCACGCGCTCGGCGGCCGCGCCCTTCAGGCCGCGCAGCAGCAGGGTGGTGCCGGCTTTGCCGGTGATGTCGCCGGACTTCAGCGCTGCAGTGATTTCACCGGCGCTGTCGAGGGCTTTAGCCGCTTTCGAGAGTTTCTTGTTTTCGAAGACGCCGACCACGACGCAGCCGCTCTTGGCGGTGGCGATGGTGTTCTTGGCGTCGAATGCTTTTATGCTAAAGTCCATTTGGTTTCTCCTTAATTTTGTAGAACGAATTATAAACGTCGAATGATTTTCCATCGCGCCCTCCGCCGTGAGCTGGTCAGCTCTGCCGGGGCTTCCTTTACGGTTCTGTTCTCGATCCTTCTGACGTGGACCCTGATCAAAATTCTCGGGCAAGCCGCCGGCGGTAAGGTTGCGCCTGGCGATGTCATCGCGCTTATTGCGTTCGCAGCCCTGAATTATCTGCCAATTGTCCTGATTTTCACCAGTTTTATTTCCGTGTTAATGGTGGTAACCCGCATCTACAAGGATTCGGAGATGGTGGTGTGGTTTGCGTCCGGTGTCAGCCTGACCCGTTTCATCAAGCCGGTGCTGATGTATGCCTTGCCCCTGATCGTGACGACCGGCGTGCTCAGTTTCTATGCAACCCCGTGGGCGCGCTCGAAAAGCGCGGAGTACGTGGACCGTTTCGCCAAGCGCGAAGACTTGCAGAAGGTGTCGCCGGGGCAGTTCAAGGAATCCTCCTCGGCCAACCGCATCTTCTTTGTTGAAGGCGTGTCGGGCAGCAGCGCCGTGGTGCGCAATGTGTTCGTCAACCAGGTCGATGCCAAGGGCACCTCCGTGGTCGTTGCCAGCGAGGGTGTGATCGAGACGCTGCCATCGGGCGACCGCCACCTGGTATTGAAAAACGGCCGCCGCTACCAGGGCAAGCCGGGCGACGCCGATTTCCAGAGCATGGAATTTGAGCGCTACAGCATGCGGGTGTCGCAGCAGGCGTCGGAGTCGGGCGGGCAGAAGGAAGTCAGGTCCTTGCCGACCATGGAGCTGGTGGCGGCAGGCAGCGAGCCGGCCAAGGCAGAATTGATGTGGCGCCTGTCGCAGCCGCTGGCATGCGCGGCGCTGGTGATGCTTGCGATTCCGCTTGGCTTTGTTAATCCGCGCGCCGGTAGTGCCGCCAACCTGATTATTGCGGTGCTGATCTTCTTCACTTATAACAACCTGATCACGGTGATTGAATCCGGTATCCGCCGCGGCAAGTTCAACTTCGGCATGTCCTGGTGGCCGCTGCATTTGGGCATGGCTGTCACCGTGCTGGCGCTGTTCGCCTGGCGTTTGAACGTGAACCACCGCTACCATCCGCGCGCCCTGTGGGCGGCCTTCAAGCGCGGAGGCGGAAAATGAAGATCCTGCAGCGCTATTTCTTTGTCTCGATCCTGCAGTCGGTGGCGTTCGCGCTGGCCGCGCTGCTCGGCCTGCAAGCCTTCTTCGACCTGACCGGCGAGCTGCCGGTGGTGGGCAAGAACGGCTACGGCATGGAGCACGCGGCCTTGTTCACGCTGGCCATGATCCCGCAGCACGTGAATGAGGTGCTGCCGGTGGCGGCGCTGATCGGCACCATCTATACGATGGCGCAGTTTGCTTCGACATCGGAATTCACGATCATGCGTGCGGCATCGATGTCCACGCGCATGGCCGCCGTTATGGTCGGCAAGGTTGGCGTGGTGCTGGTTGCCATCGCTTTCATCTTCGGCGAGCTGGTGACGCCGCGCCTGGCGCCGCTGGCGGAGAAACTGCGCCTGACCGGGCGCGGTGCGACGGTGTCGTCGGAGTTCCGCTCCGGTATGTGGACCAAGGACATTATCAAGAGCGAGGGCATGACCGGCGTCACGCTGGGTACGCGCTTCTTCAATGTGCGCGAGGTGCGCTCGGACGGCCAGCTGATCGATGTCAAGCTGTATGACTTCGATACCGCTTTCCGCCTGCGCACCATGACCCTGGCGAAGACCGCCGTCTTCGAGGGCAAAAACACCTGGCGCCTGAACGAGGTGACCGAGAATATCTTCAGCAACCCGGCCCTGGCCGTGGAAGGCGCGGAAGCCAACCTGGCCAATAACTTTGCCCAGGCATCCGGCGCGGTGGAGATCAAGCAGTACGCTACCAAGGAGCTGATCTCCGAAATCACGCCGAAGATCCTGTCGGTGTCGCGCTCCGATCCCGAGCGCATGTCGGCAGCCGAACTTGCGGTCTACACGCGCCACCTGCAGGAGAACAAGCAGGGCACGGAGCGCTTCAAGATCGCCTTCTGGAAAAAGCTGTTCGACCCGCTGGCGATCTTCGTGCTGATGGCGCTGGCGCTGCCTTTCGCCTACCTGCACACCCGCGCCGGCGGCGTGAGCCTGAAGATCTTCATCGGCATCATGATCGGCGTCAGCTTCCTGCTGGTGAATACGCTGTTCTCGCATATCGGCCTGCTGTCGGCGCTGCCGGCCTTCCTCACCGCGCTGATGCCTAGCTTGCTGTATCTGCTGCTGGCGCTGGCCGCGCTTTACTGGGTGGAGCGGCACTAGCATGGGCGGCCGGGCACTGGTGCTGTTTGCGCACGGCGCGCGTTCCGCCAGCTGGGCGGCGCCGTTCGAGCGCCTGCGTGACATGGTCGCCGCACGTGCGCCGGATGTCGACGTGTCGCTGGCTTTCCTGGAGCTGATGTCGCCGCGCCTGCCGGAGCGGGTGGCGGACTTGGCCGCGAAGGGCGTGGATGATGTGACGGTGGTGCCGGTATTCCTGGGGCAGGGCGGCCATGTGCTGCGTGACCTGCCGCTGCTCCTGGATGAGATGCGCCTGGCGCATCCGGGTGTCGCGATCCGCGCCGTGGGCGCGGTGGGCGAGGACCCGGACGTGCTCAGGGCGATGACGGATTACTGCTTGTCTTCCTTGCCTTCGCCTTTGGCGTGAGCCACCATGGCGGCGATGGTGCTGCCGGGATTTTCGAATTCACGCTGGACGGCGTCGCGCAAAGCGTCCGATTTCAAAGCTTCCAGGGCGGCGCTGCTGGCCTTGGCCACTTCTTCATCTTCGCCCAGGCGGCGCAGCACTTCCACTACCAGGCGTACTTCCTTGGCGTAGTTCAGCACGAAGGCCAGCAGTTGCGGGGCGGATGAGGTGTTGCCGCGCTTGGCCATTTCTGCGGCGAAGTCGTTGACGCGGGTGGCCAGGGCGGTGATGCGGGCTACCGGGTCGGGCAGGTAGCGGCGCGCCAGCTGGAAGTCTTCCACCGCGACCAGGGCAGGCAGGGCCAGGTCGGCGCAGTCCTTGGCCAGGTCGGGCAGCTGGATGTCCAGTTGGGTGAACAGTTCGTGGGTGGCGCGGTCGTCGCCCAGGGCGCTGTTGATGGCGCTGACGTCCTGGAAGAGCCCGAGGGTGGCGGCGCCGTTCAGGATGCGCTGGGTGTCGCGGTCGCGGATCGCCTGCAGGGCGCGGCGGGCCAGGGGAAATTGTTCGGCCAGGTAGATCCAGTCGCGCAGCGCGAAGGACAGGCGGACGCCGGCCAGGCCTGGGTCTTCTTCGAGCGCGTGCTCATGGAACCACAGGTGGTCGCGCAGGGCGTCTTCGTATTTGCCTGCCAGGCGTGCGTTGCGGGCGCGCTCCAGGATGTCGTGGGCTTGGCTCATCTTTTACCTCTCTTTTTGCGAGGTCGGTATTTTACGCCCAAACCGGTAAACCGGTACCTGACCCTGCGGTTCAGGTACCGGTTTACCGGTTCTGGTGCGCCCGCGCCGCCATGGCGTTGCCCAGCATGACCAGCACCGGCCCATGCGCGGCCGGCAAACCATGCGCCAACTCGGCCAGGGTGATGCGCTCAATCCGCTGGTCCGGGCGAGAAACATTCTCAATCACCACCACCGGCGTCTCCGGCGCGCGTCCCTGCGCCAGCAGGTTGGTGGCAGTCGCAATCGCCTCGCGGCCGCCCATGTATTGGACCAGCGTGTCGGTGGAAGGGATCGTCAGCTCTTCCGGATGCCCCGGCGCTGTGGAGGAGGTAAAGAAGGCCACACTGCGCGCCACCCCTCGCTTGGTCAGCGGCTGCAGGGTGGCGGCTGCGGCAGCAACAGCGGTGGTGATGCCGGGAACGACTTCGACCTCGATGCCGTGCTTCTCCAGCGCCGACAATTCCTCGTCGGCGCGGCCAAACAGCATCGGATCGCCGCCCTTGAGCCGCACGACCAGCTGATAGCGTGCCGCGCATTCAACCAGTTGCTGGTTGATGAATTCCTGCGCGGCCGAACGCTGGCCGGCCCGTTTGCCGACCGAGATTTTCTCGGCCTGCGGGCATAGTTCCAGCATTTCCGCTGTCACCAGCGCGTCGTACAGCACCACATCGGCCTGGGCCAGCAGGCGTGCGCCACGCATGGTGATCAAGTCCTGCGCCCCGGGTCCAGCTCCAATCAGATACACCTTCCCGTATGGCATTGCGCAGGCTCCTTGGCGATGAATTACTCGCCGAGGCGGATCATGCCGGCGGCGACTGTCTGGTGCGTGACTTCATCGATCAGGATGAAGGCGCCGGTGGCGCGGATGTCCGAGTAGGCATCGGCCGCCAGCGGCTGCTGCACGGTGAGCGCAATGCGCGCCACGTCGTTCAGCTTCAACGCCTCTGCATCGTGCCGCTGCTGGGTGTTGATGTCAAGGATCGAGTCGATTTTCGTGATCTTGGCGGCGGTCTGCTTGGTGCCGTGCTTGATCCAGTACTTGCGGCGCAGGTCCAGCGGCTCCTCCGACAGCCAGCACACATCGGCGCTGACTTGCTTGAGCAGGGTGGCCGGCTGCGCGCTGGAGGCCAGCAGGTCGCCGCGCGACACGTCCACGTATTCTTCCAGCACGATGGTGACCGACTGGCCGGCGGAGGCGAACGGGATCGAGCCGTCGAAAGTGACGATCTCTTTCACCGTGGCGCTTTGGCCGGAAGGCTGCACCACCAGCTTGTCGCCTACCGCGACGCTGCCTGCTTCAATGCGGCCCATGTAGCCGCGGAAGTCGTTTGCTTCGTGGCCGTTGTGGCGCGCTACCAGCTGCACCGGGAAGCGGAAGGAGGAAGCGTGCGACTCGTCGTACACCGACAGGTCTTCCAGCAGCTCGATCAGGGTAGGGCCCTGGTACCAGCCCATGCGCTCGCTCTTTTCGACCACATTGTCGCCGGCCAGTGCGGACAGCGGCAGGGTGGTCACGTGCTTGATGCCCAGGGTGTCTGCGAATTCGCGGTAGGCCTTGACGATGCGCTCATAGACGTCCTGGTCGTAATTCACCAGGTCCATCTTGTTCACGGCCACCACCACGTGCTCGATCTGCAGCAGGTGGGCGATGGTGGAGTGGCGCTTGGTCTGGATCAGCAGGTCCACGCCGCCGTCTTCGCGCAGCTTCACTTTCGACACGTCGACCAGGATGATCACGGCGTCGGCGGTGGAGGCGCCGGTTACCATATTGCGGGTGTACTGCTCGTGGCCCGGGGTGTCGGCGATGATGAATTTGCGCTTCGGCGTGGCGAAGTAGCGGTAGGCCACGTCGATGGTGATGCCTTGTTCGCGCTCGGCTTCCAGGCCGTCGGTCAGCAGGGACAGGTCGATGGTGTCGCCTACGGTGCGCTTATGCTTGGCGCGCGATACGGCAGCCAGCTGGTCGGCGAAGATGCCCTTGCTGTCGAACAGCAGGCGGCCGATCAGGGTGCTCTTGCCGTCGTCGACGGAGCCGGCGGTGATGAAGCGCAGCAGGTTACGCTGGTTCAGGTTGTCGTTCAGTGCGTTCATCAGAAATATCCTTGCTTCTTGCGTTTTTCCATCGATGCTTCGGAGGTCTGGTCGTCCATCCGGGTGGCGCCGCGTTCAGTAACTTCGGTGACAGCGGTTTCGGCAATGATCGAATCCACGTCGGCTGCGTCGGAAGCTACAGGGCAGGTGCAGGAGATGTCGCCCACGGTGCGGAAGCGCACCACGCGGGTTTCGACGGTCTCGCCTTCACGCGCCGGGGTCAGGTCGGTCAGCGGCACCAGCAGGCCGTTGCGCGGGATCACCTGGCGCTCGTGCGCGAAGTAGATCGATGGCAGGGCCAGTTTTTCGCGGGCGATGTACTGCCACACATCCAGCTCGGTCCAGTTCGAGATCGGGAACACGCGCATGTTCTCGCCTGGGTGGACGCGGGTGTTATACAGGTCCCACAGTTCCGGGCGCTGCGCCTTCGGGTCCCATTGGCCGAATTCGTCGCGGAAGGAAAAGATACGCTCCTTGGCGCGGGCTTTTTCCTCGTCGCGGCGGGCGCCGCCGATGCAGGCGTCGAAGCCGTGTTCGGCGATGGTTTCCAGCAGCGTCACGGCTTGCGCCGCATTGCGCGAGTCGGTCTGCGGATTACGCAGGCGCACGGTGCCCTTCTTGATCGATTCTTCGACGGAGCCGACGATCAGGCGCTCGCCCAGTTCGGCCACGCGGCGGTCGCGGAATTCGATCACTTCCTGGAAGTTGTGGCCGGTGTCGATGTGCACCAGCGGGAAGGGGAATTTACCAGGACGGAAGGCCTTCTCGGCGATGCGCAGCAGGACCACGGAATCCTTGCCGCCGCTGAACAGCAGGGCTGGATTCGAGCATTCGGCTGCGACCTCGCGCATGATGTGGATCGCTTCCGATTCCAGCGCGTCCAGGTGGCGCGAATTGACTTGTTGTTCTACCAGTGCGTTCATGTTCAGGCTACTTTCTTAATTCGGACCAATTTGCCGTCGACCAGGTGCAGGCCGCATTCCTTCGATTCCGGTTTTTCCCACCACCAGCGGCCGGCGCGGACATCTTCGCCCGGCTGGATGGCGCGGGTGCACGGTTCGCAGCCGATGGAAGGGAAGCCCTGGTCATGCAGCGGGTTGTATGGCACTTCGTTGCCGCGGATGTATTCCCAGACTTCCTCTTCCGACCAGTCGGCCAGGGGATTGAACTTCTGCATGCCGTGCGCGGCGTCGTCTTCCTGCACCGACAGCTCGGCGCGGGTGCTCGATTGCGCGCGGCGCTGGCCGGTGACCCAGGCTTTCTTGCCTTGCAGCGCGCGGCCCAGCGGTTCGACCTTGCGGATACGGCAGCATTCCTTGCGCAGCTCAACGCTGTCGTAGAAGGCGTTGTGGCCGAACTTGATAATGTGGTCGGTGACGGCTGCCGTCACCGGGCGATACAGGGCGATCTCGTAGCCATAGCGTTCGCGCACGCGGTCCACCATGCCCAGGGTTTCCTTGTGCAGGCGGCCGGTTTCCAGCGAGAAGATGCCGATCGGCAGGCCTGCCTTCAAAATCAGGTCGGTCAGGACCATGTCTTCCGCCGCCAGGCTGGAGGCGAATACCGCCGGCGAATAGTCTTGGGCAATACGTTCCAGCGTGGCGAGCGTCTGTCCGACGCGGGCTGCGAGTTCGCTCATGTTCAGGCTCCGGTTGCGGCGGTGGCTGGGGCAGGGCGGGCGTGGCGGCGGAACAGCGGCACGCGCTGGTCGACCGATGCCTGGTAGGTTTCGCTGAAGACGGTCAGGCCTTTCAGTGCGTCCTCAATGCTGCGGTCAGGGCGGGTGTCGTAGGCGTCGAAGCCGACGCGCTGCATGGAGAACAGCTGGTCGCGCAGCACGTCGCCGATGGCGCGCAGCTCGCCGGTCCAGCCCAGGCGCGAACGCAGGTTCCAGGCGTGCGAGTAGCCGCGGCCATCGGTGAATTTCGGGAAGTCGACAGCCACCAGCGCCAGGCGCGGCAGGTCGTCGCGCAGGGCGCGTGGATCGTCGTCAGGCGCCAGCCAGACGCCGATCTCGCCGGCGTCGGCGCGGGCGGACAGCGCGTCGCGCTGCGCCAGCCAGGCCGCCAGCGGCACGATCACGCGGCCGGCAGGCACCGCCAGCGCGGCCACGGTGGCCGCATCGGCCTCGGCGCCGTCTTCGGCAGCCGGTGCGCGCAGCAGGTTCCAGTCGTCGGCCACGATTTCGCGGCCCTTGATGATTTGCTTAGGCATATTCGTCTTCTCCTACCAGGCGGCCAGCGGTTTCAATCGGGGTGGCGTACACAAATTCCTTGAACGGGGCGATGCCCAGGCGCTGCGCGGTATCGACGAAGCGTTCTTCTTCCGTGCGTTCGCGGACATACACTTGCAGCAGGCGGTCGATCACTTCCGGCATTTGCGAAGCCGAGAACGACGGGCCGATGATCTTGCCGATCGCGGAGTTGTTGCCCTGCGCGCCGCCAATCGACACCTGATACCATTCGCTGCCATCCTTATCCACGCCCAGCACGCCGATATTGCCGACGTGGTGGTGGCCGCAAGCGTTGATGCAGCCCGAGATGTTCAGCTCGAAGTCGCCGATGTCGTGCAGGAAGTCGATGCGGTCGAAGCGCTCCGCAATCGCTTGTGCAATCGGGATCGACTTGGCATTGGCCAGCGAGCAGAAATCGCCGCCAGGGCAGCAGATAATGTCGGTCAGCAGGCCAATGTTCGGCGTTGCCAGGCCTTGCGCCTTGATCTCTTGCCACAGGTCGAACAATTGCGACTGCTCGACGTCGGCCAGTACGATGTTCTGTTCGTGCGTCACGCGCAGTTCGGCAAAGCTGTAACGCTCGGCCAGGTCGGCCATGAAGTCCATCTGTTCGGCGGTCGCATCGCCCGGCGGCACGCCGGTCTTCTTCAGCGACAGCACCACAGCGGCGTAGCCCGGCACCTTGTGCGGCTTGACGTTACGCTTCAGCCACAGGCCGAACGCCTTGTTGTCGGCGTGGGCTGCAGCCGGATCGATGGCTGGCAGGGTCTTGTATGCGTGCGGCTGGAAGTAGGCGATGATGCGCTCCATTTCTTCCAGCGTCAGGGTCTGCTCGGTGCCTTTCAGGTCTTCCCATTCCGCTTCCACCTGGCGGGTGAATTCTTCCACGCCCACGGCTTTCAGCAGGATCTTGATACGGGCCTTGTACTTGTTATCGCGGCGGCCGTGCAGGTTATACACGCGCATGATCGCTTCGATATAGGTCAGCATGTGCTCGCGCGGCAGGAACTCACGGATCACGCTGCCCAGGATCGGGGTGCGGCCCATGCCGCCGCCGACCATCACCTTGAAGCCGATTTCGCCGGCTTCGTTCTTCACCACGGTCAGGCCGATATCGTGCACGGCGATGGCGGCACGGTCTTCCACGGCGCCGTTGATGGCGACTTTGAATTTGCGCGGCAGGGCGGCGAACTCAGGGTGGAAGGTGGACCACTGGCGCAGCACCTCGGCGTACGGACGCGGATCGACGATCTCGTCGGCCGCCACACCCGCGAATTCATCGGAGGTCACGTTGCGGATGCAATTGCCCGAGGTCTGGATCGCGTGCATTTCCACGGTTGCCAGGTCGGCCAGGATGTCCGGCGACTCTTCCAGCTTGATCCAGTTGAACTGAATGTTCTGGCGGGTGGTGAAGTGGCCGTAGCCGCGGTCGTATTTGCGCGCGATATGGGCAAACATGCGCATCTGCTTGGACGCCAGCAGGCCGTAAGGTACGGCGATACGCAGCATGTAGGCATGGCGCTGGTTATACAGGCCATTCTGCAGGCGCAGCGGCAGGAATTCGGCCTCGGTCAGCTCATCGTTCAGGCGGCGTTGCACCTGGTCGCGGTATTGCGCGATGCGTTCGCGGACGATGAGGTGGTCGTATTGATCGTATTGATACATAGCTTTCCCAGTAAGGCATGCCCAAAGTGGAATCAATGGTAATAAACTGGGGCCTTATTCCAAACGACATAGTCTTTATTTGCTTATATGCTGATAAGGTATAAGCATCAGCGTAAAATAGCGCTGGGGAGTCCAACGAGAACTAAGAATGAACCTTCACCAACTGCGATTCGTACGGGAAGCCGTGCGTCAAAACTACAACCTGACCGACGCCGCCAAGGCCCTGTTCACGTCCCAGCCGGGCGTTTCCAAGGCGATCATTGAGCTGGAAGAGGAGTTGGGTGTTGATATTTTTACAAGGCATGGCAAGCGCATCCGCGGTCTGACCGAGCCGGGAAGGCTGGTTTTATCGTCGGTCGAGTTGATCATGCAGGAAATCGACAGCCTGAAACGCATCGGCAAGGAATACGCCGCACAGGACTCCGGCAGCTTTACCATCGCCACCACCCACACCCAGGCCCGCTACACGCTGCCGAAAGTGGTGCAGGCCTTCATGCAAAAGTACCCGAAAGTGCGACTTTCGTTGCTTCAGGGTAATCCGAAGCAGATCGCCGAGATGGTGCAGCGCGACCAGGCCGACCTGTGCATCGCCACCGAATCCATCGCGGGCATGGATAACCTGGTGACGTTGCCTTGCTACCAGTGGGAGCACGTGGTGGTGGTGCCGCCCGATCATCCGCTGCTGAAGATCAAGTCGATCACGCTGGAAGAGGTGGCCGAGCATCCCGTGATCACGTATGATGCCGCCTTCGCCGGCCGGTCGCGCATTGACCAGGCCTTCGACAAGCGTGGCCTGAAACCCGATGTCCTGCTGGAAGCCATTGACGCGGACGTGATCAAGACCTACGTTGAACTGGGTATGGGCATCGGCATCATCGCCGGCATGGCCTTCGACCCGGAACGTGACCGCAACCTGCGCGCCATCCCCGCCGGACACCTGTTCGGCATGAATGTGTCGCGCGTGGCAGTCAAGCAAGGCGCGTACCTGCGCTCCTATATATACACCTTCATCGAACTGCTGGCGCCAACCCTGAACCGCAAGCTGATCGAATCGGCGATGAAGGGCGAACATGAGAACTACGAACTGTGATTAACGAAGAAGAACTGTACGAAGTGCGCGAGCACGTGGAAGAACTGCTGGAGGACCATGAGGTCCTGCAGCTGGAAAGCCTCGACCTGGACAGCCTGGACGTCGAGCCGGGGCAGTACACGGCCGTCTACGCGGAGTTCCTGTGGGCCCAGCTGGGCCGCGAAAAGCAGGACAAATTCCTGAAACAATTGCGCGAGAAGGTCGGCAAGGACGTGCTGCTGGTGCTGATGGGCGAAGACTATGTAGACGGCGAAAGCTTCCCGGTGGCGCGCACCGACCAGCACGGAAATACCTACGAGTTCCAGAAAGATGCCGACGGAAACCGCTTCGAAGTGATGAAAAACTACCCGTCCGACAGCTGGCTGCGCAAGCGTTTGGGCATCGCCGCGCGCGAAATTAAGGTGCTTCGTTCGGAATATTACTGGGTTGTGACAAGCCGCCTGAAGTAATTTTTTCCTGTCACATTGTTGAAGTAATTCGAGGGCAATATAGCTGCGTTTGAAACATTTCCCTCAACTTCAACACTGTAGGACAACAAGTGAAAAAACTGACTCTGGCAGCACTGATCATCGGCGGTTTCGCAGCACAAGCCCAAGCTCAATCCAATGTGACCATCTACGGTATCGCCGACGCGGGTATCGTCGGTGAACGCGGCGGCGCCGCCGGCAGTGTCACCAAGGTGACCAGCGGCGTGGGCAACGCTTCCCGTATCGGCTTCCGCGGCGTGGAAGACCTGGGTGGCGGCACTTCCGCCCTGTTCCAGCTGGAAGCCGGCACCAAGATCGATACCGGTGAAACCGACGCAGCGCTGTTCCAGCGCCAGTCTTTCGTGGGCCTGAAAAACAAAGACCTGGGCCAAGTGACCCTGGGCCGCCAGTACACCATGCTGTACAACGCGCTGTCCAAGATCGCTGACCCATTCGGCGCCGGCTTCGCTGGCAACGCCAAGAACCTGTTCGCCACCGGCGGCGCAGGCACCCGCGTGAGCAACTCCATTGTCTACACCTCCCCAACCGTTGAAGGCTTCAGCGCTGACGTGCAGTACGGTATGGGCGAGCAAAACGGCGACAACACCGCCGGCCGTCAACTGGGCTTCGGCCTGAACTACGCACAGGGCCCGCTGAAAGTCTCCCTGGTGCACAACAACAAGAACAACGACACTGCCGCTGTGGGCGCCACCCCGGCCGTGCGTCGTGACCGCGTAAAGAACACCCTGCTGGCCGCCAACTATGACTTCGGCGTGGCCAAGGCTTACTTCGGCTACGAAACCGACAAAGGCGCAGGCAGCTCCCCACTGCCAGTGGCCAATGCGTACGGCTACAAAGTCGCTCCTAAAGCTTCCGCTGACAGCTCGACCCTGCTGCTGGGCGTGGGCGTGAAGGCCGGCATGGGCACCGTTCTGGCTTCCTACATCCGCAAGGACGACAAGCAGAACAACCAGGACGCCAACCAGTTTGGTATCGGCTACCTGCACCCGCTGTCGAAGCGTACCGACCTGTATGCAATGGTTGCCAAGATGAGCGACAAGAACGGCGCCGGCTACACCATCGGCAACAACACCGAAGCCGGCACCGGCGACAAGGCCTACAACCTGGGCGTGCGTCACATCTTCTAAGCAGTTTTGTAGCACCAGCAGTAAGCAGTAATCTCTCTCGAGGTGATTCATGATCTTTGGCGGGTCTTCGGACCCGCCGTTTTTTTTGTTATGCTGGGCGCCATGCGCGCCTTGCTACTTACAATGAGCTTGCTGCCTTCCGCTGTCCTGGCTGCGGAATGGTTTCCGGTCCCTGCGACCATGGATGGCAAGCCTGGCTTGTATTCACCGCTTCCCCGCGCGGCCAGCCCATGGCGCATCTGCGTGCTCCTGCCGCATGCGCGGGACAAATACTGGTGGGGCGTTTCATGGGGCTTGATGGAGGAGGCGGACCGGCTTGGCCTTCGCATCGGCATCTACCAGGCTGGCGGCTATGAATTCCTTGATACCCAGCGCGCGCAGTTCATCTCCTGCATCGAACAGAAGGCCGACGCCATTGTGCTCGGAGCTATTTCCGCCGATGGCCTCAATAAAGAAATCGATATTGCCCGCGCCAAAGGCATTCCCGTGATCGATTTGGTTAACGGCGTGACGAGCAAGGCGGTCACTGCGCGCTCGCTGGTGGATTTTGGCGACATGGCTAACGCCGCCTTGCGCTATCTTGTGGCCGATGCCGGCGGGCGGCCGATCAAGGTGCTCTGGCTACCGGGGCCAAAGGATGCGGGGTGGGTCAATGATGCGGAAGTCGCGCTGCGGCAGCGCCTTGCTGGTCTCAAAATTGAACTGGTCCACGGCGGCTATGCGCCGCCGGATGCCAGCAGCCAGATGGCGCTGGTGCGCAGGCATGTGCAAGCCGCCGCGCCCGACTACGTCCTCGGCAACGCCGTCGCGGCGGAAGTGGCTGCGAACTATGCGCAGTACCAGGCGCCGAAAGGCATTAAAGTGGTCGCCTATTACGCCACCGAGCCCGTGGTGGAGATGGTGAAGGCGGGCAGGGTGCTTGCCGCGCCGAGCGATGGCACGATCCTGCAGGCGCGTATCAGCCTGGATTTGGCTGTGCGTGCCATCGAGAAGAAACCGCACCCGTTCAAGGTTTCGCCAGCGATTGAAGTGCTTGATGCGCAAAGCGTCCAGCAATACGACCTCTCACGCCTCCTCGCGCCCCCATTCAAACGCTTCACCCAACGCCCGCTTCCCCCGCCGTCGCAGAACTAGCCGGCAGCGGAATCCAGATCTCAATCCGCGTCCCGCCATCCCCATCGCCCGCGGCGGTGGCGGGGCTGCTCACTGTCATTTGTCCACGCAGCGAAGCAACGCGCTCGCGCATGCCGAGAAGCCCGAGTCCCCCGGCCTTGGCGCCATCCCCAACCCCGATGCCTCGCCCGTCATCCTTAATCTCCAAAGACAGCTCCCCGCCAGAACAGCGCAGAAGCACCCGCGCAGATCTCGCCCCCGCATGCCGCGCTATATTAGTCAGCGACTCCTGCACCAGCCGATAAACCGCCGTGCTATACCTCTCATCCAGCACAAGTGTATCCGGCGTAGCATCCAGCAAGCAGCAAATCCCAAACCGCTGCTCAAACTCCCGCCGAAGCGACTCCAGTGCAAAATAAAGCCCACCCTCGTCGAGCGCACGAGGGCGCAGATTGCCCGCAATCCGCCGCAACGAACCGATAGCCGTCAGCAGCAACGCATCCATGCTATCCAACAGTGCCCCAGCCTGCGGAGATCCCGCCGGCAGCTGTTTCAAAAGAGTGAGTTCAACCCGCAAGGTGGCCAGCAACTGGCCCAAGTCGTCATGCAGTTCGCGAGAGATATGCGCGCGCTCGTCCTCGCGAATTTCCGCCAAAGCGGAATCGGAAAAACGGCGTCCCTGTTTGCGGTTACGGGGATGTTTCATGTCGGCCTCCTGGCGGCAACAAGCCACCAGGACACCGTATTACATCAAGCCGAGGAGCGGCTTGAGATGGATCACATCTGCTTGAAGAGATGCAGGAAGGAGCGGCTGACCTCCAGCTTATCGCTGCGGCCCTTGATCATCACCAGGTGGCGGCCACGGATATCGCGCGTCACACCTTCAATGGCATTCACATTCACCAGCGTCGCGCGGTGGATCTGCCAAAACAGGGACGGATCAAGTTCTTCCGCCAGATCGCGCACAGGCTTGCGGATCAGCGCCTCGAATTTATCGGTCTGCACGCAGGTGTACTTCTCATCCGAACGGAAGAACAGGATCTCCTCCACCGGAATCATGCGCAGATCCGACCCGATGCTGGCCTGGATCCACTGCAGGTACTTCTGCTTAGGCGACGCAATCTTCTCCGCCAGCTGGCTCAGGATAGCGGCCATATCCGCACCCTGCGCAGCGCTGGCAGCCGGCGAAGAAAGCCGGCTCTTCAAGCGCTCAACCGTGATCTTCAGACGCTCAGGCTCTGGCGGTTTCAGCACATAGTCGACCGCGCCGCGCTCAAACGCCTCCACCGCATAAGCATCGTAAGCGGTGACAAACACCACATTGCTCTTGTTGCCGATCTCGGCGGCAGCCTCCATGCCGGTCTTGCCCGGCATGCGGATGTCCAGGAACGTGAAATCAGGATTCAGTTCATTGACCAGTTCAATGGCTTCATCGCCATTCTTTGCTTCGCCGAGGATTTCCAGTTCAGGCCAGACTTGTTCCAGGCGCATGCGCAGCTGGTCACGCATCAGTCGCTCATCGTCGGCAATAATTGCGGTAGGCATGGTGCTCTAAGTGATGAAATAAGAGGTAGTAATTATTCAATGGATTGCCGCTTTAGGCAATCGCTCATTCTGATCGCGCCAACTGGTAAGGCACCTCGATAATCGCGATCACCCCGCTCGGCTGGTTGGGCTCGATGCGCAGCGACGCCTGGTCGCCATGCAGGAGCTTCAGACGCTCGCGGATATTGGTCAGGCCAAGGCCGGTGCCGGTGCTTGGCTTGGCGCCAAAGCCCAGGCCGTTGTCAGCCACGATCACACGCAGCTTATTGTGCGCCACTTCCGCCCGTACCCGCAGGTAGCCGCCTTCCGGCTTGCCTTCCAGGCCGTGCTTGATCGCGTTCTCAACCATGGACTGCAGCATCATGGGTGGGAACGCCGCAGAGCGCAGGCCATCAGTGATATCGAAGTCGATGGTCAGGCGCTCTTCCATGCGCATTTTCAGCAGCGCCAGGTAAGCTACCACCATGTCCGACTCGCTGCCCAGGCTGCTGGTCAGCTTGTTTTCGCGCATTTGCGGCAGAACCGCGCGCAAGTATTTGATCAGGCTGCGCTGCATCGCCGAGGCCCGCGGAGGATCGGTTTCAATCAAGTGCTCCACCGAAGCGAGCGTATTGAACAGGAAGTGCGGCTCAACCTGAGCCTGCATCATCTGCATCTTTGCTTCACTCAACTGGCGCTGCATGGACTCGCGTTCGGCAGCGGCGGTCGCGACCTGGGCTTCGGCTTCTGCCTTCTTCTTGCCGCCAACCAGGGCCTTCATCGCGAAAAGGGCCAGCAGCAGCAAGGTGATGAAGCTGGTGAACCAGGTTGACGCCTGCTTGTGGTACTTCGAAACCTTTTCCTCAGCAGCGCTGTCTACCGCCTGCTCCAGCGCATTCGACAGTTCCTCGCCGATTTGCGGCGGCAGTTCAATGTGGACTTCCTCGCCCGGCATCGGCGCGGCAGGAGCAGTCGGCGCAACCGGCAACTTGCCCTTGCCAGGCTTTGGCGCGGGTGGTGCCGGCGGCACGGGCACCATTGGCGATTCAGGATTTTCCGGCAGGGCAGGGGCGGCAGCTTCTGCAGCAGCCGCGGCGGCGGCTTCAGCCGCTTGTGCGGATGCCTCCGCGTTGGCCGCGTCGTCACCGGCTTCTGCTGCGCGCGTCTCGGCTTCCGCCGCGCCCTTCTTGATCTTGCCGGCGCGCGGATTGAAGTGGATGCCGCTATCGTCAATCGTAATGTTTGGATCCGCTGTCTTCGTGCGCTTATGCGAGCGCATCGCCATCTCTTCGTTGCGCGATGGCGAGAACAGCTCATCCTGCAGGATCGACGCCGCGATCATCGACAGCGCAGCAAACAGGAAAAATTTCCACCAAGACAACTGAGTGACCCAGCTGGTAATCCCGTCAAAGCCACGGTGCAGCCAGGCCAGGACGGTTTTTGCAGTTTCTTGGGCTTTCGGGGTTGGAAACATTCGCGGCTTTCTATTGAATATGGGGCAAGTGTAGATAACCTTGCGCAAAGCCGCCATAGGTGTGCGACAGAATGCAGAAATCCGGGAATAGAAGATTGCCCTTGCGGACAGTCGGATCGTTTGCTATAGTTCTGTCCCTCGCAACGCAGCACACGCTGCAGAGTGAGAAAAGAAGGGGTTGACGAGCTGCACGATGTACCGCATAATCTCGCCTCTCTGCTGCTGACGAACACAACGCTTCGTCGATAAACGAAAGCAGCGATCTTTAAAAAATC
>NZ_JASATG010000017.1:0-110444 GCF_038440195.1 Pseudoduganella sp. OTU4001 | reverse complement strand
AAAACGTGCCGCCGCAACGGCCAAGGCTGCGCCGCCCGGCGACGACTGGGAAGAATTCTAGCCGGCCTGCGCGCGGAACCACTGCGCCGTCGCCTCGTCGGCGGGGAAGAAGGCTTCCATGCGCAGTTCATGCAGTGTCACATCGTGCGGCGTGCCGAGCGTGGTGATGGTGGTGAACAGGTTCAGCTCCACGCCATCCTTGCGCAAGGTGAAGGGCAGGAAAGGCAGCGTGCGCCGGTCCAGGTTGGGCGTTTGGGACGCCTCCCGGATGCCCGGCATCGCCAGCAGCTCCTGCAGCAGTGAAGAGGCTTCGCTGCCTGGCCCGTCGCCCATGGCTTCGCGCTGGATCCATTGCAGCAGGTCGGTGCTGACGTCCTGCCAGTTGGTGATGTACTTGCGCAAGCCATGCGGGTCAAGCGTCAGCTTGATGACATTGCTGCCCGAAGGCGTCCCGTCCAATAGCCAGTGCAGCAGCTTGCCCGCCGGGCCGTTGCTCATCACCAGGTTCCACAAGCGGTCCACCACCAGCGCCGGATACGGCGACTGCTGCTGCAGCATGAAATCGAGCGCCTGCTTGACCGCCTGCATTTCCGGATCCGACAGCGTGCGCTCCTGGTAGGCGGGAGCAAAGCCCGCCGCCAGCAGCATCACATTGCGTTCGCGCAGCGGGATATCCAATACCAGGCCCAGTTTCAGGATCATTTCACGGCTGGGCTGCGAGCGTCCGCTTTCCAGGAAGCTGATATGGCGCTGCGAGATGCCGCTTTCGGTGGCCAGCCGCAGCTGGCTGAAGCCGCGCTTGGTGCGCCAATAGCGCATTGCCGCCGCGTAGTCGCTGAAATACTGCCCTGGAGCTGCTGCGCCCATGTGCCCACCTTCTTAGTCAAGGAAACCCGTCACACTGGCCAGGCGGCCATCCGCCGCGACCACGGCCATGTCGGTGCCGCGCGCTACCGGATCGGCGCCCGGCGCGCCCAGCGTCCACGAGAAGCGTACCATGTCATTGTGGCTGGCCGGGGTGCCGGCCAGCGCAAAGCGCATGCCGGGAAAATGGCCCTGGGCGCCGGCGATCATGGCATCCAGCCCTTCATGGCCGGCGCCCTGCATCAGCGGGTCTTTGTAGGCCGCTTGTGGAGCAAAGGCCGCTTCCACGGCGGCGCGGCGGGCGCCGGCGTCGCGCTCGTTCCAGGCAGCGAGGTATTTTTCGACGATTTGCATGGTGGCTCTCCTTTTCGTTGGTTGGCAAGGCCATTGTCAACAAATGCGCGCCGTGCGACGATTACCTCTTAGGTAATCAAAGGAGTTCCAGTGAAAGCGATTTTCCTTGCGGCCGGCCTGGCCGCGACCAGCACCCTCGTCATCGCGGCCGAGCCGGTGCAGACGCGCGACATCCCGATCGAGAATTTCATGGGGGCGGGCCGCTTGCCGCTGCCGATCGACCTGAAGGTGCCGGTGCCGGTCGAATACATGCCGGCCAAGATCAAGAAGATGGGCTACCAGTACTGGATGCGCCCGGCCGATGCGGCCACCGCCACCGCGCAGCAGCTGCCGAACCGCAATGGCTACATCTACGGCTCGACCGCCACCAATGTCACCTATGACGTACGCACCAAGATGTTCTATGGGATCGACGACCCGGGCTCGCTCAACAAGCTGCAGACGGCCGCCACCAAGATCAAGGTGACGCCGCTGAAGGAGGGCAAGCATCCGGCCGTGCTGGTACAGATGATCAGCAATACCACCGGCCAGCCGGCCTACTTCATGTACATGGCGACCGGCAGGAAGAACGAGGTGTTCTTCCTGTCCTTCCGCGCGCCGGATGGCCGCCCGGATATCGGCGATGCCGTCTGGGCCAAGCTGGCGGCCAACATCAAATAATCAGGATCGCGCGGAAGTCGTTGACGTTGGTGCGCGTTGGGCCGGTGACCACCAGGTCGCCCAGCGCGCTGAAGAAGCTGTAGCCGTCGTTGTTGTCGAGCAGGGCGCGCGCGTCGAGCCCGAGCGCGGCGGCGCGTTCCAGCGTATCCGGTCCCAGTACGGCGCCGGCATTGTCTTCCGTGCCATCGATGCCGTCCGTATCGCAGGCAATGGCGTGCACGCCCGGCGTGCCTTGCAGCGCCACGGCCAGCGCCAGCAGGTACTCCGCATTGCGTCCACCGCGTCCGCTGCCGCGCACCGTCACGCTGGTTTCGCCGCCTGACAGGATGACGCAGGGCGGCCGCAATGGGCTGCCATGCGCGAGCACGCTTTGCACCAGGGCGGCATGGGCCTGCGCCACCGTGCGCGCCTCCCCTTCCAGGCGGTCGCTCAGCACCAGCGTGCGCAGGCCCTCGGCGCGCCCGGCATCGGCAGCGGCCTGCAAGGCCTGCCTGGCGGTGGCGATGACTGCCACGCTATTGCGCTGCAGGCGCGGGTCGCCGGGCTTGGGCGTTTCCTGCACCGGGTCTTCCAGCACGGCGCGCACTTCGGGGGCGATGGCGATGCCGTAGTGCTGCAGGATGCGCAGCGCGTCCTGCGCCGTCGATGCGTCGGGCAGGGTCGGGCCGCTGGCCACCACGGCAGGGTCGTCGCCCGGCACGTCCGACAGCACCAGCGTCACCACGCGCGCCGCACCGCAAGCCAGCGCCAGCCGCCCGCCCTTGATGGCCGACAGATGCTTGCGCACGATATTGATCTCGCCGATCGGCGCGCCGCTGCGCAGCAAGGCCTGGTTGATCGCGCGCTTCTGCTGCAAGGTGATCGCGCCGGCCGGCAGCGACATCAATGCCGAGCCGCCGCCGGACATCAGGCACAGCACCAGATCGTCCGGCCCCAGTCCACGCACCGCCTCCAGCATGCGCCGGGCCGCCGCCGCGCTGGCCTCATCCGGCACCGGGTGGCCGGCTTCGATCACCTCCACCTGGCGCGTCGGCGCGCCATGGCCATAACGCGTCACCACCACGCCGCTAAGCGGTCCTTGCCAGCGCCGCTCCACGCCCTGCGCCATGCGCGCCGCAGCCTTGCCGGCGCCGATAATCACGGTGCGGCCTTTGGGCGGCGGCGGCAAGTGGGCGCCGATGGTGTCGAGCGGATCAGCCGCGCGCAGCGCTGCATTGAACAGTTCCATCAGCAGGGCGCGCCGGCCCTTCACAGCATCTCTCCCTTGCGCCCGACGCAGGCCAGTACCAGCAGGCCGCCTGCCACCATGCTGGCGGCCAGCAGCATCATGCCGCTGGCGGTGCTGCGCGTGGCGTCCTTGATGGCGCCCACCATATAGGGACTGGCGAAGCCGGCCAGGTTGCCGAGGGAATTGATCATGGCGATGCCGGCGGCCGCCGCCGAACCGCTCAGCATGCCGGTGGGGATGCTCCAGAATACCGGGAAGGTGCTGAGGATGCCTGCCGTGGCCACGCTCAGGGCCGCCAGCGCCAGCATCGGATTGCTGGCGTAGTGCGTCGACGCCACCAGGCCCGCCGCGCCCACCAGCGCGGGCAGCGCCGCGTGCCAGCGCCGCTCGCCGCTGCGGTCGGAATGGCGCGCGATGACGATCATGGCCAGCGCCGCAACGCTGTAGGGGATGGCCGTCAGCAGCCCGACATCCAGCACGTCCTGCACCCCGGCATTGCGGATCAGCTGCGGCAGCCAGAAGCCGACACCGTACAAACCCATCACGAACAGGAAATAGACCAGCGCCAGTATCCATACGCGGCTGCTGCCGAACACATGGCGCAGCGACCATGGCGCACGCTGCTGGGCCTCGCGCTCCAGCTGGTGCTTGAGCAGCGCCTTCTCGTCATCGTCCAGCCAGCGCGCGTCGTCGATGCCGTCATCGAGGTAGGCCAGGGTGGCCACGCCCAGCGCCACCGCCGGCAACCCTTCCAGCAGGAACAGCCACTGCCAGCCGGCCAGGCCGGCGTGGCCGGCGAAATGCGACATGATCCAGCCCGACAAGGGCCCACCCACCACGCCCGCCACCGCGACGCCGCTCATGAAGATGGCGACAATGCGCGCGCGCCGCTGCGCCGGATACCAGTAGGTCAGGTACATGATCACGCCGGGGAAGAAGCCCGCCTCCGCCACGCCGAGCAGGAAGCGCAGCGCATAGAAAGCCGTGGGACTGCTGGTGAACATCATGGCCGCCGACAGCAGCCCCCAACTGACCATGATGCGCGCGATCCAGCGCCGCGCGCCGACGCGCAGCATCAGCAGGTTGGCCGGCACTTCGAACAGGAAGTAGCCGATGAAGAAGATGCCCGCGCCCAGGCCGTACACTGTGTCGGACAATTGCAGGTCGGCCTGCATCTGCAGCTTGGCGAAACCGATGTTGACGCGGTCCAGGTAGGCCACCACATAGCAAACGAACAAGAAGGGCAGCAGCCGCCAGCTGACGCGCGCATACAGCTTTTTAGTAGTAATCATTTGTTGTTGTATTTTTAATTATGAGCCCCTAGAATCATTGCACATTTTTTCCCGAGGAGTTCAACAAGTGAAGAAACGCTTTGTAGCAAGCCTGCTGCTGCCGCTGATGGCAGCACCGGCCATCGCCGCCGACGCGGTGCAGCCGCCTGTCGCCGCCAAGACACAATGGATGGAAACCCGCCACGGCGAGCAGGTGACCGACGATTACCGCTGGCTGCACGACAAGAAGGACCAGGCCGTCATCGATTACCTGAACGCGGAAAACGCCTACACCGCCGCCATGACCGAAAGCATCAAGCCTTTTGCCGACGCGCTGTACAAGGAGTTCAAGGACCGCACCATGCCGGCCGACCTGTCGGTACCGGCGCGCCGCGGCGACTACTACTATTACTCGCGCGTGGAAGCCGGCAAGCAGTATCCGCTGAACTGCCGCCGCCTGGCCGCCAAGGATGGCAGCTACGACGCCAACGCGCCGGAAGAGATCATGCTGGACCAGAACGCCATGGCCGAAGGCCTGAAGTTCTTCCACGTCGGCGTGATGCAGGCCAGCCCGGACGACAAGCTGCTGGCCTACACCACCGACAACAACGGCTTCCGCCAGTATGAGCTGCACATTAAAGACCTGGCCAGCGGCAAGGTGCTGTCGCTGACCATGCCGCGCGTGACCGCCGTGACCTGGGCAGCCGACAACAAGACCCTGTTCGTGGTGCAGGAAGACGCCACCACCAAGCGCGCCGACCGCCTGTTCCGCGTCACGCTGGATGGCCAGCAGGAGCAGGTCTACCACGAGGCGGTCGAGCAATTCAACCTCGACGTCTTTGGTAGCCTGGACCGCAAGCATATCTTCCTGATGGCGGGCGCCACCGACACCACCGAAGTCTTCATGCTGCCGGCCGACCAGCCGAAGGGCAAGTTCAAGTCCGTGCTGGGCCGCACCAAGGGCCACCGCTACTTCGTCAGCCACCGCGACGGCCAGCTCTACATCCGCACCAACAAGGATGCCAAGAACTTCCGCCTGGTGCGCGCGCCGCTTGCCAATCCGAAGAAGTGGACCGAGATCGTCCCGCACGACAAGAGCACCCTGCTGCAGGGCGCGACCGCTTTCAAAGGCTTCCTGGCGGTGCAGGAGAAATCGCAGGCCCTGGCCCGCACCCGCATCTACGACTTCGCCAGCAAGAAATGGCTGACCGTGAAGTTCGACGATGAGGTGTATGTCTCCATGCCGTCCACCAACCTGGATTACGGCCTGACCAAGTTCCGCATCAGCTACCAGTCGCCGCTGTCGCCAGCGTCGACCATCGACGTCGATATGAAAACCGGCGAACGCACCGTGCTGAAGAAGCAGGAAATCGCGGGCGGCTTTGATTTCAGCCAGTACGAAACCAAGCGCCTGTGGGCCACCGCGCGCGATGGCGTGAAAGTACCGCTGTGGGTCGCCTACAAGAAGGGCGTGAAGCTGGATGGCTCGGCGCCGCTGGTGCTGTACTCCTACGGCTCCTATGGCATTCCACAGGAAGCCAACTTCTCCCTGATCCGCCTGAGCATGCTGGAGCGCGGCGTGATTTACGCGGCGGCGCATATCCGCGGCGGCAACGACCTGGGCGAGCAGTGGCATGACGACGGCATGCTGATGAAGAAGAAGAACACCTTCAACGACTTCATCGACAGCGCCGAGTACCTGGTCAAGGAAAAATGGACCAGCCGTGATCGCCTGGCGATCCAGGGCGGCAGCGCCGGCGGCCTGCTGATGGGTGCGGTGGTGAATATGCGCCCTGACCTGTTCAAGGCGGTGCACGCTGCGGTACCGTTCGTGGATGTGATGAACACCATGATGGACGCCAGCCTGCCGCTGACTACCGGCGAATACCTGGAGTGGGGCAACCCGAACGAGAAAGCGGCCTACGACTACATGCGCAGCTATTCCCCTTATGACAACATCTTGATGAAAGATTATCCATCCATGCTGGTGACCACCGGCCTGAATGACAGCCAGGTGATGTATTGGGAACCTGCCAAGTATGTGGCCAAGCTGCGCCGCCATAAGACCGACAGCAACCCGCTGCTGCTGAAAGTGAATATGGGCGCGGGCCATGGCGGCGCTTCCGGCCGCTACAACGCACTGCAGGAGAAGGCTTTCGAGTACGCCTGGATCATGTCGCAAATCGGGGTTTCCAAATAATTTTTGCGATTTTTTTGGA
Source organism: Pseudoduganella sp. OTU4001 (assembly GCF_038440195.1). NCBI lineage: Bacteria > Pseudomonadati > Pseudomonadota > Betaproteobacteria > Burkholderiales > Oxalobacteraceae > Pseudoduganella > Pseudoduganella sp. OTU4001. Next base: position 103,848 of record NZ_JASATG010000017.1, on the reverse strand, counting down.
AAAACCCTTGCGCGGGTTTTGAAATCCATCCTATAATGCGGCCTCTTCTGAACGTTGTGACAAACGTTCGATAGCGAAGGCGGGGGCGTTTAGCTCAGTTGGTAGAGCGGATCCCTTACAAGGATTAGGTCGGGAGTTCGACCCTCTCAACGCCCACCAGATGCTAGAAGAATTGGAGCGGTAGTTCAGTTGGTTAGAATACCGGCCTGTCACGCCGGGGGTCGCGGGTTCGAGCCCCGTCCGCTCCGCCAATATTCAGGAAGAAGCCCGGCTAGTCCGGGCTTTTTTCATTTCCGAGGCCCGGTGCAATGCATCCCTACCTCCGCTACCGTACGCGCATGGCGCGCCACTCCCTGCGGCAGTTCATTGCCAGCATGGTCAATTCCCTTGAAATTATTGGACTGGTGTTTGCGCCGGTCGTGCTGGGCTTGATGGCCTTTGTGTCGATGCCGGTCATGATGGCGGCCACGCGCGGCGCCGCAATGACGCTGGCTGCCATCGCTGGCCAGGCGGTCCTGGTGGCGCTGCCGGTTGTCCTGCTGCGCAAACGCTTGCATCCGGCCGATGCCGTCGCCTGGGAGCGCACGCTGCCGGTGCCGCCCGCGCTAGGCTGGCAGGGCGACTGGCTGGTCGCTGGCCGCCTGGTTGGCTGGATGGCGGGCATCTGCGCGGTTTCCGCGGCGATCTGGCTCTACCAGTGGCCGGCATGGCTACGGCCGGTGTGGGGACGCGCACTGGCGGCGCTGGCAGCCTCCATTGCGCTCGGCTGGGCCTTGGCCGCCGCCATTGTCACGGCGCGGCGCTTGCGCCTGCGCCATCGCGGCATCCCGCGCTCCGCATCCGCCCATGGCGGCGCGGACCCCGGCGCGGCCGACGCGGCCCGATACGCACCGCGCCCCCTGCAGCCGCGCTACCTGGCACTTTGGCATCGCCTGTTCTGGCTACCGTTCTGGCGCGCCGAGAACAAGACCGGCATCCAGCAATGCGCCTTGCTGGCGACGGCATTGGCCGGCGCAGTGTTCTGGACCACCCATGCGCTGCCGCTGCCTCGCGCGGCGCTCGGCTTGTTCACCAGTGCGGCGCTGATGCTGCTGGTGGACCGGGGCGATAAGGCCGTGCGCGAACAGGCTGCGGAGATTGCGCTGCCACTGGCAATGTGGCCGTTGGCCCAAGCCCCGCTGCTGGCTGCCGCGCGCACGTTCACCCTGCTGCCGGCCTTCGTCGTGCTGGCCGTCATGGCAGGCCTGCTGACGATGCTGCCGGGCGCCGCCGCCGGCCTGCGCGCCGGGCTCGCGGCCGCGTGGCTCGGCTTCGCGGCGGCGGCAGCGCTGGCGATCGTCGTGCTGCCAGCTGCACCGCGTGGCCGCGTGGTGCTGGTGACCTTCTCCATCCTCCTGTTGACCGCCATTGGAAGCGAACTATGGGCCTGACCATCGAGTCCCTGAATTTTGAATACACCGGCCGTGTGCTGTTCCGCGGCTTCGCCATGCAGGCCGGGCCGGGCATCACCTGGCTGCGCGGCGAAAACGGCGCAGGCAAGACCACGCTGATGAAACTGATCGCAGGCGCGATGGCGCCGCACCACGGCAGCATCAGCATCGACGGCGTCGGCCAGGTTACGCAGCCGCTGGCGTATCGCCGGCAATGCTTCTACTGCGGTGGCGACACGCCGCAGCTGCCCTGGCTGACGGTGCGCGAAATGCTGGACCTGCACGTGGCCTTGTATCCCAGCGTGGACGCGGCGCTGCTGGAGGAAGAATTGCAGGCGATGCGGCTGATGCCGGTGCTGCAGCAGCCGGTATCGGCGCTGTCCCTCGGACAGCATAAGAAGATGCAGCTGGCGATTGCGTTTGCGCTGCCGGTGAAGGTGCTGCTGATCGACGAGCCATTCAACGGCCTGGATGCGGCGGCCCTGGAATATATGCGCGGGCGGCTCGCCGCGCGGCAGGGAGTGGTTGTGCTGACCAGCCACCTGGAGCCCCAGGTGCCGGTCGCACAGGTAGTACAGCTTTAAGTATTTGGCGCCAGACGAATCTGCCTTTATAATTCGGCCTCTTCCCAATGCAGCAGTGAAGAATTGGAGCGGTAGTTCAGTTGGTTAGAATACCGGCCTGTCACGCCGGGGGTCGCGGGTTCGAGCCCCGTCCGCTCCGCCAATATTCAGGAAGAAGCCCGGCTAGTCCGGGCTTTTTTCATTTCTGCTCGCCGAAATCCGGTAAACCAGGGTCAGGCACAAGTGCCTGACCCTGTCTGTTCAACCGCCACCATCGTACTCCGGTTTACCGGTTTCGCGGGTTTAAGCAGCGATAGCGGCCGGCTCGTCATCCGCACTGGAGCGGATCAGGTAATCGAAGGAACCCAGCGCCGCCTTGGCGCCCTCGCCCACCGCAATCACGATCTGCTTGTACGGCACGGTCGTCACGTCGCCCGCAGCAAACACGCCCACCATCGAAGTCTGGCCCTTGTTGTCCACTTCGATCTCGCCATGCTTGGACAGGTCGATGGTGCCCTTCAGCCATTCGGTATTCGGCACCAGGCCGATCTGCACGAACACGCCTTCCAGGTCCACGCGATGCGACTGGCCGCTCTCGCGGTCGGTATAGCTCAGGCCATTGACCTTCTTGCCGTCGCCATGGATCTCGCTGGTCTGCGCCGACTTGATCACCTTCACATTGCGCAGGGTCGCCAGCTTGCGCTGCAACACCGCATCCGCACGCAGTTCCGCGCCGAATTCGATCAGGGTCACATGTTCAACGATACCGGCCAGGTCGATCGCCGCTTCCACACCGGAGTTGCCGCCGCCGATCACCGCCACGCGCTTGCCCTTGAACAGCGGGCCATCGCAGTGCGGGCAGTAAGCCACGCCGTGGTTGCGGTATTCCTTCTCGCCCGGCACGTTGATTTCGCGCCAGCGCGCACCGGTGGAGATGATCACCGACTTGGCCTTCAGCACCGCGCCGCTCTCGGTGTGGACTTCCTTGATCTTGCCCGGCACGATCTTCGATGCGCGTTGGGTGTTCATGATGTCGACTTCGTATTCCTTGACGTGCTGTTCCAGCGCCACCGCGAACTTCTGGCCATCGGTCTCTTTCACCGAGATGAAGTTCTCGATCGACAGCGTATCCAGCACCTGGCCGCCGAAGCGGTCGGCGATCACGCCGGTGCGGATGCCTTTGCGCGCCGTGTAGATAGCCGCCGCAGCGCCGGCAGGGCCGCCGCCGACGATCAGCACGTCGAACACGTCTTTCTTGCTCAATTCAGCGGCTGCACGGGCCGAAGCGCCGGTATCCAGCTTGGCGAGGATTTCCTCGACATTGGTGCGGCCCTGGCCGAAGTGCTGGCCATTCAGGTACATCATCGGCACCGCCATCACCTGGCGTTCCTCGACTTCTTTCGGGAATACGCCGCCGTCAACGGCCACCACTTTGATACGCGGGTTGATCACCGACATGGCGTTCAGCGCCTGCACCACCTCCGGGCAGTTATGGCAGCTCAGGGAGATGAAGGTCTCGAAGACGTAATCGCCATCCAGGTTGCGGATTTGCTCGATGACTTTTTCATCCAGCTTGATCGGGTGGCCGCCCACTTGCAGCAACGCCAGCACCAGCGAGGTGAATTCATGGCCCATCGGGATGCCAGCGAAGCTGACGCCGATATCGGTGCCTTGTCGGGTAATGTCGAAGGAAGGCTTGCGCGCCTTGTCGTCGCTGCCTGCAACCACGCTGATCTTGCCGTGGCCGGCGGACACGATGTCCTGCAGCAGGGCCGACATTTCCTGCGATTTGGCGGAGGCGTCGGTGTGCGCCACGATCTCGATCGGGTGGACAACGCGCTCCAGGTAGGAGGAGAGTTGGGCTTTCAGGTCTGCGTCCAGCATGGCTATTCCTTTCTGATTAGTCGCTTGCGGTAGGTACCGCCTCAACGCCCCAAGGCGGCCCCGTGGGGCCGCCTGTTCATGCCATTAGCAGACGAAGATGCTTAGATCTTGCCGACCAGGTCCAGCGATGGCTTCAGGGTTGCTGCGCCTTCGGTCCACTTGGCTGGGCAAACTTCGCCTGGGTGGGAAGCAACGTACTGGGCTGCCTTCACTTTACGCAGCAGTTCAGCAGCGTCGCGGCCGATACCGTTGTCGTGCACTTCCATCACTTTGATGAAGCCTTCCGGGTTGATCACGAAGGTGCCGCGCAGTGCCAGGCCTTCTTCTTCGATCATCACTTCGAAGTTGCGGGACAGGGTGCCGGTTGGGTCGCCGATCAGGGCATACTGCACTTTCTTGATCGCGTCGGAGGTGTCGTGCCATGCCTTGTGGGCGAAGTGGGTGTCGGTCGAGATGCCGTACACGTCCACGCCCAGCTTGGCGAATTCTGCGTGGTGGTCAGCCAGGTCTTCCAGCTCGGTTGGGCACACGAAGGTGAAGTCGGCTGGGTAGAACACGAATACGGACCACTTGCCTTTCAGGGACTCTTCGCTCAGGTCAACGAATTTGCCGTTGTGGTATGCGGTGGCCTTGAATGGTTTTACTTGGGTATTGATCAGGGACATTGTGGTTTCCTCGTGGGTTGTGAATCAATGAGACGCCAGTTTAAGGCTTTCTCGCAGATTTGGAAATTTGATTGTTCAAATAGTCTCAATAGACTTTAACTATCACCAACCCCTAAAGCGATAAAAAAAGCTAGTAAAATGTTAATATTGGGCAATATTTTGCGCAGGAGCAACTAGTGGGCTTTCTTGTTGACGACTATTACGGAACCGAGCGTTCCACCGCCACCCTTGCTGTCAATGGCAGCGTAAAGGGTCAGATCCAATTCATGAAGGACCAGGACTGGTTTGCCGTTACGCTGGAGGCGGGCGTCCCCTATTACCTGACCGGGAATGGCTCCGGCACCACCGGTTTCACCATCGCCTTCTTTGACCCGCGCCGCGACAGCTTCGTCGCAGTTCACTACTATGAATGGGAAAAGAATGGGACGCTCGAGTTTACCCCTGACCGCAGCGGTACCTTCTACGCCGTGGCGATGGACACCTATGGCAACATGGCCATCAATGACTACACCCTGAACCTGGCCACACGCTCGACGCCAGACGACCTGCCAAGCAATAGCAGCACCAAGGGGGTGCTGACGCTCGACACTCCCGTGCTGGGCGTCTACGAACAGGCGGGGGACAAGGACTGGATCAAATTTCACGCCGAAAAGGGCTACCACTACACCTTTCTAACTGAAGGCCGTGCGACGGCCGACCTCGGAAAAGGCTACCAGTACTCCATCGAAATCAAGGATGCATCGGGGCGTGTCGTTTCGCGGAGCAACACCTTCGATCCGCTGGAAGATGGCGACTACTATGTCGAACTGGCCGGCGAGGATGCCGGTGGATACAAACTGAGCGCCAGCCGGATCGCCGACGATTACGCCAACGAGCTGCGCGGGGCCGCTCCCCTTGCTATCGGCGCAAAAGTGCAAGGCGTCCTCACTTATGAGTTTGACGATGACTGGATGCGCGTCGATCTTGAGCAAGGCAAGTTCTACACTTTCAAGCTTGAGGGGGTGAAAGGCTATGGGTGGGACATTTTCCTGCACGATGGGGCCGGCAATTGGCTTGGCTACAACTATGGCAGCATGGATGAAGGCGGAGCCCAGCTGATTTACCAGGCCAAACAGACTGGCGCCGTGTTCCTGCAGATTGAGCGCGCCCTGACGGCCAATACAATTGGCTACCCCTCGCCTTACTCAATCAGCGTAAGCAGCGCTGACGACGATATCGGCCAGGATGCCGCGACGGCCAAGGCGGTGACAGTCGGCGGAATTAGCCAAGGCGTGCTACAAGCCAGCGCCGACCGGGATGCCTTTAAGGTCAGCCTGGAGGCCGGCGTGACCTATCGCTTCGCTTTGCTGGCAGCAAATGGCACAGGCGGAGCGGCCAAGCTTGAGCTTTCCGGCTCCCCGGACGGCAAGCTGGTCGCATCACGCGGGGTCGGCCTTTCCGGCAGCCTGGAAGCCACGCCGTCCAGCAGCGGCGAGTATCTGCTCACTGTGACGGGGGATACCTGGTTGCCGCCAAACCAGGCTTATACACTCACCGTAGCGCGGGCAATTGACGACTGGGCGGCCAACAGTAGCGGCGCCGGCACCCTGGCGGTCGGCAGCAGCGTCAACGCCAAGCTCGACAATGCAGGCGACCGCGACTGGTTTGCCACTCGCCTGGAGGCTGGCAGCACTTACTGGATAGAAGCTAAATCGGCAGAATATGGCGCTGCCAACGGCGCCGTCATGCGCATCCTTGACGCCAGCGGACAAGCCGTTGCCACATACACCGTTCCTTATGGCTTCGCGCCGTTATCGTTCAAGCCGCAGACCAGCGGCACCTATTTTGTCGAACTATCGTCGCCCCAGCAGCAAACCGGAAGCTACCTGCTGACCCTCGCAGCTGGGATCCCCGACGATGCGGGCGACAAAGGCGCGACCGCCACTGCTTTGACCGCCGGCACGACCTTTGATGGCAAGCTCGAAGTGGGGGCGGATATCGATATGTACCGGCTCGACACGATTGCCGGCCAGACCTACGAGGTCAAGCTCAGCGGGAAGGGCGAGTACGTATATGCCAAACTGTGCGATGCCGACGGCAAGGAACTTGCCAACGGCGCTTACAACAACAGCACGTCGGACGGTTCGCGCGCCATCATGTTCCGCGCCGAGAGCAACGGCACCGTCTATTTGATGGTACGTGGCAATGGTGCAGCTTCCTATCAACTTCAGCCGAAGATCATCCCGGACGATTTTACTGACATGATGGGCGCCGCCGCGCCGCGGCTTGCCAATGGCGCCAGCATCAGCGGCGGCATCGACTACATCGGCGACACCGACGTTTTCAGCGTGCAGCTCGATGCGCACCGCACCTATGTATATTCATTGAAAAGCACTACGCCAGGCAAAGCGCCGCCCACCTTGGGCCTCACATTCACCGGACCGTCGGCGCCGAATGAGCAGTCGCTCGTGAATGGCGAGCGCATCCTGAAAATTACACCGCAAACCTCGGGCCAGTATTTCCTTGATGTGCGCGACTATAGCCTGGGCGGCTACACCCTTACCTCGCTGCCTTACGCCGATGATGGCAATGGCCCACGAGTAGTGACGCAGTCCCATGCCAATAACGCAACGGGCGTGGCGCTGACTGACAGGACGATTACCATCAAGTTTAGCGAAGCGATCAAAGTCGACCTGTCCAAGATCGTCCTGCGCGACAGCGCCGGTAAGGCCGTTCAAGTCAACTTTGGTGCAGGTGGCAGCTATCCCAAGGTCATCGGCGACACGCTGGTGATGCAATCGCACGGCTACCTGCTGCCCGACACCTATACCTTGTCGTTACCCGCCGCAGCCATTCATGACCTGGATGGCAATCGCTACATCGGCCCGGAGTCGCTCACCTTTACCACGGTCCAATACTCCAGCACCGCAACGGCAGACAACGGCTTCTACATGCGCCAGCCAGGCACAATCATCGATGGCGGCAGCGGCATTGATACCTTTGTCTCCGGTCGCTACAGCGCATTCAATGTGGTGTTCCGTGATGGCGCCGATTTTGTCTTGTGGGATGGCGGTGCGGGCACCTACGAGACCTTGCGCAATATCGAACGCCTGCAGTTCTTCGACCAGATTTATGCCTTCGATGTGGATGGGAATGCAGGGCAGGCCTATCGGCTCTATCAAGCCGCCTTCAACCGCACGCCCGACCTGGGTGGACTTGGCTTCTGGATTGGACAGCTGGACAAGGGACTGCCCCTGCGCACGGTGGCCGATGCCTTTGTTGGGAGCAATGAATTCAAGACCCTTTACGGCAGCGCACCGTCCAACAATACTTTCATCCAGGCGCTGTACCAGAACGTGCTACACCGCAGCCCCGACGCTGCCGGATTCGAGTTCTGGAACAAGGCGATGCAGTCCGGCACCTCACGCGAGGAAGTGCTGGTACATTTCAGCGAGTCCGCAGAAAACAAGAGTGCCTTAGCCGAGATCATCGGCGACGGCTTCACCTATTCCAGCGTCTGGCAATCCTAACAGGCGCAACGCCTGGGCCGCCAACTGGACGGCATCGACAGGGTCGAAGTCGGTGTGCAGTTTTTTGCGCACACCGTATTGGTTGAGCAGGAGGTGGTGGTCGGGCGTGACGCCTTCTTTCGCCAGGCAGGCGCGCGCGCAGGCCAGCGGGCAGCCGTCGATGGCGAGGATGGTGCGGCCGGATTTGGCCAGTTTGACCAACGGGGCGACGCCGCCGCCCACCCCGGCAATGCATGACATTTCCGCGCTGCCGCTGCGGTCAAGCTTGATCGCCACCGCGTTGGCCAGTTGCGCGGCGCTGCTGCAGCCGGAGCAGGAGTACACCAGCGGCAGCGTCTTGTCAGCCATGGCGCGGCAACAGGCGACGCCAGTCGAAGACGCTGGCGTCCAGGCCGTCCAGGGTGTTCTTGAACAGCAGGCCCAATTCGGTGTCGCCTTCCAGGATCAGGCGGCGGCAGAAGAACAGGGTATCCGGGTCTTCCTGGCGGCGCGCCATCAGCAGCAGGTCGTGTGCGCAGGCGCCGATGGTCAGGTCGGGCGCGCCACCGCTGCGCGTGGTCTCGAATGCGCTGCCCTGCCAGCTGAAGTCGATAGCCAGGCCGGCGTCTTCCACCCGCAAGCGCAGGCGGCGTGCGAACAGGGCTTGCCTGACATCTTCCGGCAACTGCGGCGCCAGCAAGCGGTTCAGGCCTTGCACGAACAGCCAGGCCGGTGGCTGCGGCGGCAGGCGGCCCAGCAGGCGGCCGATGGCGGCTGGAATGCGCAGTGCGGCGGCGCTCATGCTGCGTCCTCCAGCGCTGCGCTGCGCTCCATGCCGGGCTGGCCATACCAGAAACCGTCGCAACTGCCGCCTGGCGCCAGGGACTCCAGCACGTGGGCGGCGTGGGCCGGCTGCCATTCGCCGCGGCGCACCTTGTCGAACGCGGCTACCACTTCCAGCGTGTCGCGCGCTTGCGGCGAAATGCGCAGCACATTGATGCCCATGTCCGCCATTTCCGGCATCGCCAGCACCAGGTTGCAGCACAGCGCGGACTGGGTCTGGATGCCGTTCAGCACCAGGAAGGCTTGCCGCTCGCGGGTATCCATGATCAGGCCATCGGGATAGTCGATGCAGCTGAACTGGCAGTCGTCCTTGGGCAGGTTGCGGTTGCGGGCGGTCATGCAGCGGGCGGAGAAGGCCAGCGGCATGCGGCCCCAGGCAAAGACTTCGCTTTCCATGCCGGCCGGCTGCGTGTCGAGCAAGGTGGCGATGGCGCTGCGGTCCATTTCCAGCGGCGCCACCCAGCGCCGTGCCCCCTGGCGCGCCAGCACGGCCAGCGTCGGTTCGCTGTAGATGTTCAGGTGCGGGCCGGCGATGAAGCCGGCGCCTTCCAGGTTGCGCACGGCGCCGAAATCGTTGGCCTCCACCTGGAAGTCCCGGTTCTCGCATAGCTTACGCATGGTGGTCAGTTCGGCGCCCGATTCGATCAGGGCTTGTGTGGACAGCACCACTTCCTTGCCGGCGTCGCGCAGCAGGGCGGCAATGTCGAGCCAGTCGGGCAAGCGCAACTCATGGCGGCGCGAGCATACGACTTCACCGAGGTAGACGATGTCCACCGGTGATTCAGCGACCTGCTGGTAAAACTCGAACATGGTCAGGCGCGGCCAGTAATACAGCACCGGGCCGAGGGCTAGTTTCAACATACTCATTTCCATTTGCGGTGATAGGCGCCGAGGGTGTGCTGCTGGCCTTCCGCGACGCGGTCGAGCGCGGCGCTCCAGCCCGGATTGATGGTGAAGCGGCGCTTGCCGTCACCACAGGCATCAATGGCGGCGCGCCAGGCTTGCGTGACTTGCGCCACATAGGCGGGGCTGCGCTGGCGGCCCTCGATCTTGATGGCCTTGACGCCCATCTGCACCAGTTGCGGCAACAGTTCCATGGTGTTCAGGCTGGCCGGTTCTTCGATGGCGTAATAGGTTTCGCCCTCCACTTCGAAACGGCCTTTGCACAGCGTTGGGTAGCTGGCGTTTTCATCCGGCTGGTAGCGGTCGATCAGGACGCCGTTCAGGCGCGATTCCAGGCCCTTTGGCGTCTCTTGCCAGCGCACGGCTTTGGCCGGCGAGCACACGCCGGCGGTGTTGGGCGATTCGCCGGTGGCGTAGGAGGACAAGGCGCAGCGGCCTTCCACCATCACGCACAGGCTGCCGAAGCCAAACACTTCGATCTCGGTCTTCACGTGGCGCAGCAGGTGCTCAACCTGCTGCAGCGACAGCACGCGCGGCAGCACGGCGCGCGAGATGCCGAATTGTTCGTGATAGAAGTTGATCGCTTCGTAGTTGGTGGCCGAACCTTGCACGGACAAGTGCAGGCGCAGGCCGGGGTGCTGGTTGCGCGCATATTCCATCAGGCCGGGGTCGGCCAGGATGATGGCGTCGATGCCGGCGCCGGCGGCGCGGTCCACGGCGCTGCGCCATAAGCGCCAGTTGGCTGCCTGCGGGTAGGTGTTCAGTGCCAGCAGCACTTTGCGGCCGCGCACGTGGGCATAGCGGATGCCTTCTGCGATAGCGGCTTCGTCGAAATTAAGGCCGGCGAAATTGCGGGCATTGGTGGCGTCGCGGAAGCCGAGGTAGACGCTGTCGGCGCCGTTGTCGACGGCGGCTTTCAGCGCTGGCAGGCTGCCGGCGGGGCAAACGAGTTCGATCATGCTTTCGCTCCCTGCAGGCGGCGCACGCCGTTGACGAAGCGCGCCAGGGTATCGGACTGGCCGCCGCGCGGCAGCATCGCTTCCACCAGCTGGAAGCGGCCGCGTTGCCGTATGGCGCTTTCCAGCGCTGCCGCCAGCTCGGCACGCGTGGCGACCCGGTAGCCGTCGCCGCCCAGGGCCTTTGCCATGTCGGCGAAGTGCCAATCGCTCAGGTCGCAGAAGCCGGACTGCGGCTGGAAGGCGCGCAGCATCTCCCAGCTGCAGTTGTTAAAGATGATGACGATCGGATCCAGGCCGTAGCGTTGGCAGTTGCCGAGCTCCCAGCCCGTCATCTGGAAAGCGCCATCGCCAACCAGCACCAGCGGGCGCTCGCCGCCGGCTGCCTGCAGGCCAAAGGCGGCGGGCACGCCGTAGCCCATGGTGGCGTAGTAGCCGGGGGCCAGCAGGTCGGTGTTTTCGATATCGAGCGCGGTGAACAGGCAGTCGCCGATGTCGGAGGCGATCGGCATGCGGCCGTGTTTGCGCATCAGGTCGTTGACTGCGCGCGCCACGTCGCTTGGCATCAGCGGCGTGCTGTCGGCCGGCAGGTCGCACGGGTAAGTGCTGCGCTCGCCCGGCAGGACCGGACCAGTGCGCAGCAATTTGGCGTTGGCCAGCAGGCCATCCACCAGGGCTTCCAGCGGGATGTCGTGGTAGGTGTGGTAGCCGAGGGTGACGTCGCCATCCAGCGCCAGCATGCATTTGCGCAGGTCGATGCGTTCGCGCTGCACGCCGAAGTTGGTGTCGGACAGGATTACGCCCAGCATCAGCAGGGCGTCCGAACGCTCCACGGCATCGGTTACTTCTTCCGCACCGGCCACGCCGAGGTAGGTGCCAAACAGCGGTGCTTCCGGCTCGCTGGCCAGTAGGCCGCGTCCCATGAAGCAGGTTACCACCGGCACCTGCAGTTTGGCTGCCAGTTGCGCCACCTTGCTCTCCAGGCCGAAGCGGCGGATTTCGATATCCACCATCAGCACCGGGCGCTGCGCGCGTTCCAGGCGGCCAAGCACTTCCTCCACGCAAGCGGCCAGCGCATCGGCATCGTGGCTGGGTGAGGGCAGCGCTTCGACCGGCGCGCACGGCGCCTGCACCAGATCGCGCGGCAGCTCGATATAGACCGGGCGCGAATGCGTGATGGCGCTGCGCAGCACGCGTGCGATATCGGCCGGTGCGCGCTGCGGATCATCCAGCACGCACTGGTCGCAAGTGATTTCGCGGAAGATCGCCATTTGCGAATCCAGGTGCTTGACCTGGTGGTGCAGCAGGAAGCCGTTGCGGCGCTCATTGGTGCCGGGCGCGCCTGAAATCACCACCATCGGCACCTTTTCCGCGTAGGCGCCGGCGACGGCATTGACCATATTCAGCGCCCCCGCGCCATAGGTCACCGCCGCCACGCCCAGGCGCCCGTGGTAGCGCGCCGCGCCATCGGCCGCAAAGCCCACGCCCGGCTCGTGGCTCAGCGTGAAAAGGGGCAGGATGCCGGATCGCTCGATCTGTTCGAAGAAGGCGAGGACAAAGTCTCCAGGAATGCCAAAGACTTCACGCGCGCCATGCTGATGCAGCGCGTGCAGGAGGGAGTTTGCAAGATTCATATCGCGCATCATGCGCGCGCAGCGCCGAAAAATCCTTGAGCCAGGTCAAGTTTTCAAGCGGCGCTGACGATTGCGGTTTGCTGGCGCAGCATGGTGTCGAAATCGGCGGCGGGGAGCGGGCGGGCGAACAGGTAGCCTTGGCCGTAGTCGCAGCCGGCGCCGGCCAGCAGGTCGCGCTGTTCGGTGGTTTCGACACCTTCGGCGATCACGCTCAGGCCCAGCTTGTGCGCCATCACGATGATGGCGTCCGATAGCGCCATGTCGCTCGAATCGGGCGCCAGGTTGCGGGTGAAGCTGCGGTCGATCTTCAGGTAGTCGATGTCGAATTTCTTCAAATACGACAGCGAGGAGTAGCCGGTGCCGAAATCGTCCAGTGCGACCTGGATGCCGGCGTCGCGCAGCTGCAGCAGCTTGTCGGTCACATTGGCGTTCGCGTCCAGCAGCAGGCCTTCGGTGATTTCCACCACGATGCTTTCGCCCGGCACGCCCAGCTGCTGCAGGTAGGCCAGCCAGTCGGCATAGCTGCCGCGCTCGCGCTGGAATTCCAGCGGCGACTGGTTCAGGCTGACCTGGAAGGCGGGGTGCACTTCCTGCCGCCAGCGCTTGACCCATTGCGCCGATTCGCGGAACACCCATTCGCCGATATCGACGATCAGTCCGCTCGCTTCGGCCAGCGGAATGAACTCCAGCGGGCTGACCATGCCGCGCTGCGGATGCTCCCAGCGGATCAGGGCTTCGGCCTTGTGCACCTTGCCGCTCGGCAGATGCACGATCGGCTGGAAGTACAGTTTGAGCTGGTTGCCCTTCAGCGCGCCGCGCAGGTCATTGGTCAGGCGCATGCGGTTCAGCGCGGCCACCTGCAGCGCCGGCGTGAAGTAGCTGAAGCGGTTGCGGCCGGCGCCCTTGGCGGCATACATGGCCTGGTCGGCGTGCTTCAGCAGGTCGTCCATATTGCCGGCATCGTCCGGGTAGATGGTGATGCCGATCGAGGCCGACACAAACGCCTGCTCCTGCCCCAGCTGGAACGGCATGCGCAGGCTGTCGATGATGTGCTGGGCGATGCCTTCCACCCGGTCCACCTCGGCCAGCTCGGGCAGGATCACGGTGAATTCGTCGCCGCCCAGGCGCGACACGGTGTCGGACTGGCGCACGCAGGCGCCGATGCGGCGCGCCGCTTCCACCAGCAGCACGTCGCCCTGGTGGTGGCCCAGGGTGTCGTTGACTTCCTTGAAATGGTCAAGGTCGATGAACAGGATCGCGATGCGGGTACCGTCGCGGCGCGACTTCAGGATATCGTGCTGCAGCCGGTCCAGGAACATGCGGCGGTTCGGCAGCTGGGTCAGGGTGTCGAAGTTGGCCTGCTGCCAGATCAGCGCCTCGGTTTCCTTCTTCTCGGTGATGTCTTCGATCATGCACAGGTGGTGCGGCTGGCTCTCGGTCTCCACCGCGTTGATCGACGCTTCCACCCACACGATGCGGCCGTCCGGACGCACCAGGCGCGTCTCCATCTTGAAGCCGGAGATCTGCTGCGCCGCCAGCTGGCCCATTTTTTCCTGCTCCGGCGCCATGTCGTCCGGATGGCAGATTTCCAGCCAGCGGCTGGCGCGCATTTCCTGCGCCGAGCGGCCGGCAATCTCGGCGAAGCGCGGATTGACGTCGCGGAACTGGCCGTTGCCCGAGTCGATCAGGGCAATGCCCATCGGCGCCGCCTCGAACATGGTGCGGAAGCGCTGCTCGCCCTTGCGGATGGTTTCCTCGGCGCGCGTGCGTTCGCGCGTCAGCAGGGAGAAGTGGATCACGGCGCCCAGCACCAGCAAGCCGGCCGCCACGCCCAGCACGCGGTACAGCCAGGTCAGGTCGGAACCGGGATCGGCGTTGTACAGGAAGCCATTCCAGGTGGCGCCCTTCTGCATCATGCCCAGTTCGGTGTAGATGTCGGCGATGTGCTGCCAGCGGTCCGGGTTCATGTAGCCGATTTCCACCAGCACCGGCTGCACCAGCGGCACCATCTGGCGCGCTTCGTACAGCAGGTGCATGCGGTCGTGCTGGCGGGTGTATTTGTTGAGGATCAGGTCGACGATTTCTTCCTGGTGGCTCATGGCGTACTGCCAGCCGCGCATGCTGGCAGCGCGGAAGGCGCGCACGCGCTCGGGGTGGTTCTTGATTTCCGCTTCGCTGGTGAACAGGTTGTCACCGTAAAAGTCGATGCCGGCGGCACGCGGGCTGTAGATATCGTAGGGGAAGCCGAGGCGGTCCAGGTAATCCGGCTCGTTGCTGACAAAGATCGACATGGCGTCGACCTTGCCCTTGACCAGGTCGTCCGGATTGAAGCTGTGCTCCACCCGCACCAGCTGGTTGGTGGAGATGCCTTCCTTGCGCAGGTAGGCCATGACTTCGTCGGCCTGGGTCAGTTCATCGGTCAGGGAGCCGATCATCACGCGCTTGCCGGCAATGCTGCGGATGTCCGGCGCCGGGCCGGTCTGGCGCATCGCCAGGGCATACGGGGAATGCTGGAACACCACCGCCAGCACCACCAGCGGCTTGCCGGACATGCGGGCCAGCAGCAGGCTGCTGCTGCCTACGCCGTAGTTGGCGCGGCCATCGAGCACGGCGCGTTCGGGCTCGTTGCCGTCGCTGCCTTCCAGCAGTTGGACATCGAGGCCGGCATCGCGGTAATAGCCTTTTTCCAGCGCGGCGTAGTAGCCGGCAAACTGGAACTGGTGGCTGTGTTTAAGCTGGAGGGTGACGCGTTCCTGTGCCTGCGCCAGGGGCGCATGGACAAACAGTATCAAGAGTGCACACAGGCCGGCCAGGAAGTGGGGCACGTTTTATCCGGAAACAAAGTTGGCAAGGTCTACAAGCCGATTGTATCCGCTTCGGCGCGCCCGGCGCGCCGAGTGTCGCATTCCTGCTGCACTAAACTATGGAAGTGCGGAGGGCGATAGCACATCGCTGTTGGCGCCCGTGGCCAGCTGGCCTTCCGCATTGCGGCCCCAGGCCCAGACGCTGCTATCGGTCTGGATGCCGTAGGCATGGCGCAGGCCTGCTGCTACCGCGCGCCAGGTCATGGCTGTGCCGACCTGGGTTGGTGCATTCTTGTCAAGCGTAGAGCCCAGGCCCAGCTGGCCGGCGCCATTGGCGCCCCAGGCCCACAGCGAGCCGTTGGATTTCACGGCCAGCGAGAAAGCGTCGCCAGCCGCGATGTTGGCCCAGTTGGACTCGGTGCCAACCCGCAGCGGATCGAGCGCATCCATCGCGGTGCCATCGCCCAGCTGGCCGGAAGCGTTGCCGCCCCAGGCGAACAAGGCGCCATCGGCCCGCACCGCCATGCTGTGGCTACCGCCGGCCGCTACCGCGACCCAAGTCGCCGTGCCGATCTGGGCCGGCGCAGTGGCTTCGGTGGTGGTGCTGTTGCCCAGCTGGCCACTGTCGTTGGCGCCCCAGGTCCACAGGGTGCCATCGGTTTGCAGGCCCATGGTGTGGGTGGCGCCGGCCGCTACCGACTTCCAGGTGATGGCGGTGCCGACGCGGGTCGGCACCAGCTTGTCGATCTTGCTGCCGTCGCCCAGCTGGCCGTGGAAGTTGCGGCCCCAGGCCCACAGCTGGCCAGCCTTGTTGACGGCCAGCGAGTGCGCCTTGCCTGCTGCAACCCAGGTCCAGTCCTTGGCGGTGCCAACCTGTACCGGTGCGGAACGGTCGAATACGGTGCCGGTGCCCAGCTGGCCGTTCTGGTTGAAACCCCAGGCCCACAGGGTGCCGTCGGTACGGATGGCTACAGTGTGGAATTCGCCCACGGCCACCTGTTTCCAGGTCAGCACATTGCCGTTCACGGCCACCAGCTTGTTGCGGTCGGTGGTGGTGCCATCGCCCAGTTGGCCCCAGCCATTGGAACCGGCCGCCCACAGGCTGCCTTCCTTTTTCAGCAGGACGGCATGGTTGCCGCCGGCGAAAACTTCGGCCCAGGGCTGGCTGATGGTGATGCCGGTGCTGCCGCTGACCGAGCCGACGGTGGCGGTCACGGTGTCGGTGCCGATCGCCTTGGCGGTCACCAGGCCGCTGGTGCCGATGGTGGCGTTGCTGCCCTTGATGGACCAGGTAATGCCGGTGGTGATGGCGGTACTCTTGCCGTCCGAATATTTGCCGGTGGCGGCCATCTGCAGGGTGCCGCCCAGGGCAACGGTCTGGTTGGCCGGGGTCACCGTGATCGATTGCAGGGTCGGCGTGGCCGGCGTGGAGGGCGTGGCATCGCCGCCGCCACCGCCGCCGCAGGCAGCCAGCACGGCCAGGATCGGGACCAGCAACAGGGACTTCTTCATATGACTTGTTCCAAATGGGAGTTAGCGCAGGATACGGCTAGTGTAGCCGCAGGGCGCGCCACCCATAGGAATGAATAAGGGGGCAAATGCCCCCTTTCTTACTACTTGTTTATTACTTACGGCCCGGACGGCCGCCGGTCTTGGCCGGCGCAGCCTTGGGCTTGACCTTGATGGTGTCGAGGATCGATGGACGGGCCTTGGTCTCGACCGTGGCGCGTGCGGTCAGGGAACCGGTCAGCGCATTAGGCTTGCCGCCGCGGGCGGCAGCTGCCGGCAGCACTTTGCCGCCGCGCTTTTCCGCGCCTGGCGCCAGGTGCGGCATGGCGCGCTTGCCTTGCGAGGTCTTGAAGAATTCCTCGCCTTCGCGGTAGTTCGGGATCAGGTGGCGTTCACCATCGCCGATCAGGTCGCCACGCCCCATGGCGCGCAGGGTTTCACGCAGGATCGGCCAGTTCTTCGGATCGTAGTAGCGCAGGAAGGCCTTATGCGCCTTGCGCTGCTTGAAGGTGCGCGGGGTTTCCACCGTTTCCGAATCCTCGGTGACTTTCTTCAGCGGGTTCTTGCGCGAGTGGTACATGGCCGATGCCATCGCCATCGGGGTCGGCATGAACGTCTGCACCTGGTCCAGGCGGAAGTTGTTTTTCTTCAGCCACAGCGCCAGGTTCAGCATGTCCTCGTCGGTCGTGCCCGGGTGGGCGGCGATGAAGTAAGGGATCAGGTACTGCTTCTTGCCGGCCTCGATCGAGTACTTCTCGAACATGGCCTTGAACTCGTCGTAGGCGCCGATGCCCGGCTTCATCATCTTGCTCAGCACATTGGTTTCGGTGTGCTCAGGCGCGATCTTCAGCAGGCCGCCCACGTGGTGGGTCACCAGTTCTTTCACGTATTCCGGCGAGCGCACGGCCAGGTCGTAGCGCAGGCCGGACTGGATCAGGATCTTCTTCACGCCCGGCAGGGCGCGCGCCTTGCGGTACAACTGGGTCAGCTTGCTATGGTCGGTGCCCAGGTTGACGCAGATCGATGGATACACGCACGACAGGCGGCGGCAGGTTTCCTCGATCGACTTTTCCTTGCAGGCCAGGCGATACATATTCGCGGTCGGGCCGCCCAGGTCGGAAATGATGCCGGTAAAGCCCTTGGTCTTGTCGCGGATATGCTCGATCTCGCGCAGGATGGACGGCTCGGAGCGGCTCTGGATGATGCGGCCTTCGTGCTCAGTGATCGAGCAGAAGGTGCAGCCGCCAAAGCAGCCGCGCATGATGTTGACCGAGAAGCGGATCATTTCCCAGGCCGGGATATTGGCGTTGCCGTAGCTTGGGTGCGGGGCGCGTGCGTATTCCAGGTCGTAGACGCCGTCCATTTCATCCATGGCCAACGGCAGCGGTGGCGGGTTCAGCCACACGTCGCGGTCGCCATGCTGCTGCACCAGCGCGCGCGCATTGCCCGGGTTGGATTCCAGATGGAACACGCGCGAAGCGTGGGCGTACATCACCGGGTCGTCCTTCACCACGTCGTACGATGGCAAGCGCACCACGGTCTTGTTGTGCTGTTCCTTGGCGGCAGCCAGGCGCTCTTCGCGCGTCATGATGACGATCGGCTTGACGGTCGGTTCCGGCGCGGCGTTTTCGGTCGCGCATTCCTTCTTGTCTTCCTTCGCCATGGCGTAAGGATCGACGTGCGGGTCGATCTTGCCCGGGATGTCGACGCGGGTCGAATTGTGCACAGCCCAGTCGGCACCCGGCAGCCAGCCTTGCGGCACCAGGAAGGCGGTGCCGCGCAGGTCCTTGATGTCCTTGACCTTTTCGCCGGCATCCAGGCGCTTGGTCAGGTCGACCAGGGCGCGCTCGGCGTTACCGAACAGCAGCAGGTCGGCCTTGGATTCGGTCAGCACCGATTTGCGCACCTTGTCCGACCAGTAGTCGAAGTGGGCGATACGGCGCAGCGAGGCTTCGATCGAGCCGATGATGATCGGGGTGCCGGGGTAGGCTTCGCGCGAACGCTGGGCGTACACGGTCACGGCGCGGTCCGGGCGCTTGTTCGGCTCGCCGTTTGGCGTGTAGGCGTCGTCGGAGCGGATCTTGCGGTCGGCGGTGTAGCGGTTGACCATCGAGTCCATATTGCCGGCGGTGATGCCGAAATACAGGCGCGGTTTGCCCAGCACGCGGAACGCGTCCGGCGATTGCCAGTCAGGCTGGGCAATGATGCCGACGCGGAAGCCTTGCGCTTCCAGCAGGCGGCCAACCAGGGCCATGCCGAAGCTGGGATGGTCGATATAGGCATCGCCGGTCACCAGGATGACGTCGCACTGGTCCCAGCCCAGGGCGTCCATTTCGGCGCGGGACATGGGCAGGAAAGGCGCAGCGGGAGCGCGGGCAGACCGCTTCGCGACGGTCGCAAAAAGATTGGTTGGGGAATTCATCCCGGCATTGTACCGGAAATCACCGTCTTCCGCCTGCTCAGCCACACAAAAAACCTTTAAGTTTCAGTAACTTGTGACGTTCCAGCAAGCTGTCCGAGGCAAATACTTATTGAACATCGTGACATTTTTGCTATAACGGGTATACAACGTCTTCCATGGAGCGTAAATCATGCGACGCAGACTGTACTACATGCTTCCCAATGTTAAGGCCGCCCGCGCAGAGCTTGATGAACTGCTGCTGGCACGCATCGAAGAACGGCATATCCACTTCATGGCAAAAGAGGGCACCCTGCCCGATGACATGCCAGATTGCAATTTCCTGCTGAAAACGGACTTGATCCACGGCGCCAAGCTGGGGATCGCCATTGGCGGGATTGTGGGGCTGTGTGCCGGCATCTTCCTGGTGCTGTTCCCACCCGACGGGCTGACCCTGCGCACCATGACCATCCTGCTGGTCACGCTGGGCGGCGCACTGTTCGGCGGCTGGGCCAGCGGCATGAATGCGGCGGCGATCCCCAACAAGAAGCTGGAGCAGTATTCAGAGCGTATTGAACAAGGTCAGGTTTTGATGATGGTAGACGTGCCAGTGCGGCGCATGAAGGAGATCGAGGAAATGATCGCCAAACGTCATCCTGACTTCAACTTTGGCGGTGAAGAACCGCCCATGCTGGCCTTCCCATAAGGCTAGCCTCCCGGGGGCCGGCCGGACAGCCGGTATAACCCCGGGTTCAACACCGAAGGCGGGCTGCGGCCCGCCTTTTTTATATCCCCATATTTCCCAGGATACGCGTCAGTTCACGCAAAGTAGGCTCCAATGCCGGGTGTTTGGCAGCAAATTGCGCGGTGATCTCCTGCGTGCGTTCGGCCAGGCCGTAGGTACTGGTGCCGCCTTCCGGCTCGGGCGGCTGCTCGAGGATATTCTTGATGTCGCTATCGAGCTGGCGCAGAAGCTCTTGCAGCTCCTCATCGACCGGGCCGTGGTGGGCCAGCGAGGCGTGCAGTTGGCGCAGAGTCTCCTTCAGCTTGGTGTCCATGGTTACCTTCCCCGTTGAAGTGGCTATACCCCTTTATACACCCATCCGGCGGGACCAGTCACGGATGTGCTCAATTTCAGGCGCGGCCAGCCCGAGGGAGCTCAGGAAAGTTTCGTGCGCGTCGGGGGCTTGCTGCTCGAACAGCGCGTGCCAGCGGGCCATGGCGTCGTCATCGAGGCCCACCGCGCGCAGCATGGCGGTCCAGCCGGCCTTGTCGATGCCTGCGGCTGGCCCGCTGGCGAGGACGCGCAGCAGGACTTCCTGTTGTTCGCGCAAGCGCGCCATGTCGGCGGCGATCTCCTGCAGGCGGCGCTCGATCGGCCCTGGCTGGCCGCCGTCGCGCAGCAGTGCAGCGATAGCTTCAACGCTCATCCCCGTCGCCCGCCAGGCGCGGATTTGCTCGGCGCGGGCGACGTCGGCTTCACCGTAGCGGCGGTAGCCGGCGACGCTGCGGCCAGGCGCCAGCAGGCCTTGTGCTTCATAGTAGAGCAGCGTGCTGCGCGAGATGCCGCAATGGCGCGCCAGCTGGCCGATGGTGAGCGTGGGTGAAGTCATGGCAGCGGCGCCAGGTCGGGTGCCACGAAACCCGCGCGGGCGGGCGGGCTGGCCAGCAACGCGGGACTGTAATGCAGCGCCAGCACGGCGCGTGCGTCGGCCAGTGCTGCCGGGCCTTGCGCATGCAGCAGGCGCAGCAGGGCAATCGTTACTGTAGCGTGGAATTTGTCGGCAGCGCCGAGATGCGTGGCGTAGGCGCGGATGGTGGCGCAAGTACGCGCGATAGCCTCGTCCAGCGGGTGCTGCGCGAGGTAGAGGCACGCCAGCCGCACATGGCCGGCGTGATTGAATTGCTCCGCTGGGAGCGTGCAGTTTTCGAGGCTGCTTACGAAGGCTTGATCGTCCATGGCAGCGAGAATAAAGCTGACTACCATGGACGGGTCAAGCGATTACTTCAGGCCGCGGCGTTCCAGCAGCGGATCGATCTTGGCATCGCGGCCACGGAAGGCGCGGTACATCTGCATCGCATCCATGGTGCCGCCCTTGGACAGCAGGGCTTTGCGGAAGTGGTCGCCGTTCTTGCGCGACATGCCGCCGTTTTCGGTGAACCATTCCACGGTGTCGGCATCCAGCTTCTCCGACCACAGGTAGCCGTAGTAGCCCGCCGAGTAGCCGCCCGCGAACACGTGCGAGAAGTAGGTGGTGCGGTAGCGCGGCGGCACCGGACCGAAGTCGATGCCGGCGTCCTTCAGCACCGACGACTCGAAGCCCAGCACGTCGGTCGGGATCTTGTCCGCGCCCAGCTGGTGCCAGCGCTGGTCCAGGATCGAGGCGGCCAGGTACTCGGTGGTGCGGAAGCCTTCATTGAACTTGGCGGAAGCCTGTACCTTGTCCAGCAGTTCCTTCGGCATCGGCGCGCCGGTCTGGTAATGCTTGGCGTAGTTGTTCAGGATTTCCGGCCAGGTCATCCACATCTCATTGACCTGCGATGGGAATTCCACGAAGTCGCGCGGCACGCGGGTGCCGGCAAAGCGCGGGTACTTCACGTCCGAGAACATGCCATGCAGGGCGTGGCCGAATTCATGGAACAGGGTGCGCGCCTCGTCGTAGGTCAGCAGGGTTGGCTCGCCGGCGGTCGGCTTGGGGATGTTCAGGTGGTTGGCCACCACCGGCTTGGTGCCCATCAGCTTGGACTGCGACACGTAGGCATTCATCCATGCGCCGCCGCGCTTGTTGCTGCGCGCGTAGAAGTCGCCCAGGAAGATGGCCAGCTGCTTGCCGTCCGCATCGAACACGTCCCACACGCGCACGTCAGGATGGTAGACCGGCAGGTCCTTGCGTTCCTTGAAGGTGATGCCGAACACCTTGGTGGCGGCGAAGAACACGCCGTTGTTCAGCACATTATCCAGCTCGAAGTATGGCTTCAGCTGGTTCTGGTCGAAGGCATACTTGGCCTGGCGCACCTTGTCGGTGTAGTAAGCCCAGTCCTGCGCCGCGTTGGCGAAGCCGCCCTTTTCCGCATCGATCACAGCCTGGATGTCGGCCGACTCCTTGCGCGCGTTGTTCACGGCAGGCTTGGTCAGTTCGGCCAGCAGCTTGTTCACGGCGTCGGTGTTGTGCGCGGTCTGGTCTTCCAGCTGGTAGGCGGCGTGCGAGGAATAGCCCAGCAAGGCAGCGCGTTCGGCGCGCAGCTTGGCGATCTTCATCACCACTTCGCGGTTGTCGAATTCACCGCCACGGCTGCCGCGCGCCAGCGAGGTGGCCAGCAGGCGTTCGCGGGTAGTGCGGTTGGTCAGCACTTCCAGCGGCGCCTGGCCGGTGGTGTTGGCGATGGCGATCAGGAACTTGCCGTCCTTGCCTTTGGCCTTGGCGGCTGCAGCGGCGGCATCGATGGCCTTGTCGGACATGCCGGCCAGTTCTTCGCGGGTGTCGACCACCAGGGCGGAGGCATTGGCTTCCTTCAGCACGTTTTGGCTGAAGGTGGTGGACAGGGCGGCCAGCTGCGAGTTGTAGGACTTCAGTTTTTCCTTGTCGGCGGCGGACAGCTTGGCGCCGGCGCGGACGAAATCGGTATGGTAGCGCTCCAGCAGGTGCCGGGATTCGGCATCCAGCTTCAGCTTGTCGCGCTTGTCGTACAGGGTCTTGATGCGGGCGTACAACTTTTCATTCAGGCGGATCGCGTCGCTGTGCGCGGACAACTTCGGCGCCAGTTCGCGGTTCAGGGCTTCGAATGCGTCGTTGGTGTTGGCGCCGGACAGGTTGCCGAACACGGAGCCGACGCGGTCCAGCAGGCGGCCGGAGCGCTCCATCGCCACGATGGTGTTTTCGAAAGTCGGGGCAGCCTTGTTGTTGGCGATCTTCGCGATTTCGGCGGACTGCTCCTTCATGCCTTCTTCGTAGGCAGGACCGTAGCTCTCGTTGGTGAACTTGTCGAAGGCCGGGTAGTTCAGCGGCAGCTTGGATACTTCAGCGAAGGGGTTGGACGCCGGCAGGGCGGCGTTTGCAATACCGGCAACAGCCAGGCTGGCAGCGATCACCAGCAGTTTCGGACGGAACATTCTCTCTCCTGTTGTAATGTTTCGAAGCGACCGATGATAGCAACCCTGCCGGGCCATGTCACTGGATTAGTAGTGCGGCGGGCGCTCGTTGAGCGGGGTCTGGTTGGCGAGTGTGGACGTGCGGACACGCTCGGCGAGCGCACGCACCAGGTCTTCCAGCATGTCGATCTGCTTTTGCTGCTCGTAGACGCGCTGGTTCAGCGATTCAACCAGGTCTTCCTGGTGTACCAGTTTTAATTCAATGTTGACAAAACGATCTTCGCTGTCCACGGCCTGCTCCTGCTTGGGGAAAAGCAGGCATTTTAACGGCTAGCGCAGGACGTTGACGATGATGAAGCCTTGCAGGGAGCAAATGGCGACGACGATGCCGATTGTCCAGCGAATAATTTCCCACTTGATTTTGTACATCTCCGCCCGGGCTTGGTCAATTTTTGCTTCGAGATCGGCTTTGGTTCGGTCGATCTTGGTGTTCAATCCGGCAAGGCCGGTATCGATTTTGGCGTCCAGCCGGGCAAAGCCATCGTCAACCTTGTCTTCGAGGCGTGACGATTTCGCCCGATCGTCGAGCGCTTCCAGTTCAGCCTTGACCTGGCCGATGGTGTCGGCGTGGACGTGCGCCTGCCCGGCCGGCCCGCGCCGGCCGCACCTTAGTTTGATGCACCTCAGCCTTACTTCAGATAGACCCCGCCGCAAACGATCAGGTCTTCCTCCGGCACGCAGTACATGGTTTTGGGTTCGATCTTGTTGGTGGTGGGGTTATTGAACTTGTAGTCCTGCCAGAACGGGACTTTCTTCTTCGCCATCTCGACGCGCTCCTTGACGAAGGCTTTGCCGTCGACGTCTTTCAGCTCCATCAAGTTCTTGCCGATCATCTTGGCATTGCCGCCGTGGGCACGCACCACGCCGTCGGTGCCGTACACCACCAGGTACAAGTCACGGTCGACGAACTGGCCATCTTTCTTGTCGATTTCGGCGAAGGTCTTCTCACGGCCATTGGTCTTCATATAGCCCAATGCCTTCTTCACCATGGCCTCGGCTTCAGGTTTGGTCACCACATCCGCTGCAGACACTATCGGCGCTACGCTCATCAGGGCGATGAGCAGGCAATTGCGTACAAACATGGGAGCCTCCTGTCAAAAGGAAGAGTTCCCATCCTAGCACCAATTACGTGGCGTTAATGTCGCGCGGGGCCGACAGCAATTCCTTCATGCGCGCCAGGCGTTCGCGCGGCGAGATGATTTCGGTTTCCTTCGGCGGCGCATCGCCCACGTCCAGCGCCATCTCGGCGATGAAGCGCGACACATCGCACTGCACATGTTCGCCGCCGCGCTTGCGCTTCTTGCACCAGGTGAGCTGCAAGGTGCGCTGCGCGCGCGTGATCCCGACGTACATCAGGCGCCGTTCTTCTTCGATGCGCTGGGCCACCAGCTCGATCGGCGTATCCGGGTCGCCCTTGTGCGGCAGGATGCCTTCCTCCACGCCGACCAGGAACACGTGCGGGTATTCCAGGCCTTTCGAGGCGTGCAGGGTCGACATGCGGATCGCATCGGGCTCTTCGTCCTTCCCGTCCAGCATGGACATCAGGGCCACCATCTGCGTCAGCTCCAGCACGTTCTTCTCTTCGCCGTCGCGGTCCTTGCCGCCGCGGCCACGGTCCTTCAGCCAGTTGACGAAGTCCATCACGTTCTGCCACTTGCTTTGCGCGGCGCGTTCTTCGAAGGCGTCGTACAGGTAGTGCTCGTAATGCATGCCTTCCATCAGGTCGTCCAGCACCTGCGCTGCATTGTCGCCGCTGCCCGAGGGGCCCGGGCGTGTGGCGCGCGATTCCAGCTCCAGGATGAAGTTGCAGAAGTCCTGCAGCGGCTTGAGCTGGCGGTCGTTCAGCACCGCTTCGATACCGCCCTTGAACACGGCCTCGAACAGCGAGCATTGCCACTTGCCGGAGAAGGAGCCCAGCGCTTCCAGCGTGGACTGGCCGATGCCCCGGCGCGGCGTGGTGGCGGCGCGGATGAAGGCAGGGTCGTCGTCCGGATTCGCCATCAGGCGCAGGTACGCCATGATGTCCTTGATCTCCGCCTTGTCGAAGAAACTCTGGCCGCCGGAAATCGTGTACGGGATGCGCTGCGTGCGCAAGGCCTGCTCAATCACGCGCGCCTGGTGGTTGCCGCGATACAGGATGGCGTAGTCGGCCCACTTGTTCTTGCGCTCGAAGTGGTCAGCCGAAATCATGATCGCCACCTGCTCGGCTTCCTGCTCCTCGTTCGGCATCGAGTGCACCTTGATCGGCTCACCGATACCCAGTTCGGACCACAGCGATTTCTCGAACAGCTTGGGGTTGTTCTGGATCACCGCATTGGCCGCCTGCAGGATGCGGCTGGTGGAGCGGTAGTTCTGTTCCAGCTTGATCAGCTTCAGGTCGGGGAAGTCGACCTGCAGCAGCGCCAGGTTTTCCATGGTCGCGCCACGCCAGCCGTAGATCGCCTGGTCGTCGTCGCCGACGGCGGTAAACATTGGCTTCTTGCCAATGCCGGTCACCATCAGTTTCACCAGTTCGTACTGGCAGGTGTTGGTGTCCTGGTACTCGTCGATCATCAGGTAGCGCAGGCGGCGCTGCCACTTGTCCCGCACATCGCCATGGTTGCGGAACAATTCCACCGGCAGGCGGATCAGGTCATCGAAGTCGACCGCCTGGTAGGCCGCCAGGGTCGCAACGTAGCTGCCGAAAATGCGCGCCGATTGCGCCTCATCCTCGGTCTGCGCGCGTTTCAGCGCTTCCTCAGGCGTCACCAGCCCGTTTTTCCACAGCGAGATGTCGTTCTGGATGCTGCGGATCAGGTTCTTGTCGGTGGTAATGGCCAGGTCCTGGACCAGCGAATAGCAATCGTCGCTGTCCATGATTGAAAAACGGTCTTTCAGCCCCAGATGGTTGCATTCCTGGCGCAGGATGCGCACGCCGAGGGAGTGGAAGGTGCAAACGGTCAGCTGCTTGGCCTGGCGCGGCTGCTTGAGCATTTTGCCGACGCGTTCCTGCATTTCCAGCGCAGCCTTGTTGGTAAAGGTGAGCGCGGCGATCGTGCGCGGGTCATAGCCGCGATCCTCGATCATATGGGTGATTTTTTGCGTAATGACGCGCGTCTTGCCCGAGCCGGCCCCCGCCAGTACAAGGGCAGGGCCGTCGAGATAGAGCACGGCTTCGCTCTGGGGGCCGTTCAGGCCGAACTGGGGTGCATTGGACATGCCGGCATTGTACAGAATATAGTGGTATCAAACCCCGAAAAAAGTAGGCAGAAGTGTTATGAAATTTGAACATTTGATAGAAGTGAACGACCTCCTCAACCCGCTGGCGGACACCATCAGCCACCTGCAGTTATGGCGCGGCCTGGTGCTGCGCGCGGAGTCGCCCAAGCTGTTCGTGCCGCACCTGGACGAGGCGGATATCAGCGCCCGCACCGAGGATGGTTTTGCGCGCCGCCTGCGTTATGGCAATGTGGTGATCGAAGACGTGGTGGAGCTGCACGAACCTTACATCGTGCGCTACAACGTGCCGGCGCAGAAGGACATCAGCCCTTCCAGCCTGACCATGACGATCGAAATCCCGCAGCCGGACCGCCTGTACGTGCGCTTCCAGTACGACGACGGCCATGACGCGGCGACCGATGCCGCCAACGAGATGTACGACGATTTCCGCCGTTCCGCTTACAAGGAATCGGACATCGACACCATCCGCGTGGTGCGCGAACTGGCCAGCCAGGGCCGCCTGGACGCGTCCCTGAACTGATTCAGCAGCCGGGCGTGCAGTCCGGCACAGGTTTCGGCGGTGGCGGCGGCTTTTGCAGCTCCACCGCCAGCTCGCGCAGGGCGGTGCGCAAGCCTTCCTCCACCACCGGGTGGTAGAACGGCATGTCCAGCATCTGCGCCACCGTCATCCCGGCCTGGTGCGCCCAGGCCAGCAGGTGGCCGATATGCTCCGCACGCGGCCCCACCATCTCGGCGCCCAAAAAGCGTCCGCTCCCATATGCCGCATACACCCGCAGCATGCCCTTGTTCTGGCGCATGACGCGGCTGCGTCCCTGGTCCTCAAAACTGACCGCGCCGATGGCGAAGTGTTCGCGGCCATTGGCCAACTCCTTGTAGCCCGGGCCTACCGTGGCGATCTGCGGTTCGCTGAAGGTGATGGCCAGCGGCGTGCGGCGCAGGCCGGGCTTCACCTCGGGATAGCTGGCGGCGTTGGCGCCGGCGATCTTGCCCTGGTCGGCCGCTTCCGGCAGCAGCGCGAGTTCGGCGCTGGCGTCGCCGGCGATGAAGATGCAGCTGTCGCCGCACTGCATGGTGTGGCGGTCGAACCTGGGCACGCCGTGCTTGTCCAGCGCCAGCCCGGTCTTATCCAGCCCCAAGCCGTGCACATTGGGCGTGCGGCCGGTGGCCACCAGCACGTAGTCGAACTGCTCGACGCGCTCGTCGCCATCGGCACTGCGCGTGCGCAGCTGCACGCCCTCGCCGGCGCGCGCCATGCCCGCCACCTCGGTGCGGAAGCGGATATCCATTTCCTCGCCCAGCGCTTGCGCGGCGGCGGCCAGCACATGCGGGTCCTTGAGCTGCGCCACGCTGCTGCCGCGCGCAATGAGCGCTACCCGCACACCAAGGCGGTGCAGGGCCTGGCCCAGCTCCAGCCCGATCACCCCGGCGCCGATCACCGCCACGGAACGCGGCAGATCGGTCCATTCGAACACCGCGTCGCTGTTGATCACACGCGGGCCGGCCGCCGCCCATTCTGCCGGGATGTCCGGACTGGAACCGGTGGCGACCACTACAGCCTGCGCCGCCACTTCCAGGTTGGCGCCGATCTGCAGGCGGTTCGGCGCGGTGAAACGCGCGCGGCCGTGCAGCTTGTCTTCGGCCGGCATGGCGGCCACATTGGCCAGCACGAAGCCGACAAAACGGTCACGCTCACTGCGCACCCGCGCCATGACGGCCTTGCCGTCGATCTCCAGCGGCCCGGGCAGCACGCCAAAGCCCGGCGCCTCGCGCACGGCATGGGCCGCCTCCGCCGCGGCGATCAGCAGCTTGCTCGGCATGCAGCCGACGCGCGCACAGGTGGTGCCGTGCGGGCCATCCTCGATCAGCACCGCGTGTTTGCCGGCATTGCGCGCCGCGCGGTAGGCGCTCAGCCCGGCCGTGCCAGCCCCGATCACCGCTACTTCGCACTGAATCGTCTCCATCTTGCCTCCTGCAGGGGTATTGCATTAGTATGACTTATCTTTTCAAGCTTTTATAAGCATATCTTATGGAAAATCTGGACTACCGCGCGCTGGCGGTGCTGGATGCCGTTGCCAGCCAAGGCAGCTTCGAAAAGGCGGCCAACGCGCTCGGCATCAGCCAGCCGGCCGTATCCCAGCGTATCAAAGCGCTCGAGGACGCGGTCGGACGGCTGCTGATCGTGCGCGGCGCGCCTGCCGAAGCCACCGGCCTGGGCCAACGCCTCATCTCGCACTACCGCAACGTCAAACTGATGGAGGCCGCGCTCGACATCGACCTTGGCCACCAGACCAGCATGCCGGAAATCGCCATGGCTGTCGATGCCGCCAGCCTGGCAACCTGGTTCCCGCTGGCCCTGCGCCCGCTGCTGTCGCCGCCGCGCTGCCAGCTCGATGTGGAGTGCGCGGAGCGCGAAGTGGCGCTGCACCTGATGCGCGAGGGCGCCGTGTTCGGCTGCGTGGCTGCGCGTGCCGAGCTACCGATGCCGGCGGCTGCCGGTTCGTCGGCCACGGCAATCGGCGCGATGCGCTACGTGTGCGTGGCCGCGCCGGCCTTTGCCCGCCACTGGTTTGGCGACGGCTTCGGTCCCGATGCGGTGGCGCTGGCGCCCGCCGTGGTGCATGAGCGCGACCTGCTGGCGCGCTTCCTGGCGCGCGAGGCCGGCTATGTGCGGCCGTTCCCGCACCATACCCTGCCGCTTTCGACGGCCTTGAACGACACCATCTTCGGCGGGCTGGCTTACGGCCTGCTGCCTTACCTGCAGGCGGCGCAGGGCTTGTCGCAAGGCTTGCTGGTGGACGTGCTGCCAGGCCGCTACATCGACGTGGAGCTGGACTGGCACGCCTGGGAACTGGATACGCCGTTCACCCATTCGCTCACCGAGCAGATTGTCAGCACCGCGCGGCGCTACCTGGTACAGCCTTAGATATCGACCGGGTCCACTTCCAGCGACCATTTGAGGCGCGTCTTCTGCTCGCGCAGCGCCTGCATCCAGTTCTTCAGGAAAGCCTGCAGCGCGGGGCGCGATGGCGACTCCACCAGCAGCTGCGCGCGCTCCATATTGTGTACGCGCGCCATGCTCATCGGGATCGGGTCATTGATGGTGATGCCATCGTGCGGCACCAGCCCGCGTGCGGTGCGCAGAAACTCCAGCGCCTGTTCCAGCTCGCGCGCTTCGGCGCGCAGGATGGCCTGGTACAGGTAGGGCGGCAAACCGGCGACTTCGCGCTCGCCAAGCAAGGAGTTGGCGAAGTAGTCGTAGTCGTGCGCCACCAGGGCCGAGAACAGCGGGTGCTCAGGATAGCTGGTCTGCACCAGCACTTCGCTCTCGCTGCCGCCCTGGCGCCCGGCGCGGCCGGCCACCTGCATCAGCTGCGCGAACAGGCGTTCGCTGGCGCGGTAGTCTTGCGAGAACAATGAGCTGTCGGGGTTCATGATGCCCACCAGCGTCAGGTTCTTGAAGTCGTGTCCCTTGGCGACCATCTGGGTGCCGACCAGGATATCCACCTCTTGCCGGTGCACGCTGTCGAACGCTTCCTGCGCGCTGCCCTTGCGGCGCGTGCTGTCGGCATCGATGCGCAGCACCCTCGCTTCAGGGAACAGTTCCTGCAAACTCTCTTCGATGCGCTGGGTGCCGCGTCCCAGCGGCTGCAAGTCGATATTGCCGCAGGTCGGGCAATGGCGCGGGATGCGCATCTCCAGGCTGCAGTGGTGGCAGCGCAGGCGGTAGTCGGTCTTGTGCAGCACCATGGTGGCGGTGCAGCGCTTGCACTCGCTGACCCAGCCGCATGATTCGCAGGTGATTACAGGCGAGTAGCCACGCCGGTTCAGGAACAGCAAGGACTGCTCGCCGCGCTCCATGCGCAGCTTGATCGCTTCCACCAGTTCCTCGCTCAAGCCTTCCTGTCCACGGCGGCGCGAGGTGTCGATCAGCTTCACGGCAGGCAGTACGGCCTGCTGCACCGCGCGTTCGCGCAGCTCCAGCTTGCGGTAGCGGCCTTTCAGCGCGTGGTGCCAGCTTTCCAGCGACGGCGTGGCGGAGCCCAGCACCACCGGGATCTGCAGCTGGTGGGCGCGCCACACCGCCAGGTCGCGTGCCGAATAGCGCAGGCCTTCCTGCTGCTTGTAAGAGGGGTCGTGCTCCTCGTCGATCACGATCATGCGCAGGTTCGGCAGCGAGGCGAGGATGGACAGGCGCGTCCCCAGCACAATGCGCGCCTTGCCTTCGTGCGCGGCCAGCCAGTGCAGCATGCGCTCGCCTTCCGACAAACGGCTGTGCAGGGTGGACAGCATGACGCCCGGGAAGCGCGCGCGGATATTCGATTCAAGCTGCGGCGTGAGGTTGATTTCCGGGACCAGCACCAGGACTTGTGCCTGCGGCTCGCGCGCCAGCACTTGCGCACAGGCTTGCAGATAGACCTCGGTCTTGCCGCTGCCGGTCACGCCATACAGCAGGAAGGGCGCGAAGCCCTGCGCGCCGGCAATGGCGTCGACTGCGGCCTGCTGCTCCTGGTTCAGCGGCGGCGCGTCGGCCGGCGCCGGATCGTGCGGCGCCTCCAGCTTGCCCAGCTTCTTGATGGCGCGGTCCAGCGCAACGGTGCTGACCACGCGCAGGTTCTTGGGCAAGCCCGGCAGCGCCACTTCGCCCAGCGGCCGCTGGTAATATTCGGCGGCAAAACCCGCCAGCGCCAGCCATTTTGGCGACAGCGGCGCCAGCTGCGTGCGCACGGCCAGGACATCCTTCAGCTTTTCTTCAGGAACGTCCGTTTCCTCAAGGATATCCACAATCAGGCCGACCACCTCGCGCGGGCCAAACGGCACCATTGCCAGTTGTCCTACAAACGGTCGGAGTGATTCACCGTACTCCCAACGGTAATCGAACACCGCGTTAAGCGGCGTATCCAGGGCGATTCGGAGAATGCAGTGCGCCATCCAGGCCTATCAAATCAGGGTTATTTAACTATCCACAGAAACTGGGGATAACTTTGTGAACAAAGGGGCTAGAATCCTGAGCAAGCACTAACCTCCAGCTTGCTATCTGGGAAAACTCAGCAAAAAAGCATGTTTTTTCCCGTTTAAATTCAAGCACTTACAATAGTCATCCTAGGAGAGCCAGAAACCGCATATTTTTCCACGCTCTGTGCATAAGTGCGCTATTTAGGGACCAGATTTTCGCCGAAATCAAGCTTTTTTTGCGGCGCCGGCGGTGCAAAACGTCCCTGATGCACCACAACATCAAGCCAGGCATTGTACACACGCTCATCTTGCAAGGTTTGCGTTTCCGCAACAGATTTCGCCGCCAGAAATCTTAGCGAAAATTCATGCAATGCAGCATGAGGCTAAGAGAAATCCTACAAATTCCGACTAAGTGCCGGTTTACTAAGTACTTTTAGCTTTTTTCCACAGTTTTTGTGGATAACTTTGTGGAGAATGGGCCGACAAGCTAGCTTCCCCCTTTGGATAAGGTTTACAAAACCCAAAACATTGACAAATACAGCAAAAATTTACCCCTTACAAATCAACAAGTTACGAATGCCATGAGAGGGGAGCATTGCCAGCTGCCTGTTATTTCCGCAGCAAAAATTTTTGTGTATAAGTCGCACTGACCAAATAAAAAGAGGGCGCCGAGGCGCCCTCTTTGTGCAGGACTACAGGAATCAGCCGCCGCGCAGTTTGCGGCTGTGGCTGTGCACCGTGTCGACCAGCACCGACACCGATTCCGGCGGGGTGAACTGGGAAATGCCGTGGCCCAGGTTAAAGACGTGGCCAGTGTTATGCGGACCGTAACTGTCCAGTACACGGCGCACCTCGGCAGCGATCTGCTCCGGGTTGGCGAACAGGATGGCCGGGTCGATATTGCCCTGCAGGGCCATTTTGTGGCCCACCAGCGCTCGGATCTTGCCGATATTGGCGGTCCAGTCCAGGCCCATGGCGTCGGCGCCGATAGCAGCGATTTCCTCGGCCCAGTGGCCGCCGCCCTTGGTAAAGACGATGGCGGGGATCTTCACGCCGTCTTTTTCACGCTTCAGCAGGCTGACAACCTGCTGCATGTATTTCAGGGAGAACTGCTGGTAGGCGCCATCGGCCAGCGCACCGCCCCAGGAATCGAAGATCATCACGGCCTGAGCGCCGGCGTCGATCTGGGCATTCAGGTATTCGGCTACGGCGCGGGCGTTCACGTCCAGGATGTGGTGCATCAGGTCCGGGCGCGCGTACATCATCTTTTTGATGGTGTGGAATTCGCGCGAGCCCTGGCCTTCCACCATATAGCAGGCCAGCGTCCATGGGCTGCCGGAGAAGCCGATCAGCGGCACGCGGCCATTCAGCTCGGTGCGGATCTGGGTTACGGCCTTGAATACATAGTCCAGCGAGCCGGCTGGCGGCAGTTGCAGGGCTTTGACGTCATCTTCGGTCTTCAGCGGGCGCTCGAACTTCGGGCCTTCGCCTTCCACGAAGTACAGGCCCAGGCCCATGGCGTCCGGCACGGTCAGGATGTCGGAAAACAGGATGGCCGCATCCAGCTCGTAGCGGTCGATCGGCTGCAGGGTGACTTCGGTCGCCAGGTCCGGATTGGTCGCCAGGCCCATGAAGGAGCCAGCCTGCTGGCGCGTGGCGCGGTATTCAGGCAGGTAGCGGCCTGCCTGGCGCATCAGCCACACCGGGGTGTACTCGGTCGGCTGGCGCAGCAGCGCACGCAGGAAGGTATCGTTCTTCAGCGGGGCAAATTGTGGCATGAAAGACAATCTAAAGCAGGTAGAAAGGCGTTATTATCGCATCCCTGCCCTGTTTTTACGCGTTTTGGAGCCCTAATGACCCTGTCCTCCACTGTGCCTTACGGCGCCTGGCCTTCACCGATCAGCGCCGAAGTCGTCGCCGCCGGCGCTACGCCGCTGTCGTCGGTCGTTCTGGATGGGGGGGATATCTATTGGCTGGCAGGCCGCGCGGCGGAGGCGGGGCGCACGACTATGATGCGGCGGCGCGCTGGCGCCGGCGCGCTTGAGGTGACGCCGCTGCCGTTCAACGTGCGGAGTCGCGTGCATGAATATGGGGGCGGCGCTTACGCCGTGGCCGATGGTGTGGTGGTGTTCTCGCACCATGCGGACAACCGGCTGTACCGCCTGGCGCCCAGCGCGGACGCAGGCGGCCCCGAGGCATTTACGTCGCCCGGCCGCCAGCGTTTTGCGGATTTCGTGATCGACGCGGCGCGTGCGCGGCTGGTTGCAGTGCGCGAGCAGCATCCTGAAGACGATGGCTCGCATGCGCAGCCGGTGAATACCATCTGCGCGGTAGGCTTTGATGGCGGCGAGCGTGTGCTCGTCATGGGCAACGACTTCTATTCTTCGCCGCGCCTGTCGCCGGATGGCAGCCGCCTGGCATGGCTGTCGTGGGACCACCCACGTATGCCATGGCAGGGCACCGAGCTGTGGGTAGCGGACGTGCAGGCCGACGGCCGCCTCGGCACGCCAAAGCGCGTGGCGGGCGGTCCACAAGAGTCGATCTGCCAGCCGGAGTGGTCGCCGGAGGGCGTACTGCACTTCGTCTCCGACCGCAGCGGGTGGTGGAACTTGTACTGCCTGCGCGACAGCGCGGCGGGCACGGACAGCATTGAGGCGCTATGCCCGATGGCAGCCGAATTCGCGACCCCGCACTGGACCTTCGGCAATTCACTGTACGGCTTCGGCGCCGGTGGCGAGATCATCGCCAGCTATATAGAGCAGGGCGTCAGCAAACTGGCGCGCCTGCGCCCCGGCAGCACGGCGCTGGAGCCAATCGCCACGCCCTACCAGGAAATCCGCGAACTGCGCGTAGGCGACGGCTTCGTGTTGATGCTGGCCGGCAGCCCTACCATCGCAGCCGAAATCGCCCGCATCGATCTGGCGACCGGCGAGCGCGAAGTGCTGGAGCGCTCGATCCCCGCGCTGCCAGCGCTGGGCTACCTGTCCGTCCCCGAGAGCATCAGCTACGCCAGTGCCAATGGCCGCACCGCTTATGCCTTCTACTACCCGCCCACCAACCAGGATGCGCGCGCGCCGGACGGCGAAAAGCCGCCCGTCATCGTGATCAGCCACGGCGGCCCGACCGGCATGGCTACCAGCACACTGAACCTGAAGACGCAATACTGGACCAGCCGCGGCTTCGGCGTGCTGGACGTGAACTACGGCGGCAGCACCGGCTTTGGCCGCGCCTTCCGCGACGCGCTGAAAGGCCAGTGGGGCATCGTCGACGTGGAAGACTGCATCGAAGGCGCACGCCACCTGGCCGCGCAAGGCCTGGCCGACAGCGAACGCCTGATCATCCGCGGCAGCAGCGCCGGCGGCCTGACCACGCTGTGCGCACTGACCTTCCACGATGTTTTCAAAGTGGGCGCCAGCTACTACGGCGTATCCGACCTGAAAGGCCTGGACGACGACTCGCACAAATTCGAATCGCACTACAACGAATACCTGATCGCACCGAAGGCGCAGGCCGACGCCATCTACGCCGAACGCTCGCCGATCAACCACACCCACCGCCTGTCGCGCCCAATGATCTTCTTCCAGGGACTGGACGACAAGGTCGTGCCGCCGCAGCAATCGGAAGCCATGGTGAATGCGCTGCGCCAGCGCGGCATCCCGGTTGAATACGTGGAGCTGGAAGGCGAAGGCCACGGTTTCCGCAAAGCCGACACCATCGTGCGCACGCTGCAGGCGGAGCTGGCGTTCTATCAACGCATGTTCGGCCTGGTCGGATGAGCGACACCCTGCTCGCCGAGTTCGAGACCCTCGAACAGCCTGAAAAAGCCATCCTCGCCCTGCTGGCACTGGTGGCCGACCCACTCGGCCGCACCGCCATCCTCGACCACATGGTGGCCGCCGGCGTGAAGGACGCCAACGGCCAGGCCTTTACCGCGCTCACGCTGGACGACCCGCTGCTCAAGCTGGAACGCCTGGCCTACACCACCTCGGTGATCGGGCGCGGCTACGTCTGCAATGCGCGCCTGCGCTGGCCGGCCATCCGCGCCGCCATCGGCGCCCACCTGCTGGACGATATCTGCAAGGCCTACGAGTCGCTGAACCCGATGCGCCAGAACTGGAACGGCGCCTACGAGCCGCGCAGCTACCGCCACGGCGTGGCGCGCCTGCGCATGGCATTGCTGCGCGGCCGCCCGCCGCAGGACGTGATGCCGCTGCTGGCCGCCTGCATGGTGTGCTATGAGGCGGCGCAGCTGCACCCGATTGTCGACATCTTCTCGCGCCCATTCGAGGCCGGCATGCTGCTGCTGGTGCACCCGTTGCTGCAGGACGATGTGCTGATGCTGCTGATACAGCATACCCAGCGCGAGCCGGCCCTGGCGCCGCTGGTGCGCGGCTATGCCGAACGCCACCTGCAGCGCCGCCAAGCCGCCGAGCAGGGCCTCAGTCCCGCGTTGCGCCTGGCGCTGGCCGAGCACGCCATCCTGTGCGGCAAACTGGCCGATGCCACGCGCTTCCTGGAAGGGCTAGAGGGCGCGCTGGCGCAATGCTTCGCCAGCGCCGTGCAGCTGCTACGCGGCGACGTAAATGGCGCCATCAGCGGTTTTGAAGCCTCGCTGAAATCGATCCGCCGCGAGTCCGGCAAACGCAAGCACCTGTTCCAGGGCATCGCCGGCCATCTCTATGTATTGGCCCTGCTGCGCAACGGCGATCCAAAGAGCCTGAAATCGGCAGAGAGCTACCTGGACCTCGCCGTGCACGCCCAGCACAACGCCGACAGCGCGGTGTACCAGCAATTGAGCATGCTGCGCCAGATCCGCGCCGGCACCATGCAGGCCGACATCGTCACGCAACGCGCGTGGGAAGCGCCGCTGCAGGCGCAAATGTTCCAGTGCATGCTGTACTACTGGCTCGCACTGCCGCAACTCAAGCAGCGCCGCGCCGAATTGCAGGACTTGTCCCAGGCGGCCGAAGCGGCCGGCTTCCTGCTGCTGGCGGCGGGCGCCGAAAGCCTGCTGGGACACCTGGGCGACGAAGGCGCGGCGGCGCGCGCGGCGGCCTGGCGCGAGCATTTGGGCTTCGGCGACATGGCCACCTGGTTCGAGCGGCAGGAAGCCTGGGAGCGCCAGCTGGCGGCCCTGATCAACCTGCAGCAGGGCGGCACCGAAAGCGGCGGCGAAATGCGCCTGGTGTGGGCCATCAGCTACGGCGAACGCCAGGGGATTGCGGAAATCGAACCGCGCGAGCAGAAGCGCGATGTGCGCGGCGGCTGGGGCAAGGGGCGCCCGGTGGCGCTGAAGCGGCTGCGCGACGATGCGGCGCAGATGGAGTACCTGACGCCGCAAGACCTGCGCATCTGCAGCGCCATCATGCCTGCGCGCCAGGCCTATTCCTCCGGCCTGCGCTATGACATGGATGTTGACCAGGCCGTGCTTGCACTGGTCGGCCATCCGCTGGTGTTCTGGATGGACGCGCCGGATACGCGGGTCGAGCTGCTGGCGGGCGCGCCGGAACTGCTGATCCGCACGCACCAGGGCCAGTTGCAGCTGTCGCTGCAGCCTTCGATTGAAAACCTGAACGCCAACGTGATCGTGGTGCGCGAGGCGCCCAACCGCCTGCGCGTGGTCAGCGTGCTGGACGAACATCGCCGCATCGCCGCCATCGTCGGCGACGGCCTGACCGTGCCGCAGCATGCCAAGGACCAGGTGCTGAAAGCCATCGGGGCGGTATCGGCTATGGTCACCGTACAGTCGGATATCGGCGGCGCTGCCAATACGGAGCAATGCGACGCCGACCCGCGCCTGCACATCCACCTGCTGCCTTACCAGCAGGGCCTGAAGATGCAGATCCAGGTGCGCCCGCTGCGCGATGCCGGCCCATATTACGCTCCCGGCGCCGGCGCCGAGAACGTGATCGCCGACGTCAACGGCCGCTCGGTGCAGGCGCGCCGCAGCCTGGCCGGCGAACGCGATGCCGAACGCCAGCTGGTGCTGAAATGCGAAGTGCTGGAGCAGGCCACCGAGGAGCACGGCGAATGGCTGCTGGGCGAACCGGCGCTGTGCCTGCAATTGCTGGCCGAACTGCAAGCGCAGGATGCCGACAAGTTGGTGCTGGCCTGGCCGGAAGGCGAAGCCTTCCGCCTGACCAAACCGGTCTACACCAAGCAGCTCAAGCTGAACATCAAGAGCAAGAAGGACTGGTTCGCCGCCAGCGGCCAGCTGGTGGTGGACGAGGATCGCGTGCTGGACCTGCGCTCGCTGCTCGAAATGATCCGCGCCAACAAGAGCCGCTTCATCCAGCTGGGCGACAAGGAATTCCTGGCGCTGTCGGAAGAACTGCACCGCCGCCTGTCCGAACTGGCCACCTATGGCGAGGATGACGATGCCGGCATGAAGGTGCACCGCCTGGCCGCCTTCGTGCTGGAGGAACTGGCGAACGATGTCGGCACGCTGGAAGCGGATGCCATGTGGCGGGAGCACCTGCTGCGCATCGAAGCCAGCGCCGCTTACACGCCGCTACTGCCAAGCACCCTGCAGGCCGAGCTGCGCGACTACCAGCTGGCCGGCTTCGAATGGCTGGCGCGCCTGGCGCACTGGGGCGTGGGCGCCTGCCTGGCCGACGATATGGGCCTGGGCAAGACGCTGCAGGCACTGGCCCTGGTGCTGCTGCGCGCACCGCGCGGCCCGACCCTGGTGGTGGCGCCGACCTCGGTCTGCCTGAACTGGGCCAGCGAAGCGGCACGCTTCGCACCGACCTTGAATGTGAAGATGTACGCCACCGGCGACCGCGACGACATCATCAGCAATGCCGGACCGTTCGACCTGGTGATCACCAGCTACGGCCTGCTGCAACTCGAGTCGGAGCGCTTCACCAAGCAGAAATGGCACACCATCGTGCTGGACGAGGCGCAGGCGATCAAGAACGCCGCCACCAAGCGCTCGCAGGCCGTCATGGCGCTGCAGGGCGACTTCAAGATGGTGGCGACCGGCACGCCGCTGGAAAACCACTTGGGCGAGCTGTGGAACCTGTTCCGCTTCATCAATCCGGGTCTCTTGGGCAGCCATGAGCAGTTCAACCTGCGCTTTGCCGGCCCGATCGAGCGCCAGCAGGACCACCGCGCTGAAGTCGGAGCACGCAACCGCTTGCGCCGCCTGATTGGCCCATTCGTGCTGCGCCGGACCAAGGCACAGGTGTTGTCCGAACTGCCGGCCCGTACCGAGATCGTGCTGGAAGTGGACTTGTCGGCCGAAGAAACCGCGTTGTACGAATCGCTGCGCCGCGAGGCGCTGGACAAGCTGGCCACCATCGAAGGGCCAGCCGACCGCAAGTCGATGCAGATCCTGGCCGAAATCATGAAGCTGCGCCGTGCCTGCTGCAACCCGAACCTGGTGGCGCCGATGCTGCGCCTGGAGTCGAGCAAGCTGGCGGCCTTCGCGCACCTGCTGGAAGGCCTGCTGGAGAACCGCCACAAGGTGCTGGTGTTCAGCCAGTTCGTCGATCACCTGTCGCTGATCCGCGCCCACCTGGACCGCAACGAAATCGCTTACCAGTACCTGGATGGCAGCACCACCATGGCCGCGCGCAAGCAGGCGGTCGATGCTTTCCAGGCCGGCGAGGGCGATGTATTCCTGATCAGCCTCAAGGCGGGCGGCGTCGGCATCAACCTGACCGCCGCCGATTACGTGATCCATATGGACCCGTGGTGGAACCCTGCCGTGGAAGACCAGGCTTCCGACCGCGCGCACCGCATGGGGCAGCT
This sequence comes from Pseudoduganella sp. OTU4001, assembly GCF_038440195.1. Classification (NCBI taxonomy): domain Bacteria; kingdom Pseudomonadati; phylum Pseudomonadota; class Betaproteobacteria; order Burkholderiales; family Oxalobacteraceae; genus Pseudoduganella; species Pseudoduganella sp. OTU4001. The sequence continues at coordinate 64,694 of NZ_JASATG010000017.1, read as the reverse complement.
GCGGCCGGTCACCATCTACCGCCTGGTGGCACGCAATACAATTGAAGAAGGCATCGTCGACCTGCATGCGCACAAGCGCGAACTGGCCGACAGCCTGCTGGAAGGCAGCGATACCGCCGCGCGAATGACGGCGGAAGATATGCTGGCGATGCTGAACGAAGGCCTGCGCCGGCACTGAGGGAGGGAGTGATGATGCGACAACATAGCCGCGCCATCCTGGCGGCGGCGCTGGTCCTGCCAGCTATGGCATGGGCCAACGCCATCAGCGAAACCGGATCATCGTTCGTGACGATGTTTGCGAGCAGCGGTGGCGGCGCTGGCGGCGGTGCCGCAGCTGCCGGCGGCGCCTGCCCAGCCCCGGCGCTGCGCGAAGCCAAGTCCGCCAAGTGGCAAATCGACGACGACGCACGCCGCCAGTCGCTGGCCCTGCAAAGCCTGGCCTGCCTGCGCTCCCCCAATCCCCTCGAGCGCGACGAACTGGCCTTCGAAGCGCTGCAAGCCTGGATGCGCGCCGACAAGCTGGACACCGCCACCGTGCAGGAACTGCGCACCCGCCTGAGCGCCCAGCTGACCGCGCCCGATCCGCAAGGCTTCGGCCGCCCGTTCGCCGCCCTGGTACTGGCCGACGTGGCGCGGGTCGACCGCATCAAGCCTTATCTGAGCGCAGAGCAGCGCGCGCAGCTGGTCGGCACGGCGGCCGACTACCTGCGCAATGTGCGCGACTACCGCGGCTTCGACGAGAAGCAGGGCTGGCGCCACGGCGTGGCCCACGCCGCCGACGTGATGCTGCAGCTTTCGCTGAACCCTGCCCTGACGCGCGCGGAGCATGAGCAGATGCTGGCCGCCATCGCCAGCCAGGTCGCGCCACCGGGCGAGCATTTCTACCGCTACGGTGAAGGCGAGCGCCTGATGGCGCCGGTCTTCTACCTGTCGCGCGCCAAAACGCTGGAGTGCAGCGACTGGGACGGCTGGTTCGCCAAGCTGGCAGCCGCGCCGGCCGCCAGCGCAACGCGGCAAGCGGCCCTGGCCCGCAAACACAACCTGAAAAGCTTCCTGCAGCCGCTGTACCTGAACATCAGTGAAAGCAAGGATGAAGCGCAGCGCGGCTGCCTGAAGCCCCTGATCCTGCGCACACTGAAACAGGCCGCCGAATGAACGCCCAGCAGGCATTCGACTTCATCGCGCAGCACGGCGTCGTGCTGGCGTCCGCACGCGGCAAAGCGCCGACGCTGACGGAAGCCATCGCCGGCGCCCCGATCAAGGGCAGCTGGTGGGGCCATCCGGACGGCAAGCGCATTTTCGCTGTGCTGAGCGAGATGCAGGAACACGACGACATCCTGGTCTGCCGCCTGCTGGCTGGCAAGGTGACGCTGGTGCATCGCCGCCTGTGGCCGGCCGTAGCGGCACTGGCGCTCGCGGGGCAACTGCCCGCCGACGCCACAGCGCGCGTGCGCCAAGTGCACAGCGCCAGCGGCAAGCATGTGAACGAGGAGACCCCTTTCCCACAATGGCTGCCGCCCGACGCGGCTGCGGCGGCCGCCGGCCTCGACCCCGACCGGGCGCGGGCCGCTCTCGGCTTGTGATAATCTCGCACGCTGCACTAAGTAGAGGTTGAATATGATGAAGACCAAGATCGCACTCGCTGCGATGATGCTGAGCCTGGCCCTGTCGCCGGTTGATGCAGCGACCAAATCAAAGAAATCCGGCGCGCCGGCCAAGACTTCGGTCGCCAAGAAGTCCAGCAGTAAGAGCAAATCGGGCAGCAAATCTTCCAAGTCGTCCAAATCTGGCAAGAGCAGCAAGAGCAGTGGCAAAGCCGGCAAGTCCAAGGCGGAAAAATCCAAACCAGCCGTGGCAGCCAAGCCGTTGCCGGCCGAACGCCGCCAGGATAAGTCCTTCGACAACCAGGCCAACCAGTTCCTGGGCGCGCTGTGGCGCATCGACCCGGAAACCGCCATCTCGGTCGGCAAGTACGACACTGCCGCCCAACTGACCATCCCAGACCAGGCAACGCGCGACCAGCAGCTCGCCTTCATCGACCAATGGCTGGAGAAGTTCAACAAGATCGATGCCAAACAGCTGTCACCCAAACAGCGCACCGACCTTGGCCTGCTGCAGAACAAGCTGAATTCCGACCGCTGGTACCTGACTACCTTCCGCGAATGGGAATGGAATCCTGCGTCGTACAACATCGCCAGCCCGCTCGACTTCGTGCTGAACACCGAGTACGCGGCCAAGCCGCAGCGCCTGCGCACCCTGCTGCGCCGTATCGGCGGCGTGCCGGCCTATTACGAAGCAGCGCGCAACAACATCAAGAACCCGACACGCGAACACGTGCAGCTGGCCATCGCCCAAGCGCCCGGCGTGCTGGCGGTGCTGTCCGACCTGGACAAGCAAGCGCAGGATTCGATCCTGAACGAAAACGAGAAAACGCTGTTCGCGCAGCGCATCGTCGCGGCCAAGATGGCCGTGGAGGCTTATGCCGCCTGGCTCGGTGAGCTGGAGAAGTCGCAGGCCGTCAGCGGCGCGCGCTCCTTCCGCATCGGCAAGGAGCTGTACGAAGCCAAGTTCGGCTTCGATATCCAGGCTGGCAGCAACGCCGGACAGACTTACCAGAAAGCGCTGGCAACGCGCGAGCAGCTGCTGTCGAACATGGACCGCATTGCCGACGATCTGTGGCCGAAGTACCTGGCCGACAAATCCAAACCATCCGATCGTTTCGCCAAGATCGGCATGATGATCGACAAGCTGTCGTCCAGGCATGTGGCGCGCGAAGAGTTCTTCCCCGAGATCCGCCGCCAGATCCCTGTGCTGCAGGACTGGGTGGTGAAGAACGACTTGCTGACGCTGGACCAGAACAAGCCGCTGGTGGTGCGTGAAACGCCGGCCTACCAGCGCGGCGTGGCCGGCGCCAGCATCGAAGCGCCCGGCCCATACCGCCCGCAGGACCGCACCTACTACAACGTGACGCCGCTGGATGACGCCACGCCGGAGCAGGCCGAGTCCACCCTGCGCGAGTACAACCACTGGATCCTGCAGATCCTGAATATGCATGAAGCGATCCCGGGCCACTATGCGCAGCTGGTGTACGCCAACAAGTCGCCGTCGATTGTGAAATCGATCTTCGGCAATGGCGCGATGGTGGAGGGCTGGGCAGTCTACAGCGAACGCATGATGCTGGAATCAGGCTACGGCAATAACGAGCCTGAGATGTGGCTGATGTACTCGAAGTGGAACCTGCGCAGCGTGACCAACACCATCCTTGATTACAGCGTGCACGTGCTGGGGATGACAGAGCAGCAGGCCATCGACCTGTTGACGCGCCAGGCCTTCCAGACCGCCGCCGAAGCAAAAGAGAAATGGCGCCGCGCCACGCTGACGTCGGTGCAGCTTACCAGCTACTTCTCAGGCTACTCGGAAATTATGGAACTGCGCGAGCAGCGCCGTGCGGCCCTGGGCAGCAAGTTCTCGCTCAAAGACTTCCACGAAGATTTCCTCAGCTACGGCAGCGCACCTGTGCGCGTGATCAAAGAGCTGATGCAGTAAATGCTCTAGGCTGCTTCCATACCCCGCGCGCGGCGCGGGGCGATTCTGCTAACATGAATCAGGGAGTGGCCATGACCATGCCGATCCAGTTTGACACCGCTCAATACATCAAGCGACTAGTTGAGGCTGGCATACTGCACGAGCACGCGGAAGCGCTGGCCGATGCCCTGCTGGTTGCACTGAGCCAGCCCGTCGCAGGCGGATCCGATCTGGCGATCTGGCGTGCTGAAATCCAGGCTATGTTCACGCGCTCTGAGGCCGCAATGAAGGAATGGGTGCGCGCAGAGATCGCGCGTTCCCAGGCTGAAATGAAAGAATGGGTCCGCGCCGAGATCACAGCCAGGCTCAGGCCGATTTACTGGCTGCTGGGCGTTGTGATCGTCCAGCAGACCATCATCATGGCCAAGCTGTTCCTTTAGTCGGCTTTCTCTTCCGGCGCGGTGGTGGCTTTGACGAACATCGGCGACAGGATCACGCCAATTTCAAACAACAGCCACATCGGGATAGCCAGCGCGAACTGGCTGACGATATCCGGCGGGGTCACAATGGCGGCAATCACGAAAGCAGCCACAACCACATAGCCGCGCCACTCCTTCAGCTTGGCGACAGACACCAGGCCCATGCGCACCAGCACCACCACCACCACCGGCACTTCGAAAGCGCAGCCAAAGGCCAGGCACATCGACATGACGAAGTCGAGATAGTTCTCGATATCCGGCATCACCGCGATCGAAGACGGCGACACCTGGTTAATGAAGGCGAACACCTTGCCGAACACCAGGAAGTAGCAGAACGCCACGCCCGTCATGAACAGCCCCGACGACGCAATCACCAGCGGCGCGATCAGGCGTTTCTCATGCGCGTACAGGCCCGGCGCCACGAAAGCCCACATCTGGTACAGCACCCACGGCAGCGACAGGATGAAGCCAAACAGCAGCGTCACCTTCATCGGCACCAGGAACGGCGAAATCACGCTGGTCGCGATCATCTTCGAACCGACCGGCATGGCGGCAATCATCGGCGCCGCGATCAGGTCATAGATCTTGGACGGGCCAAGGCCAAAGCCCAGCAAGGCCGTCATCACCACGATGCCGATGCTGGCCTTGACCAGGCGGTCGCGCAGCTCAACCAGGTGGCTGATAAAAGTTTCTTCGACGGGTTCTTGTTGGGTCATTTAGAAAAACGATGCGGTTTTGCGGCTGCCGGGGCGGTGGCGCTTCATGCGCGCCGCGCCGGAGATGACGTGGGTGCGGACGCCGGCCTGCTGCTTGTACCACAGCGGTACAGCGGAAGAACGCACTACGCGCTTGCGGCGGAAATCCCTGGCCTTGCGCGCCACGTCATCGGTGGACGGGGTGTGGAAGTCCAGCGCGGCGGAAGGGTCGTCGTAATGGAAGGCAGATTCCGCCTCCGACAATTCCTTGCCAATAGTGTTTTCGACGTCGCTCTTGAAGGTGCTGGCGGCTTCCTCGGCCTGCTGGCGCAGGTTCTTCAGCTCTTCCAGCTCCATTTCGCGGCTGACTTCGGATTTGACGTCGTGCAGGTAGCGCTGGGCGCGGCCGTACAGCGTCCCGGCCATGCGCGCCACCTTGGGCAGCTTTTCCGGACCGATGACGACCAGGGCCACAACCCCGATGACGGCGATTTTGGTAAGACCGAGGTCGATCATCTCAGATTACTGCTTGGTCTTTTCCTTGGCGTCGACTTCGATCGTGCCCTTGTCGGCCACCTGTGCTGGCGAAGCGGCCGGCTTGTCTTCTTCCGCGCCCTTCACGCCATCCTTGAAGCCCTTGACGGCTTTGCCCAGGTCGGAACCGATATTGCCCAGTTTCTTGGTGCCGAATACCAGCATCACAACCACCAGGACGATCAGCCAGTGCCAAATGCTCATAGAACCCATTACAAAACCCCTAAAAAAATCATTAGTTTGGACAGTATACGCGAAGCGCGCCTGTCATGTGCTTGTCACAATATCAAGTCCGCATGCCGCGCCATGGACGCGGGCCACCGTACAGGTGCATATGCAGGTGGTACACCTCCTGGCCGCCGTCCGGACCGCTGTTAATCAGGGTCTTGTAGCCGCGCAACGGGGTGCCATCCGCCTCGTAGGCAACAGCAATATTGTGCTGTTCAGCCAGCTGCGGCACCAGCGCCAGCATCTTGCCCAGCAGGGGCGCGTGCTCCGGCTTGCAGTCGGACAGGGTGGACAGGTGCAGCTTGGGGATGATGAGCAGGTGCACCGGGGCGGCTGGGTTGATGTCCTTGAACACCATCACGTCGTCGTCCTCGTGCACCACGGTCGAAGGGATCTGTTTGGCTGCAATCTTGCAGAACAGGCAATTTTCCACGTTTATTCCTTACGAGATGCTTTTTCTTCCAGGCCGGACAGGCCTTCACGGCGCGCCAGCTCATCGAGTACCTGCTGCGGCGTGAGATTGAATTGCGCCAGCAGCACCAGCGAATGGAACCACAGGTCGGCGCATTCGTACAGTACTTTCGATGCATCGCCGCTGGCGCGCGCGTCTTTGGCGGCCATCACGGTCTCGGTGGCTTCTTCGCCGATCTTTTTCAGGATCGCGTCATCGCCCTTGGAAAACAGCTTGGCGACGTAGGAGGACGACGGGTCGCCGCCCTTGCGCGATTCGATGGTGGCCGCAACGCGGTCCAGTACATTGCTCATTTCTTTGCTTCCGCGTAAATCTCTTCGGGGTCTTTCAATACCGGCTCGGTGTTCTGCCAGTCGCCGTTCTCGAACTTGTTGAAGAAGCAGGAGTGGCGGCCGGTATGGCAGGCGATATCGCCTTCCTGCTCGATCTTCAGCAGCACCACGTCTTCGTCGCAGTCCAGGCGGATTTCCAGCACCTTCTGCACGTGGCCGGACTCTTCGCCCTTATGCCACAGCTTCTTGCGCGAGCGGCTCCAGTAGACGGCCTCGCCCAGCTCCACGGTTTTGTAGAGCGCATCACGGTTCATCCACGCGAACATCAGCACATCGTTGCTGCCGGCTTCCTGGGCGATCACCGGCACCAGGCCGTGCTCGTCCCACTTCACCTTGTTCAGCCATTTGGCTTTGGCGACTTTCGCTGCGATTGCGGTAGCCATTGTGTGTTCCCCGAAGTTTAAGAAAGACGCACGGGAATTCCCTGCGCCGCCATGAAATGCTTGGCTTCCTGCACGGTGTGCTGGCCGTAGTGGAAGATGCTGGCCGCCAGTACCGCATCGGCGTGGCCAAGCTTGATACCGTCGGCCAGATCCTGCAGACCACCCACGCCGCCCGAAGCGATGACCGGGATATTGACGGCGTCGCTCACGGCGCGCGTCAGGCCCAGGTCGAAGCCGGACTTGGTGCCATCGCGGTCCATGCTGGTCAGCAGCAGTTCGCCGGCGCCCAGTTCGGCCATCTTCCTGGCCCATTCGACCGCATCCAGCCCGGTGGCGTTGCGGCCGCCGTGCGTGAATACTTCCCACTTGCCCGGCGCCACATTCTTGGCGTCGATCGCGACCACGATGCATTGGCTGCCGTGCTTCTGCGAGGCTTCGTACACCAGCTGCGGGTTGGTCACGGCCGTGGTGTTCATGCTTACCTTGTCGGCGCCGGCGTTCAGCAGGCGGCGCACATCTTCAACCTTGCGCACGCCGCCACCCACGGTCAGCGGGATAAACACCTGCGATGCCACCGCTTCGATGATGTGCAGGATCAGGTCGCGGTTATCGCTCGACGCAGTAATGTCGAGGAAGGTCAGTTCGTCCGCACCCTGCTCGTCGTAGCGGCGTGCGATTTCCACCGGGTCGCCCGCGTCGCGCAGCTCGGTGAAGTTGACCCCTTTCACGACGCGGCCATCGGTCACGTCAAGGCACGGGATGATGCGTTTAGCAAGCATATTAATTACTCAGACAGTTCGTCGGCGCGCTCCTGGGCCGATGCCAGGTCCAGTGTGCCTTCATAGATGGAGCGGCCGCAGATCACGCCTTCGATACCTTCGTCCTGCACCGCGCACAGGGCCTCCACATCCTTCACGGTGTGCAGGCCGCCGGAGGCGATGATCGGGATGCGCACCGCTTGCGCCAGGCGCACGGTGGCTTCGATATTCACGCCGGCCATCATGCCGTCGCGGCCGATGTCGGTGTAGACGATGGATTCGACGCCGTAGCCTTCGAATTTTTGCGCCAGGTCGATCACTTCATGGCCGGACATCTTGCTCCAGCCGTCGGTGGCCACCTTGCCATCCTTGGCGTCCAGGCCAACGATGATCGAGCCGGGGAAGGCGCCGCAGGCGTCCTGCAGGAAGCCCGGGCTCTTCACGGCCGCGGTGCCGATGATGATATAGCTGATGCCGTCGTCGAGATAGCGCTCGATGGTGTCCAGGTCGCGGATGCCGCCACCCAGCTGCACCGGGATCTCAGGCAGGTCGAATTCTTCGGCGTAGTCTTGCACGGCCTTGACGATGGCCTTGACCGCGCTTTCGTTTTTTGGCTTGCCGGCAAAGGCCCCATTCAGGTCCACCAGGTGCAGGCGGCGCGCGCCTTGCTCCAGCCAATGTCGCGCCATTTTGCCCGGGTCGTCGGAGAAGACGGTGGCATTTTCCATATCACCTTGTTTGAGGCGAACGCAGTGACCATCCTTCAGGTCGATAGCAGGAATGAGCAGCATGATATTGTTCTTGAGGTTAGGGATTCCAGTGGATGAAATTTTTGTAAAGCTGCAGCCCGGTGGCCGCGCTCTTCTCGGGGTGGAACTGTGTGGCAAAAATATTGTCGCGGGCGACAGCGCAGCAGAAAGGCTGGCCGTACACGGTTTCCGCCGCGCTGTGCGCTGCATCGGCAGGCTGCGCGTAGTAACTGTGCACGAAATAGAACCAAGCGTTGTCGGGGATACCTTCCCACATCGCATGCGGCGCACGCTGGCGCACCTGGTTCCACCCCATCTGCGGTACTTTGAAACGCGAACCGTCTTCCTGCAGCATGCCGTCCAGCTGGAAGCGCACCACCTTGCCGGGCAGGAGGCCCAGGCCCGGCGTGTTGCCGCCTTCTTCGCTGACGTCAAACAGCATTTGCTCGCCCACGCAGACGCCCATCATCGGCTTGCTCGCCGCTGCACGCAGCAAGGCGTCGCGCACGCCGGATTCGTTCAGGCTGCGCATGCAGTCGCGCATGGCGCCCTGGCCGGGCAGCACGATGCGCTCGGCCGCATCGATGGCGGCAGGATCGCCGGAAATCAGTACTTCGGCTTCGGGTGCGACCGCGCGCAAAGCCTGCGCCACCGAGCGCAGGTTACCCATGCCGTAATCGACTACTACGATTTTTTTCATGTCAGTCAGCCGTAGTGTCGTTTACAGGCTTCCTTTGGTGGACGGGATGGTCCCGGCGGCACGCGGATCAAGCTCGGTGGCCATGCGCAGCGCGCGGCCGAACGCCTTGAACACGGTTTCGCACTGGTGGTGTGCGTTGGTGCCGCGCAGGTTGTCGATATGCAGCGTCACGCCGGCGTGGTTGACGAAGCCGCGGAAGAATTCCAGCGTCAGGTCTACGTCAAAGGCGCCGATCATCGCGCGCGTGAATGGGATGTGGTACTCGATGCCCGGGCGGCCGGAAAAATCGATGACGACGCGCGACAGCGCTTCATCCAGCGGCACATAGGCGTGACCGTAACGGCGGATGCCCTTTTTGTCGCCAACGGCTTTGGCAAAGGCCATGCCGAGCGTGATGCCCACGTCTTCCACGGTGTGGTGATTGTCGATGTGGGTGTCGCCGGTGGCTTCGATATCCAGGTCGATCAGCCCGTGGCGGGCAATCTGGTCCAGCATATGGTCGAGGAAAGGCACGCCCGTGTTCAGCTTCTGGGCGCCGGTGCCATCGAGGTTGATGGCGACGCGGACCTGGGTCTCGCTGGTGTTGCGAGTAATTTCTGCGGTGCGGTTCATGAAATGCTCTTGGGTTTCGCTTAGGCTGCCAAGGCGGCCTTCAGGCCGTCCAGCATGATTGCGTTTTCCTCGGGCGTACTGACGGTGATGCGCAGACAGTTGGCCAGTACATTGTGCATTCTACCCACATTTTTGATCAATACCTTGCGTTGCAGCAGCGCGGCGTGCGCAGCGTCGGCATTTGGTACACGAATGAGGATAAAGTTGGCCGCCGAGGGGAAAACATTGACACCCGGCAATTTCGCCAGCGCTTCAGACAGCTCGCTGCGCTGTTGGCGCAGCAGGGCAGCCTGTTCGTTCAGCACCTCGAGGTGGTCGAGGCAGAATTCAGCGGCGGCCTGGGTCAGGACATTGACGTTGTAGGGTGGGCGGATCTTGTCGAATTGCTCCAGCAGGGCTGGCGCGCACGACATATAGCCAAGGCGGATACCCGCCAGGCCAAGTTTCGACAGCGTGCGCATGACGATCAAATTCGGGAATTCGGGCAGGCGGCCCATGAAGCTTTGTTGCGCAAATGGCTCATAGGCTTCATCGACCACGCACAGGCCCTGGTCGCCCAGCGCGGCGATGACCTGCTCGATGTCGCTGGCGGCAAACAGGTTGCCGGTCGGGTTGTTCGGGTAGGCCAGGAACACCAGCGCGGGCTTGTACTGCGCGATGGCGGCCAGCATGGCGGACAGGTCGAGCGTCAGGTCGGCCTTCAGCGGCACGCCGACGAAGTCCATGCCGGCCACCATGGCCGAACGCTGGAACATGACGAAGCTCGGTGCGGGCGCCATCATCACGGCGCGCTTGCCTTCCGCCGGCTGCAGCGCGCAAGCCTGGGCCATGATGGCGATCAGCTCGTCGGAGCCATTGCCGAGCATGACGTCATAGCCTTGCGGCACGCCCAGCTTGGCGCGGATGCGCTGCTTGATGGTTTCGTAGCTGGCGACCGGGTAGCGGTTCAGCGCCACGCTGGCGATACGGTTGGCCAGGTCATGATGCAGGTGGCTCGGCAGCACATATGGGTTCTCCATCGCATCCAGCTTCACAAATCCGCTGGCATCCGGCACATGGTAGATGTGGTCGGAACGCACATCTGAGCGGATCGTGTTGGCGATAAGGCTGTCGAGGGACATCTGCATTACTCCTGTGTCAAAGTCTCACGTGGACTGCGCGTCTTGCGCGCGGGTGATCGTTCGGGCGGAGGCGCTTCCAGCGCCGCCAGCCGCTTCCTGGCTATGTCGCAATACTCCGGGTTCAACTCAAAGCCGACGAAATTCCGGCCGCAGCGACGCGCGGCGACAGCGGTGGTGCCGCTGCCCATGAACAGGTCCATCACCACGCCATCGGGCGGGCAGCTGGCCTTGACCATGCGTTCGATGATTTCCAGAGGCTTCTGCGTGGGGTGATCGACCCGCTCCGCGTGTTCCCGATGCAAGCGCGATACGCTCCACAGGTCTTTCGGGTTGTACCCAACTTCCAGCCACTTGGCGCCGACAAAGATCGAACGCGTACGGGCTTTCTTGGTTTCGGCGTCGTACGGGATACGCACGGCGTCGAGATCGAAGTAGTAATCCTTGCGGCGCACGAAAAAACCGATGGTGTCGTGCACCGAACTGAAACTGCGGGTACTGCCGCCCATCGAAGGCACGCGGCGGTCCCAGATAATTTCGTTCATCATCGTCATGCGCTTTTTCAGCATGACGAAAATCTCCGGCGAAAAGCGCCAGGTCAGGAAGATGTACAGGCTGCCGTTCGGCTTCAGCTTCGGCAGCGCCGCATCAATCCACGCCTCGGTCCAGGCCAGATAGTCGTCCACCGACTGCTGGTCCGATGCGTTGCCGTAATCCTTGCCCAGGTTGTAGGGCGGATCGGTCAGGATCAGGTCGACGGAACCGTCCGGCACGCGGGCCAGCCCGGCCAGCGCGTCTTCACAATAGACCTGGTTCTTCCAGTCGGTCATTTCAGGCGCAGCTCCGCGCTGCGGGCGTGGGCTTGCAGGCCTTCGCCGTAGGCCAGTTCGGCCGCCACCTTGCCCAGCGTTTGCGCGCCGGCTTCGCTGACCTGGATCACCGAGGAGCGCTTCTGAAAGTCGTACACGCCCAGCGGCGACGAGAAACGCGCGGTGCGCGAGGTCGGCAGCACGTGGTTCGGGCCGCAGCAATAGTCGCCCAGCGACTCGGACGAGAAGCGGCCCAGGAACATGGCGCCGGCGTGGCGGATCTGGTCGGCCCACTGCTGCGGGTTCTCAGCCGAAATTTCCAGGTGCTCGGCGGCGATGCTGTTAGCGATGGCGCAGGCTTCCGCCATATCGCGCACTTTCACCAGCGCGCCGCGGTCGCGCAGCGAGGTTTCGATGACGGCCTTGCGCGGCATGGTCGGCAGCAGCTTGGCGATGCTGGCTTCGACCTTGGCGATGTACTCCGCGTCAGGGCACAGCAGGATGGCTTGCGCCAGTTCGTCGTGCTCGGCTTGCGAGAACAGGTCCATCGCGACCCAGTCAGGCTCGGTGGTGCCGTCGCAGATCACCAGAATTTCGGACGGGCCGGCGATCATGTCGATGCCGACGGTGCCGAACACGCGGCGCTTGGCCGATGCCACATAGGCATTTCCCGGGCCGACGATCTTGTCGACCGGCTGGATGGTTTCGGTGCCGTGCGCCAGCGCGGCCACGGCTTGCGCGCCGCCGATGCCGATCACACGGGTCACGCCGGCAATCGCGGCGGCGGCCAGCACCATCTGGTTCTTCACGCCGTCCGGGGTTGGCACCACCATGATGATTTCTTCGACACCCGCGACCTTCGCTGGCACGGCGTTCATCAGCACGGACGATGGGTAGGCAGCCTTGCCGCCCGGGACGTAGATGCCGACGCGGTCCAGCGGCGTAATGCGCTGGCCGAGGATGGTGCCGTCCGCTTCGGTGTAGGTGAAACCTTGCAGCTCCTGCTTCTGGCGCTCATGGAAGGCGCGGATGCGGTCGGCGGCGGTTTGCAGCGCGGCGCGTTGCGCGGCCGGCAGGCTTGCCAGTGCGGCATCCAGCTCGGGCTGGCCGATGTCGAAATCGGCCATGCTGGCGGCGTTCATGCGGTCGAAGCGGTTGGTGTAATCCAGCACGGCTTCGTCGCCGCGTGCGCGCACGTCGGCGATGATTTTCGCGACGGCGCTTTCAATGGCGTCGTCGGTTTCAGCTTCAAAGGCCAGGAGTGCGTCGAGGGTTTCCTGGAAATCGTCTTGGGTGGAGTCGAGTTTGCGGATCATGACTGGGCGGCCTTCGCGGCGGAGGCGCGTTCAAATGCTTCGATAATCGGTTGCAGGCGGGCGCGCTTGAGTTTCAGCGCGGCCTGGTTGACCACCAGGCGGGACGAGATATCCATGATCTCTTCCACTTCCACCAGGTTGTTGGCGCGCAGGGTGCTGCCGGTCGACACCACGTCGACAATCGCATCGGACAGGCCGACCAGCGGCGCCAGCTCCATCGAGCCATACAGCTTGATCAGGTCAACGTGCACGCCTTTCTTGGCGAAGTGTTCGCGCGCAATCGAGGTGAACTTGGTGGCCACGCGCAGGCGCGCGCCCTGGCGCACCGCAGTCTCATAGTCGAAGCCCGCACGCGCCGCGACCGACATGCGGCACTTGGCGATATGCAGGTCCACCGGCTGGTACAGGCCTTCGCCGCCGTGCTCCAGCAAGACATCCTTACCCGCCACGCCGAAATCCGCCGCGCCATGCTGCACATAGGTCGGCACGTCGGATGCGCGTACGATCAGTACGCGAATGCCAGGGTCCGAGGTAGGCAGGATCAGCTTGCGGGAGGTCTCCGGATTTTCGGTGACGGTGATGCCGGCTGCTTCCAGCAGCGGCAAGGTGTCTTCGAAGATCCGGCCTTTCGACAGGGCGAGGATAAGGTCCATAAAAGTTTATTTAATGCGTGTGATATTGGCGCCAACGGCGGACAGCTTCACTTCCATACGGTCATAGCCGCGGTCCAGGTGGTAGATACGGTCCACCAGGGTTTCGCCTTTGGCCGCCAGGCCCGCGATCACCAGCGAGGCCGATGCGCGCAGGTCGGTTGCCATCACTGGCGCGCCGATCAGCTGCTCGACGCCGTCGATGTAGGCGGTGTTGCCGTCGATGGAAATCTTCGAACCCAGACGGTTCATTTCCTGCACGTGCATGAAGCGGTTTTCGAAGATGGTTTCGGTGACCTTGCTGCTGCCGCTGGCGATCAGGTTGACCGCCATGAACTGCGCCTGCATATCGGTCGGGAAGCCCGGGTATTCGGTGGTGCGGAAAGAAACCGGCTTTGGACGCTGGTCCATCTTGGCGCGGATCCAGTTGTCGCCCACGGTCAGCTCCACGCCCATCTCGCGCAGCTTGTCCAGCGCCACGTCGAAGATGTCGGTGCGGGTATTGCGGATGGTGATGTCGCCGCCGGCTGCCGCCACTGCGCACAGGAAGGTCGCCGCTTCGATACGGTCGGAGATCACATCGTGCTTGGCGCCGTGCAGCGCAGGCACGCCCTGGATCACCAGGCGGTCGGTGCCGATGCCTTCGATCTTGGCGCCCATGGCCACCAGCATATTGGCCAGGTCGGTCACTTCCGGCTCGCGCGCGGCGTTTTCCAGGATGGTTTCGCCTTCCGCCAGGGTGGCGGCCATCAGCAGGTTCTCGGTGCCGGTCACGGTGATCATGTCGGTCACGATGCGGGCGCCCTTCAGCTTCTTGCACTTGGCGTAGATGTAGCCGCCGTCGATGGTGATCTCGGCGCCCATCGCACGCAGGCCTTTGATGTGCTGGTCCACAGGACGCGAACCGATCGCGCAGCCGCCCGGCAGGGAGACCTTGGCTTCGCCGAAGCGCGCCAGCAGCGGGCCCAGTACCAGGATCGACGCGCGCATGGTCTTCACCAGCTCATACGGCGCTTCGCACTTGTCGATCTTCGAGCCGTTCAGCGTGACCTTCTCGCCGTCCTGCTCCACTGCCAGGCCGGTCTGGCGCAGCAGCTTGAGCATGGTGGCCACGTCGTGCAGCAGCGGCACATTGGTCAGTTCCAGGTCGCCCGCGGTCAGCAGGCCCGCGCACAGGATAGGCAGGGCGGCGTTCTTGGCGCCGGAAATCTTGATGTCGCCGACCAGGCGCTTGCCACCGGTGATGAGCAGTTTGTCCATGTCTTTTATCCTTGGAATTCTTCTGGGGTCAGGGTTTTCATCGACAGCGCGTGGATCTCTTCGCGCATGCGGTCGCCCAGCGCGGCATACACCAGCTGGTGGCGCTGGATCAGGCGCTTGCCGGCGAAGGCAGGCGACACGATCACGGCCTGGAAGTGCTGGCCGTCGCCTTCCACTTGCAGGTGGGTGCATTCGAGGCCGGCAGCGATATAGCTGTGGATTGCTTCTGGAGTAGTGGTCACTTTGGATTCCTCAATAAATCAGTGGCGCAGGCGGTAGCCGCTGCGCAGAAGTCGGATGGCGAGCAGCGCCAGCACCACCAGGAAGGCGGAGACGATGGCGAGGCTGGCCCATGGGTTCACGTCGGACTGCCCGAAGAAGCCGTAGCGGAAGCCGTCGATCATGTAGAAGAACGGGTTCGCATGCGATACGGCCAGCCAGAATGGCGGCAGCGATTTGATCGAATAGAACACGCCGGCCAGGAAGGTCAGCGGCACGATCAGGAAATTCTGGAAGGCGGCCAGCTGGTCGAACTTCTCGGCCCAGATGCCGGCGATCAGGCCCATGGTGCCGAGGATCGCGGCACCCAGCAAGGCGAACACCAGGATCCACAGCGGCGCGGTGAAGCTCAGGTGCGCGAACCAGGCGGTAATCGCGAACACGCCGAAGCCCACGGTGATGCCGCGCACGATCGAGGCCAGCACGTAGGCCGAGAAGATCTCCCAGTGCGACAAAGGCGTCAGCAGCACGAACACCAGGTTGCCGGTGATCTTGGACTGGATCAGCGACGAGGACGAATTGGCGAAGGCGTTTTGCAGCACGCTCATCATCACCAGGCCCGGGATCAGGAAGGAGACGTAAGTCACGCCAGGATAGACCTCGACATGGCCCGACAGCACATGGCCAAAGATCAGCAGGTACAGCATGGCGGTCAGGATCGGTGCGGCGATAGTCTGGGTCGCGACCTTGTAGAAGCGCAGGGTCTCTTTGTAGACCAGGGTGCGGAAGCCGGTGGTGATCATACGATGTTCTCGTCCATGATTTGCAGGAAGATGTCTTCGAGGTCAGCCTGTTGCAGCTGCATCTCGTCGATGGCGATGCCGCTCTCGCGCAGGCGCGCCAGGATCTTCTCCACTTCCGAGTACTCGTTGATGCGCAGGCTGTACTTGTTGTCTTCCGGCGGATGGTTCAGCAGCGTTGCCAGGTCTTCCGGCAGTTGATTGTGCGGCAGGTGCAGCACCAGCTGCGAGCCCGAGACGCGGCGGATCAGCTGCGACATGGTGTCCAGCGCGACCACCTTGCCCAGCTTGAGCATGGCGACGCGCTTGCACATGGCTTGCGCTTCTTCCAGGTAGTGCGTGGTCAGCACGATGGTGTGGCCTTCGCGGTTCAGGCGCGAGATGAACTTCCACAGCGTCTGGCGCAGTTCCACGTCCACACCGGCGGTCGGTTCGTCCAGCACGATGACCGGCGGCTTGTGCACCAGCGCCTGCGCCACCAGCACGCGGCGCTTCATGCCGCCGGACAGGGCGCGCATATTGGTGTCGGCCTTGTTGGCCAGGCCCAGTTCTTCCATCACCTCGTCGATCCACTTGTCGTTGTTGGACAGGCCGAAGTAGCCGGACTGCAGGCGCAGCGTTTCGCGCACGGTGAAGAAGGGATCGAACACCAGCTCCTGCGGCACCACGCCGAGCTTCTTGCGCGCTTCGCGGAAGTCGCTCACCACATCGTGGCCGTGGATCTTGACGCTGCCGGCATCGGCGCGGATCAGGCCTGCGATGATGGAGATGAGTGTGGTCTTGCCCGCCCCGTTCGGCCCGAGCAGGCCGAAGAACTCGCCTTCTTCGATTTTCAGGGACACACCGCCAAGCGCCTGCAGCGCCTTGTAGCGCTTCTGGACGTTGCTGATTTCGATTGCTGTCATGCTTACTTGTATAGATAACTGGGACAACGATGACCGTTGCAAAGGCGCGCGCTCATCAGGCGCGGGAGACGGTCAATTATATTGGAAATTTGGTTCGGGCTCGCCGAACCAGGTGAATCTACAGCGGCGGGGGGGTGGGGCGGGGGTCAATGATGATGCAGGTCGGCGGGCGACACGAGCGTGCACACGCCGTAGAGCTTGGTCAAGCTCTTGAGCTGTTCTGGCAGGTTGCGCAGTTCCAGCTTGCTGCCGCTTTGAACGGCAGCGCGCTGCCATGCCAGCATGACTGACACGGCAGCGGAGTCCACGGTTTCCACCTGGCCCAGGTCGAACACGGTCTGGCCGGCGCGCAGCGCAGCCAGGCCCTGCGCCAGCGCCTCCGTGGCGTTGGCCACGGTCAGCGACTGCAGGGACAGTTGGTTGGAAACAGTGGTGTCAGGCATTACTTACCTGCAGTTTTCAGCGGCTTGGAAGCCAGCTTTTGGTTCTTGGCCGCCAGGGTCTTGATCAGGCCGTCGATACCGCCCTTCGAGATTTCCGAAGCGAAGGTGCCCTTGTAGGCTTCCACCAGCCACGCGCCCAGCACGTTGATGTCATAGATCTTCCAGCCGGCATCGGTCTTGGCGACGCGGTAGTTCAGCTGGATTGGCTCGCCACGGGCCTGGTTCACCTGGGAACGCACTTCCACTTCAGTGTCGCCTGGGGAGGAACGCATAGGCTTGAAATCGACGGTCTGGTCTTTCACCTGGGACAGGGCGCCCGAGTAGGTGAAGATCAGCAGGGTGCGGAATTCAGCCGACAGCTGCTTTTGCTGCTCCGGGGTGGCTTCGCGCCAGTAACGGCCGGCGGCCAGCGAAGTCATACGCTGGAAGTCGACGTAAGGCAGGATCTTGGTTTCCACCAGGTCCATCACCTTCTTCTGGTTGCCGGCCTGGATGTCCTTGTCGGACTTGGCGGTTTCCAGCACTTCGGAGCTGATGCGCTTGACCAGCGCGTCAGGAGCTTCGTTCGCTGCAGGGGCTGGTGCGGCCAGCGCGCTGGTAGCAAAAGCTACGGTGGCGACCGCGATCAGTTGTTTGATCAGTTTCATTGTTCGTTACCTATGTTGGTTGTATTCCGGGTCACAGGCTGGTGGTTTTCTCAGCCGGTTCCGGAATTATAGCCTGAGGTGCGACAGGAGCCTCGTCCTCTAGTTCAGCCTTCTTTTCCTTGCCCTTTGGACCGTCTTCGCCATCGTAGACCTGGCTGTTGCGGCGCTGCATCCAGCCATCGCGCACGAATTCGTAGCGGTCGAGGGCGGCGTCTTCCAGCAGGGTGGAGGCGTCCAGCAGCGAGGCGCGCTTGTCTACCACGCGCACTACGGTGCCGACATTGCGGACGTGGTCAGGACGCTTTTGGCGCCATGGGTCGCCGGCAATGTCCACCGGCAGGCCGGCGGTATCACGCACGGTCGATGGGCCCAGTACCGGCAGCACTACATAAGGGCCGGAAGGTACGCCCCACAGGCCAAGGGTTTGGCCGAAATCTTCATTATGTTTTTGCAATCCTGCTTCGGATGCAATATCCAGCACGCCCAGCAGGCCGAAGGTCGAGTTCAGGGCCACGCGCATCACGTCCGACATGCCGTCGCCGACCTTGCCTTGCAGCAGGTTGTTGGCAGCGGTCCAGACATCGGACAGGTTGCCGAAGAAGTTGCTCACGCCAACCTGCACGAAGCTCGGGGTGACGTTCTTGTACACGGTTGCCGCCGGCTTCAGCGCCACTTCGTCAACCTTGTCGTTGAAGGTGAACATGGCGCGGTTATAGCCTTCGAACGGATCGCGCGGATTGTTCGAAGTGGCGCAGCCGCTCAGTGCGGCGGTAACAGCTACTGCGAGGGTCAGTTTGCGGAATGTGCTCATTGGGAGGAGTCCTTTCCTTCTGCTGCCTTGCTATAGATAAACTGGTTGATCAGGTCTTCCAGCACGGTTGCGGACTGGGTACGGGCGATGCGGTCGCCAGCGACCAGGTTCTTCTCGTCGCCACCGGCTTCAATGCCAATGTACTGCTCGCCCAGCAGGCCGGCGGTCAGGATCTTGGCCGAGCTGTCTTTCGGGAACTTGAAGCCTTCTTCCATGTCCAGCGTAACAACCGCTTTATACACCTTATCGTCAAAACCGATCGACGCGACACGGCCAACCACCACGCCGGAAGCCTTCACCGCCGCCTGCGGGCGCAGGGAACCGATGTTGTCGAAGCGGGCGGTCACCTGGTAGGTCTTGCCGAAGGCGATCGAGCCCAGGTTGCCGGCCTTGAGCGCCAGGAACATCAGCGCAGCCGCACCGATAACGATAAACAGTCCGACCCAGATATCCAGAGATTTACGTTGCATGTCTTAATTCCTTATTACTTGCTGAACATCAGCGCCGTCAGCATGAAGTCGAGCCACCAGATCATCAGCGAGGAGATGACCACAGTACGCGTCGTCGCACCGGAAACGTCTTCCGGGGTAGGCTGGGCTTCATAGCCCTGGTACAGCGCGATATAAGTGATGGCGATACCGAACACCACACTCTTCACGAAACCGTTAAATACGTCTTTCCACACGTCCACGCCGCCTTGCATCTGCGACCAGAACGCGCCTTCGTCGACACCGATCAGGCCCACGCCGATCAGGTAGCCGCCCAGAATACCCACCGCGCTGAACATGGCAGTCAGCAGCGGCACAGAAATCACGCCCGCCCAGAAACGCGGCGCCAGTACGCGCTGGATCGGGTTCACAGCCATCATTTCCATGGCCGACAACTGCTCGCCCGCCTTCATCAGACCGATTTCCGCCGTCAGGGAAGTACCGGCACGGCCAGCGAACAGCAGCGCGGTGATCACCGGGCCCAGTTCGCGGGTCAGGCCCAGCGCCACCAGCAAGCCCAGCGACTCGGAAGCGCCATATTTATTCAGCGTGTAGTAGCCCTGCAGGCCCAGCACCATGCCGACGAACAGGCCGGACAGGATGATGATCAGCAGCGAGTAGTTACCGATGACATGCAGTTGCTCAACCAGCAGGCGCGGACGGCGCAGTAAGCCGGGCGAAAGTCCCAGCATAGTAAAGAAAGTCCGTGCGGAAAAGCCGATGCTTTCAACATAGTCGCGTGCGCCACCACCCACGCTCAGCAGGAAACGGCGCATCATGCGCGTACTCCCAGGCCCAGGTCTTCCGCCAGGGTCTTGCCCGGATAGTGGAAGGGCACAGGGCCATCCGCTTCCGCGTGGACGAACTGCTTCACGTAAGGGTCGGTCGAAACCATCATGTCAGCTGGAGTGCCGTGGGCAACAATCTTGCCCTGCGACAGGAAATACACATAGTCAGCAATCTGGAACGACTCCTTGACGTCGTGCGACACCAGGATGGTGGTCGAGCCGAGGGCGTCGTTCAGGTTGCGGATCAGGTTAGCGGTCACGCCCATCGAGATCGGGTCGAGGCCGGCGAACGGCTCGTCGTACATGATCAATTGGGGATCGAGCGCAATCGAACGTGCCAGCGCCACACGGCGCGCCATGCCGCCGGAAATCTCGCCCGGCTTCAGCTTGGCGGCGTTGCGCAGGCCGACGGCGTGCAGCTTCATCAGCACCAGGTCGCGGATCAGTTCTTCCGGCAGGTCGGTATGCTCGCGCAGCGGGAACGCCACGTTTTCGTAAACGGTCAGGTCGGTGAACAGCGCGCCGTGCTGGAACAGCATGCCCATTTTGCGGCGCAGCATATACAGTTCGCGGGTCTTTAACTGGTGAACGATTTGACCGTCCACCGAGATGGTTCCCTTCTGCTGGCGCAGTTGGCCGCCAATCAGGCGCAGGACCGTGGTCTTACCGCTACCGGAACCGCCCATGACCGCCACCACCTTCCCGCGAGGGAAGTCCATATGGAGGCCGGACAGGATGGACCGCTTTCCATAGCTGAAGTGTAAGTCACGGATTTCGACGAGATTTGGCACAGATGTCGCTCTTTATTCTTAAGGCCACATTGTAATTCAGAAACGGTTATCTCTGCTTGGAGCCCCTCAGGCGCCCAGTTGACGGAGATAAAGAGAGCAATAATACAACACTACTAACCGCCGAGTCAGATAGTTACATTTTGAAACTGCTGTTGGCTGCTGCAAGGCAACAATTTCATGATATTTTCATAACTTGAGCTCATATCAAGGAAAAAAGGCATGAAAATTCGTCGGACAGTCCTCGCTTGCTCCCTGGCAGCCATCTCGGCCCAGGCTTTTGCAGATAGCGACAAGATTGACGTTGTCACCGTTACCGCGCAGAAGCGCAAGGAAGACCCGAATAAGGTGGCGATGAGTATTTCCGCCATCAGCGGCAATTCCCTGCTGTCGCAGCAGGTGGATGATTTCACCGACCTGACGCGGGCCGTACCGAATATTTCCTTTACCGCCGCAACCGGCAATGGCGGTGCCGGGCCGGGTACTTCCAATATTGAAATCCGCGGCATCAGCTCCTCGGCCGGCCAGGCGACCGTTGGCATCTATTTAGGCGATGTGTCGCTGACCGTGGGTAACCTGTACACCATGGGCACGGTGGAGCCGAAGTTCTTCGACATCGACCGCGTCGAAGTGCTGCGCGGCCCGCAGGCCACCCTGTATGGCGCCAGCTCGATGGGCGGCACCATCAAGTTCGTGCCGAACGAGCCGGACCTGAAGGACCGCGAAATCTCCGCCTTTGCCGAAGCCGCGTCGAATCGCGGCGGCAGCGCGAGCTTCTCGACCAATGTGGTCGGCAACTTCCCGCTGGTGACGAACGAACTGGCGCTGCGCATCGGCGCCCAGGCCCAGCGCGCGGGCGGCTTCATCGACCAGGTGGATGGCGACGGCAAGGTGCTGGCGGGAGATATCAACAAGATTAACGACCAGGAAGTGCGCGTGGCGCTGAAGTGGGCGCCGATGCGCGACCTGACGGTGACGCCGTCCGTTTACTACCAGCGTGTGGACGCCAAGGATATTGCCGCCTTCAGCCTGGACCGCCCGCCTTACCAGGCGCAGAAGCAGGTGCGCGAGCCTTCCATCGACAAGCTGCTGACGCCCAACCTGGCGGTCAACTGGGACCTGGGCGGCGCCGACCTGACCTCCAGCACCAGCTACTTCCAGCGCAAATTCGACCGCCAGCAGAATGGCTCGGCTTACAACAGCTATTCGCTGTCCACCTTCCTGACGTCCACCGAAGATGGCGGCAAGGCGCCACCGGAACTGATCGAAGCAATCGCCGGCCTGCCCTCGACCGTCTTCCTGAACAACGCCGTGCGCCAGATTTCGCAGGAATTCCGCCTGGCGTCCAAGCCGTATGACGCGGCGCGCTCGCCGTGGACCTGGCTGGGCGGCTTCTACTTCTCCAACCAGCACACCAACCTGAACGAGAACGACCCGATCCATGGCGTGACCGAAACCTTCAAGAAGTTCGGCTTCTCGATCGACGATCCTGAATTGCTGCCGGACGCCTACCCTGGCGCCTTCCCGAACGATAACTCCTTCGCCGGCGAGTTCCACTACCGCGAAAAGCAAAGCTCCATCTTCGGCGAGGTCAATTACTACTTCTCGCCAACGCTGCACGCCACTGTCGGCGCGCGCTACCTGAAGGCCAAGTCCGCGCTCTCGCAGCGCAACGGCAACTACCTTGCCGGGGCCGGCAACAACAGCAGCACCAGCCTGTCCGCGCATGCCTTCACGCCGAAATACGCCGTGACCTGGGAGGCCTCGCCCGACCACACCATCTACAGCTCCATCGCCAAAGGCTTCCGCCTCGGTGGCTCCAACGTCTTCGTGCCGCCCACCACCTGCGGCCCGGACCTGGAAGAGAACGGCCTCACCGAAGGCCCGCCAACCTACGCGCCGGACAGTCTGTGGAGCTATGAAGTCGGCAGCAAATCGCGCTTCATGGGCGGCCGCGTTGCCGTCAACGCCGACGTGTTCTACGTAAAGTGGAAGAACATCCAGCAAGGCGTCTACCTGCCAACCTGCGCCTATACCTACAACGCCAACGCCGGCAACGCCACCAGCAAGGGCTTCGAGTTCGACATCAAAGCCAAGCCGATGGCAGGCCTGACCCTGAGCGCCGCCGGCGGCTATGTGAAAGCCGAACTGTCCAACGACGAAGGCATCGCCAACGGCGTGGTCGGCGCCGTTCGCGGCGCGCAGGTGCAAGGCGTACCGAAGTACAACGGCACCGTGACCGCACAGTACAACTTCTCCACCGCCGGCGGCCGCAGTGCGTTCGTGATGGGCGGCATCCAATGGGTCGGCTCCAGCAAAGGCTCGCTCAATCCGGAGCAGACCGACTACGACCGCCCGGCCTACCACACCGCCAACTTCAGCGCCGGCATCACGCTCGACCGCTACCAGCTGACGGCCTTCATCAAGAACGCCTTTGACGAGGACAAGGTAATCCAGCACCCGCAGGTCGCCTCGATCGTGCAAGGCTACCGCCTGGCGCCGCGCAGCATTGGCATGAGCATCGCCGCCAAGTTCTGATCGGATGGCACGAGCCAGTTCCATCGGCGGCAAGGTTGTGGCGACGCTGCTGCTGCTCGTGTTTGGGGCCGTCATGACCGCCGTCGGCATCTTCGGCGGCCTGGCCCAACTGCACGAGCAGGCAAGGAACTGGACTGCAGCGCGCAGGTACGTGCCAGTCCCGGCCCAAGTCGAATCGGCCTTTCTTGACTCCACACGCGGCAAGAAAAGCACGACGTACCAGGCCAAAGCGCAATTCAGCTATGAGTACCAGGACCGCCGCTACGTAAGCAATCGCGTCAGCTTCAGCAACTTCTCCGACAATATCGGCGACTTTCAGCACCGCCTCGCCAGCGAACTGCGCGCCGCGATGGACAAGGGCGAAAGCGTCACGCTGTGGCTAGACCCGCTTGATCCCGCATCGTCCGTCTACGACAAATCGATTCGGCCCGCGATGGTGGCATTCCATCTCCTCTTCGCGGTCCTCTTTCCCAGCGCTGGCCTGGGTGCCCTGTACGGGGTTATCTATGTCCTGCGCGATGGACACCAGAAACCACGCACAACAGCCCTCATACGGACCAAAGGCAATGGCGTCGGCCTGATGCTATTCGCGACGCTGCACGTGAATAGCATTGGCTGGACGATTGCCCACCCCGCGATTGAGCAATTCCTTAGCGGTCATCAAGCGCCGGCTACGGCGCCCTTGCTTTTCCCCCTGGCGGGCCTCGCCATGATCTACTTCACCTGGCGACGCTGGAGGCATCCGCGCTTGACGGGCAAGCCGGTACTCGAAATCACGAGCACCGCACCGCTGCGGGGCCGCCTACTCTTCCACCCCAATCAGGGACTGCAGTCGCCCTCCCGCCAACCGCTCGTGCAAGTAGCGATCGACGCCAGGCAAGTACGCGAAAGGCGCGTCAACCGCAAGCTTGAATTCGAAACCGTATGGCAGCAGCGAGTGCTGGACCGGACTGTCCCGCGCGGCACGGAGCTGCTGGAGTTCGAGGCCGTAGGCCCGCACCTGGGCGACAAGCAATGGCACCTCATCCTGCATCTGGACAACCGCACCACCACGTTTGAAATACCAAAGGACTTAGTATGTGGCGAAAGCTTCTCTTAACCGTCGCAACACTCACCGTGCTTGTCAGCGCAGCTGCAAGCGAAAATCCGCCAGCCGCCCGTCGCGTGTTGGTTAAGTATTCAATCAACGAGAATGACCCCAAACAACTCGAAGAAAAAGTAACCATACCGCTAGAGCGCATCCTGCGGAAATTGGAGCGGGTGACGGAAAGCCATTCCATGACCACCCATGGCCTGGTGCAGATCGAACTCTCGTTCAAGAACGGTGCGACTGAAGACGATAGGGCAACTGTCACTAAATTTGTCGAGCCGCTGGAAATCGACAAAGCATTACGAATCATCTCCCGCAGCATTACGCTGGTGCCAGCGCGCCTGCCTGGAGAATTCGATCAGGCGAACCAGCTGGCCAGGCAGTCAATCCAGACAATCATGCAGGACCAGCGCATTCCGGGTCTCCAGATCGCGGTCGTCAAGAATGACAACGTCGTGTTTTCAGAAAGCTACGGCCTGGCCAACATCGAGAACAATGTCCCCGCCTCGCGATGGATCCGCTTCCCACTCAATTCCGCCACCAAAGCCTTCACTGGCGTCGCGGTGATGCAACTCGTTGAAGCCGGACTGGTCGACCTCGATGCCCCCTTGTCCCAATACCTGGAGGACTTGCCGCAGGCCTGGCGCGACATACGCGTCCGCCAACTGCTGGCTCATACCTCGGGCCTACCGGATATCGTGGATCCACAGGGTGCGCCGAACGGCGGTAATGAAGCCGCAGCATGGCAAGCTGCCCGCGCACAAGCTGTAAATGCGCCTGCCGGCGAGGCGTTCTCCTATAACCAAACCAACTACGCCTTGCTAGCGCAGATCATCAGCAAACAAGGAAAGATGCCTTATGATCGCTTTATCGCGGAACGCCAGTTCGCCATCGCAGGCATGCATTGGGCGACCTTTGGCGACAGCTACGACCTGGTATCCAACGCTGCAACAATCTATGCGCACACCACGCGTGGCCTGTCGCACTGGTTTTACGAAATCCCGCACGGTTTGTGGGCCGGTGGCGGCATCCAGACTACCGCCGATGAAGTCGCACAATGGCTGGTCGCATTGTCCAAAGGGCGACTAATCAGCCAGGCCAGCATTCGGCGCATGTGGACGGCGGAGAAGCTCAATAACGGCAAGGACGGCGAATGGGGCGGCGGTTGGCCGGTATTGCAAACCACGCCGGAACTGCAGGTTGCGGGAATTGGCGGAGCGCGTGCAGCCTTTATCGTCTATCCTGAACAAAAGCTGGCCATTGTCGTGCTGACCAATCTGGCTGGCGCCCACCCGCAACGCTTCATTCCGCAAATAGCCGAGTTCTACAAAAATGCCAACCAAGATCATTGATGGTTATGAACTCGAATTCACTGGCGAACGGCTGGAAGGGACAGGGCAATGGGGCGCCTACGTCTCAATCTTCGCCCCTTCCGCCAATCCCATGCACCTGACCCACATCGTCCCCAAGCGGCGCGTGTCAGCCGACCTCCAATTGCTCGACCAGCACTCCGCTGAAGCAGAGGCAGAACGCGCAGCATTATTGATCTTGCAGGAACTGCGCCCATGACCATGCTCCCACTGACCGGGAAAATGCCGCGTTTTATCGCTGGCGTGGTCATCCTCGGCAACCTGCCTTTACTGGCATTCATACTCCTGTTCTGGCAGGTGATGGCAGCGAGGACCGCCGGCCATGCAGGTGGTGGCGATGCGATAGGGTTGGCAATCATGTCTGTACTGGCGTACGGACTCGCACTCGCAAGTTTCGCTATCGGGGCGGCATACTTTGGATACAAATTCACCCGTCACAAGCTGCGCCCGCAGGGCTTGCACAAGATCGCGCTCGCCTGGTCGTCCATCGAGCTGGCAGTTCCCCTTCTCTACTTCTTGATTACCTGAATTTAGCTCCTTCGAGGCGCGTTAACCATCCTGAAAGAGCGAAGTTATAAATTCTGCAAGTTGCGTTAGAATGCCCGCAAAATGCGAAATGGGGGCAATCAGGTGCAATATTCAATTCGACGCGCTGGCATTTGGCTGACCGGCTTTTTCTTGTCCTTGAGCTGTGCCGCTTCTTTAGCCCAGGATGTTGGGCGGCTAGAAAAGGTGGCGGACATCTTGGCGAAGGAGCAGAAGTTCTCTGGCTCGGTCCTAGTAGCGAAGGGCAACCAGGTTCTATTAAGCCGCGCCTATCGGGAAGCCAACGTTGAATGGGGCATTCCGAATAGACCTGACACCCGCTTCCGCCTCGGTTCGATTACTAAGCAATTCACTGCAGCCTCGGTGCTCCTGCTTGCAGACAGGGGGCATTTGAAGCTGTCTGATTCAATCGGCCAATACCTGACTAATTTGCCGGCAGCTTGGCGCCCGGTCACGATCCAGCAACTCCTGACACACAGTTCCGGCATCCGATCCTTCACCTCTTTACCGGGGTATGAGGCAGTCGAACGCCAAGCCGCTGCACCTGGCCAGGTACTTGCAACGGTGCGGGATCTGGCATTGGATTTTGAACCGGGCACCCGCTTCGATTACAGCAACTCAGGCTACGTGCTATTGGGGATGCTGATTGAAAAAATCAGCGGCGACAGCTACGCGCAGTTCTTGCAGAAGAACGTTTTCGATCCTTTGCGCATGCGCGATTCGGGTTACGATACTAATACCAAGTTAGTGCCTCGCCGCGCCTCGGGATACCAGCAAACAGAACGCGGTTTGGACAACGCCGGCTACATCGACATGAGTGTGCCGTATGCTGCTGGCGGCCTGTACTCCACCACCAGTGACTTGCTACGCTGGCAGCGTGCACTTTACGAGGGCAAGCTCCTCTCAGCGGATTCGCTGCGAGCGATGACGAGCCCCTTCCTCGACCACTATGCGCTCGGCTTGTTTGTGCAGGATGGACCGGATGGCAAGCAATTCGGCCACGGCGGTAACATCGAAGGCTTTAGCACCGCAGTCGCTTACCGGCCGGCTGAGCGTATTAGCGTCATTTTGCTTAGTAACGTGGAACGCACCGATCTTGGGCAACTGGAGCGTGCATTGTTCCAGGTGGCGCTTGGCCGCAGCATCGTGCTGCCCGCTGAACGAAAAGCGATCTCGCTCGGGTCGGGCCAGCTGAATAAAATTGCGGGGCTGTATCTGCTCCCTGATGGAACCAAGTTTCGGGTAAAAGTTGTCGGTAAGGGCCTGGATACCCGCCGTGGCGCTGATGAATGGATTCCTTTTTTTGCGGAAGGCGAGAATCGCTTCTTCGCCAGGAAAGTGGATGCGCAGCTTGATGTTTTACGCAGCGCCGAGGGTTATGCCGACGCACTGGCGCTGCTCCAGGATGGTAACCGCGTCGTGATGCGCCGTGAGGTCGACAAAGGTCCGGATTTTGCGGCGGTACCGCTTTACCTGCGCGGGGAAATGAATGACTGGGGTGTGGAAAATCAAATGCGCAAGGAAGACGCAAACCGTTTTGCAGTGACTCTCAAGCTCGATAAGCGCCACTACTCGTTCAAGCTTGGTTCGGAGGATTTTAAGGCGATTGATTTTGGAGGACTTCAGGGGAAGTCCTCAATCGTCCCAGGTCAAGCGGTTGAACTGGAGGAGTATGGGGGCAACCTGGACGTCGATATCCGCGAAGCTGGGAACTATCGCTTTGTGCTTGAACTTTCAGACGGGCGCGCTCCAAAGCTGGAAATCAAACGTATTGATTAATTCGACCGCGCTTGACGAGCCGAGCGCGCGGCGCAATTGATATCGCGGGAACTGCGGCTTTAATAGACCTTGGCCGCAAGCGCCGCTACTGCGAGCACCACCGTAAAAAGCATGCCATTGAAGACCCGCATCTCCACCCGAAGTCCTCGAATTTCTGCAACGACGCGATCAAAATTTGCGCGAGTTTCGTCCCTGAAATCCTGCAATACTTCAGAGTGATGCTGAGACGAAGTCTCTAACCGAACCACGCGACTTTCGGTGTCACCGTTGGGCTTGCGTGTTGGATCGCTCGTCATGGCCTGCCTCGCATTGGATGCATGGAGACAGTTTACGCTGATGGGAAAAGACGTCAAGCGCACGGGGCTGTGCGCTTGACGTGAGGCGGGATTAACGCGGGAGGACGGAACTGCCCATCAGGTATTCGTCGACAGCGCGAGCGCACTGGCGTCCTTCGCGGATAGCCCACACCACCAGCGATTGGCCGCGGCGCATGTCGCCCGCTGCGAATACGCCTGGCTTGCTGGTCTTGTAGCTGTTGTCGCCTTCGGTCGCGGCGCGGGCGTTGCCGCGTGCGTCCTTGTCGACACCGAACGCGTCCAGCACCTGCGCCACCGGCGAGACGAAGCCCATGGCCAGCAGCACCAGGTCGGCCTTCACTTCGAACTCGGAATTCGGCACTTCAGTCATCTTGCCGTCTTTCCATTCGACGCGGCAGGCGATCAGCTTTTCGACCTTGCCGTTCTTGCCTTCGAAGCGCTTGGTGGCGACGGCCCAGTCACGCTCGCAGCCTTCTTCGTGCGAGGAGGAGGTGCGCAGCTTGGTCGGCCAGTATGGCCATACCAGCGGCTTGTTCTCCTGCTCCGGCGGCATCGGCATCAGCTCGAACTGTGTGACGCTGGCGGCGCCGTGGCGGTTGGAGGTGCCGACGCAGTCGGAGCCGGTGTCACCGCCGCCGATCACGACCACATGTTTGCCGGTGGCTTTGATCTGGTCCTTGATCTTGTCGCCCGCATTGACCTTGTTCTGCTGCGGCAGGAAGTCCATCGCGAAGTGGACGCCTTTCAGTTCGCGGCCTGGCACCGGCAGGTCGCGCGGGGCTTCCGCGCCGCCGGCCATCACCACGGCGTCGAAATCCTTCTCCAGGTCTTCCGGGAAGATGGTTTCCTTGGCGCTGTTGGCAACGGTAGCAGGGAAGTCCTTGCCGATCAGGACGGAGGTGCGGAACTTCACGCCTTCCGCTTCCATCTGCTCGACGCGGCGGTCGATGTGGTGCTTCTCCATCTTGAAGTCAGGGATGCCGTAGCGCAGCAGGCCGCCGATGCGGTCGGCCTTTTCGAACACGGTCACGTCGTGGCCAACGCGGGCCAGCTGCTGTGCGGCAGCCAGGCCTGCAGGGCCGGAGCCGACCACGGCAACTTTCTTGCCGGTCTTGACTTCGGCAGGCTGCGGCACGACCCAGCCGTGCTCCCAGCCTTCGTCGATGATCTTGTGCTCGATCGACTTGATGCCGACCGGCAGTTCGTGGATGCCCAAAGTACAGGCACTTTCGCACGGCGCCGGGCAAATGCGGCCGGTGAACTCGGGGAAGTTGTTGGTCGAGTGCAGTACGTTCAGTGCTTCGCGGTAGTGGCCGCGATACACCAGGTCATTCCAGTCCGGGATGATGTTGTTGACCGGGCAGCCCGAGTTACAGAACGGGATGCCGCAGTCCATGCAGCGCGCGCCCTGGATCTTGGCCTGGTCGTTGGTCAGGTGGATGACGAATTCTTTGTAGTTCTTGAGGCGAGCCTCTGGTGCCAGGTAGCTTTCTTCCTGGCGCTGGAATTCCATGAAACCGGTGATCTTACCCATGTCGTTAATCCTCTCTTACGCTGCGATTGCTTGAGTTTCCGCTTCGATCGCGGCGTTGTCTGCCATTTCCACCAGAGCGCGTTTGTACTCGCTCGGGAACACTTTGACGAACTTGGCGCGGCTTTCCGTCCAGTTGTCGAGCAACAGGCGCGCGCGCGTGCTGCCGGTGTGTTTGAAGTGGCGCTCAATCAGGCGCTTGAGGATGACTTCATCGGCCTCCGGTTCGCCATTGCGATGCTGGCTGTGCCAGGTGGCTTTGTCGACCTGCTGGTCGGCAGCCGCCTTCACTTCTTCCAGGCTCACCATGGACATATTGCACTTGCTGTGGAATTCGCCGTCCGGGTCGTACACGTAGGCGATACCGCCCGACATGCCCGCCGCGAAGTTGCGGCCGGTGGCGCCCAGTACGACTACGGTACCGCCGGTCATGTATTCGCAACCGTGGTCGCCCAGGCCTTCCACGATCGCGGTGGCGCCGGAGTTACGCACGGCGAAGCGCTCGCCTGCCACGCCGTTGAAGAAGGCTTCGCCGGCCACCGCGCCATACATGACGGTGTTACCAACAATGATGTTATTCACAGCCCAGCCACGGAACTCGGTGTTCGGGCGCACGATGATGCGGCCGCCCGACAGGCCCTTGCCCACATAGTCATTACCTTCGCCCACCAGGTCGATGGTGATGCCGGCTGCCAGGAAGGCCGCGGCCGACTGGCCGGCGGTGCCTTGCAGCTGGATGTGGATGGTGTCGTCCGGCAGGCCGGCGTGGCCGTATTTCAGGGCCACTTCGCCCGACAGCATGGTGCCGACGGTGCGGTTGACGTTCTTTACCGGCGAGATGAAGGACACGCGCTCGCCCTTTTCCAGCGCCGGCTTGGCTTGTGCGATCAGCTTCAGGTCCAGTGCCTTGTCCAGGCCGTGGTCCTGTTCTTCGCTGTGGAAGATGGACATGC
Organism: Pseudoduganella sp. OTU4001; assembly: GCF_038440195.1. NCBI lineage: Bacteria > Pseudomonadati > Pseudomonadota > Betaproteobacteria > Burkholderiales > Oxalobacteraceae > Pseudoduganella > Pseudoduganella sp. OTU4001. Next base: position 34,061 of record NZ_JASATG010000017.1, on the reverse strand, counting down.
CGTCGTTGGTCTTCGGCTGGTAGAACACGTTGCTGAAGTCCAGGCCTTTGGCCTTCCAGTGGGTGATGGCTTTCGACTTGTCCAGCAGGTCGGAACGGCCGATCAGTTCTTCGAAGGTGCGGATGCCCAGTTGCGCCATCAGCTGGCGGGCTTCTTCGGCGACGAAGAAGAAGTAGTTCACCACGTGCTCCGGCTTGCCCTGGAACTTCTTGCGCAGTTCCGGATCTTGCGTCGCAACGCCGACCGGGCAGGTGTTCAGGTGGCACTTGCGCATCATGATGCAGCCTTCCACCACCAGCGGTGCGGTGGCGAAGCCGATTTCGTCGGCGCCCAGCAGGGCGGCGATCACCACGTCGCGGCCGGTACGCATCTGGCCGTCGGCCTGCACACGCACACGGCTACGCAGGCCGTTCAGCACCAGCGTTTGCTGGGTTTCGGACAGGCCCAGTTCCCATGGGGTACCTGCATGCTTGACGGAAGACAGCGGCGATGCGCCAGTGCCGCCGTCATGGCCGGCCACCACGATGTGATCTGCTTTTGCTTTCGACACGCCGGCTGCCACGGTGCCGATACCGACTTCCGACACCAGCTTGACCGAGATCGAAGCGCGCGGGTTGGCGTTTTTCAGGTCGTGGATCAGCTGCGCCAAGTCTTCAATCGAGTAGATGTCGTGGTGCGGCGGAGGCGAGATCAGGCCCACGCCCGGTACCGAGAAGCGCAGCTGCGCAATATATTCGGATACCTTGTGGCCTGGCAGCTGGCCGCCTTCGCCCGGCTTGGCGCCCTGCGCCATCTTGATCTGGATCTGGTCGGCGGAATTCAGGTACTCCGCGGTCACGCCAAAGCGGCCGGAAGCGACCTGCTTGATGCGCGAACGCAGCGAATCGCCTTCCTGCAGCGGGATATCGACTTCGATCTTGTCCTTGCCCAGAACGGAAGCGAAAGTCGAACCGACCTTGATCGGGATGCCTTTCAGCTCGTTGGTGTAGCGCGCCGGATCTTCGCCGCCTTCACCGGTGTTGGACTTGCCGCCGATGCGGTTCATCGCAACTGCCAGGGTGGCGTGCGCTTCGGTCGAGATCGAGCCGAGCGACATCGCGCCGGTGGCGAAACGCTTGACGATTTCCTTGGCCGGTTCCACTTCGTCCAGCGGGATCGCCTTCGAAGGATCGATCTTGAATTCGAACAGGCCGCGCAGGGTCAGGTGGCGCTTGCTCTGGTCGTTGATGATTTGTGCGTACTCTTTATAGGTCGAGTAATTGTTGGAGCGGGTCGAGTGCTGCAGCTTGGCGATCGCATCCGGCGTCCACAGGTGGTCTTCGCCGCGCACGCGGTAGGCGTATTCGCCGCCGGCGTCCAGCGCATCGGCCAGCACCGGATCGTCGCTGAAGGCCAGCTTGTGCAGGCGCAGGCCTTCCTCGGCCACTTCGAACAGGCCAATGCCTTCCACGTTCGACTGGGTGCCGCGGAAGTACTTGTCGACCAGCGAGCGGTTCAGGCCCACGGCTTCAAAGATCTGCGCGCCGCAGTAGGACATATAGGTCGAGATGCCCATCTTGGACATGACCTTCATCAGGCCCTTGCCGACTGCCTTGGTGTAGTTGTAGATCGCCTTCTCTGGCGTCAGGTCGCCTGGCAGGGAGTGCGCCAGTTCGGCCAGGGTTTCCATCGCCAGGTATGGGTGCACAGCTTCCGCGCCATAGCCAGCCAGCAGGGCGAAGTGGTGGGTTTCGCGGGCCGAGCCGGTTTCCACTACCAGGCCGGTGGAGGCGCGCAGGCCCTTGCTCACCAGGTGCAGGTGGATGGTGGACGTTGCCAGCAGGGCCGGGATCGCAACGCGGTCCGGGCCTACCGAGCGGTCGGACACGATCAGGATGTTGTGGCCGGACTTCACCGCATCGACGGCTTCCGCGCACAGCGATGCCAGCGACGCTTCCACGCCTTCCTTGCCCCAGGCCAGCGGGTAGCAGATGCTCAGTTCATAGGACTTGAACTTGCCGCCGGTGTGCTGGCTGATGCTGCGCAGGCGCGCGATATCGTCAAAGCCCAGCACCGGCTGCGACACTTCGAGACGCATTGGCGGGTTGACGTTGTTGGTATCCAGCAGGTTCGGCTTAGGGCCGATGAAGGACACCAGGGACATCACCATCGCTTCGCGGATCGGGTCGATTGGCGGGTTGGTCACCTGCGCGAACAGCTGCTTGAAGTAGTTGTACAGCGGCTTCAGTTTGTTGGAAGTGACGGCCAGCGGCGAGTCGTTACCCATGGAGCCGACGGCTTCTTCACCGGCGGTCGCCATCGGCGCCAGGATGAAGCGCATGTCTTCCTGGGTATAGCCGAATACCTGCTGGCGATCCAGCAGGGAGGCGGCCTGCTTCTCGCCGGCGGCCGGACCGTACTTCGCCACATTGGCAGCGGTCTGGCTTTCGCTCATTTTCAGCTCGCCCAGCTTGATGCGCACGGCGTTGATCCATGCCTTGTATGGCTTGGCGTTGGCGTAAGTGTCCTTCAGTTCCTTGTCGTCGATGATGCGGCCGGCTTCCAGGTCGATCAGGAACATCTTGCCCGGCTGCAGGCGCCATTTCTGGATGATCTTCGATTCAGGGATTGGCAGCACGCCCGATTCGGACGCCATCACCACCAGGTCGTCGTCGGTCACGATGTAGCGGGCAGGGCGCAGGCCGTTACGGTCCAGGGTGCCGCCGATATAGCGGCCATCGGTGAAGGCCATGGCGGCCGGGCCGTCCCATGGTTCCATCATCGACGCGTAGTATTCGTAGAAGGCTTTGCGGTTGTCGTCCATCAGCGTGTGGTTTTCCCACGCTTCCGGAATCATCATCATCATCGCTTGCGCCAGCGGGTAGCCCGCCATCAGCAGCAGTTCCAGCGCGTTGTCGAAGCAGGCGGTGTCGGACTGGCCTTCGTAAATCAGCGGGAACAGCTTCTGCAGGTCGTCACCCAGCACGGCGGACTTCATCACGCCTTCACGCGCACGCATCCAGTTGAAGTTGCCCTTCACGGTGTTGATCTCGCCGTTGTGCGCGATCAGGCGGTAAGGGTGGGCCAGCGGCCATTCAGGGAAGGTGTTGGTCGAAAAACGCTGGTGCACCAGCGCCAGCGCGGAGATGCAGCGCGGGTCCTGCAGGTCCTTGTAGTACACGCCCACCTGGTCGGCCAGCAGCAGGCCTTTGTACACGACGGTACGGGCCGACATCGAAGGCACGAAGAATTCTTTACCGTGGATCAGTTTCAGCGCCTGGATCGCGTGGCCGGACGATTTGCGGATCACGTACAGCTTGCGTTCCAGCGCGTCGGTCACCATTACGTCCTGGCCGCGGCCGATGAAGATCTGGCGGATGACAGGTTCTTTTTCACGGACGCGCGGCGACATCGGCATTTCGGAGTCGATCGGCACGTTACGCCAGCCCAGCACGACCTGGCCTTCGATGCGCACGGCGCGCTCGATTTCCTGTTCGCAGGCGATGCGGGAAGCGTTTTCCTTTGGCAGGAACACCATGCCGACGCCGTATTCGCCTGGCGGAGGCAGTTCAACGCCTTGCTTGGCCATTTCATCGCGATAGAACTGGTCCGGAATCTGGATCAGGATGCCGGCGCCGTCGCCCATCAATTTGTCCGCACCGACTGCGCCCCGGTGGTCCAGGTTCTTCAGGATCAGCAGACCCTGTTCGACGATCGAGTGGCTCTTGTTGCCTTTGATGTGGGCGACGAAACCGACGCCGCAGGCGTCATGTTCGTTGGCTGGGTTGTACAAACCTTGCGCTTCCATGCATTTCTCCGCTGAATTTTTACTCACGAAAATCCAGAGTAGTGCAATGCACAAAAACGCGCAACAAAAACAATTAGGGTCGGAGTCACATTAAATCAGCTCGAGATTCCGTGAAAATTAATTAGGGACACAGTAAAGGCTATTTTCGGAAAATGGGGGCATTGTGCCGCTCTGCGGCTTTCCCCTGCTCTTTCAGGCCCAAAAAGCCGGCCTACTGTCGAGTTTCTTTACAGTTCCTGCTGAGTTGGAAGCAGAAATCTTGACGTTTCATTACAAATCAATGACATATTGGCATGGTACGTAAATTGCTAACTTGCAGAAGTCGTAATTGTGTTGTCATGAAATAAAATATTCCCACAGGAGAGGTTTCACATGATGAAAAAAGCACTTTGCACTCTCGCTTTATTGGGCGCCGCGGCCACAAGCCAAGCGGGCGTACTGGTATCGCAGAACTTCAATAACGTGGCCGCCCTCGGGGCTGGCTGGGTTATGACCAATAACAGCACTCCCGCCGGCAGCACTGGCTGGGGCCAGGGCTCCCCAGAGGTCTTCACGGCCCATCAAGGCGCCGAAAACTCGTATATTTCGGCCAACTACAACAACGCTGCACCGGGCGGCATGATCGATAACTGGCTGATCACTCCGGTATTCAGCACTGCCCTGGGCGCCACCATCACCTTCTGGATGCGTGCCGACAAGGCGGAAGACTACTTCGACATGGTGTCCTTCGGCCTCAGCGACGGCAGCAGCAACACCATCGATTTCAATCTGGATCCTTCCTTCGTCGTGAATACCGACGGCTGGGCCAAATACACCATCTCCATCGCCAACCAGGCTCCTGGCTCGACCGCCCGCTTTGCGATCAACTACAACGGCCTGGCCGACGAGGCCAACTATATCGGTATCGATACGCTGCAGATTGCTGAAGTCCCTGAGCCTGCCTCCCTCTTGCTGCTGGGCACTGGCCTCGCTGGCCTGATTGCATCCCGCCGCCGCCGCCAGCGCGCTGCCTGACCCACCATCCAAAGGAGACCGATATGAAGAGCAAAATTTGCCTGCTGGGCCTGGCGCTTGCCGCCGCCCTGCCACTGCATGCCCAGGAAGCCGCCCAAGCTGAACCGGTTGCCCAGCAACTGACCGTGGTGCGCGATGCCGAAACCGGCAAGCTGCGCGCCCCGACCGCTGAAGAGCAGGCCGCAATCCAGAATCCGAAACAAGCGCAGCGTATGCGCCAGGCTGCGCCGCAGCCGCTGATCCAGAAGTTCCATAAGTCGGGCGCGCAAGGCGTACGCCTCAACAGTGAATACGGGAGCATGGCGGTCGCCGTGCGTGGCGAAGATGGCAAGCTGAACAAGCTGTGCTTCGACCGCCACGACGTGGCCGAGGCCACTGTACAAGGCCACACCCACATCGCCCCGAAATCCATCCAGTCCGACACGGAGTAAGCCATGGCAAAAACCTTTACCCGCACCCTGCTGGCTTCGGCCGTTGCACTGGCTTGCTTCAGCGCTCAAGCAGCCTCGACCATTATCATCACCAGCCGCGACGCGCCAGGCGTAGGCTTCAACGATCCAACCCCGGTTGCGCCAGTAGGCGGCAACCCAGGCACCACCCTGGGCGCGCAGCGCTGGTTCGTGTACCAGCACGTGGCCAAAATCTGGGAGCAGGCCCTGGACAGCCCAGTGCCCATCACCGTGAGCGCCGGTTGGGAACCCCTGAGCTGCACCGCTACCGGCGCCACCCTGGGCAGCGCCTCGTCCTGGAACGGCTGGTACAACGTTCCTAACGGCAAGCCTGGTATCTTCTATCCGCAGGCCCTGGCCAACAAGCTGGCCGGCTACGACCTGTCGGAAGGCCAGCCGGATGACGGCACCGGCTACGGCAACGTGGACATCAAGACCCAGTTCAACATCAACCTGGGCAACCCAGGCTGCCTGACCGGCACCCCGTTCTACCTGGGCATCGACGGCAACGCCGGCACCGCGGTGAACTTCGTCGAAACCCTGCTGCACGAACTGGGCCACGGCCTCGGCTTCTCGGTCTTCACCACCAATACCGCCAACGGCTCGCGCCTGGGCGGTATCCCAAGCGTGTGGGAAGAATACATGTACGACAATACCGCCGGCAAAACCTGGCTCAACATGACCAATGCCGAACGTGTGGCATCGGCCATCAACCCTCTGAAGCTGGGCTGGAACGGCGCCAACTCGGTGGCCGGCGCCAGCATGCTGAAGCCGGTGGCGATGGTGAATGTCACCTCCCCAGTGCCGGGCGGCAGCGGCTCCTACGACTACGTCACCGCAACCTTTGGCCCAACGCCACCGAACAGCGCAAGCTGGGGCACGGCGTCCAGCTACCAGACCCAGGATGGTGAAACCGGTCCTGGCTGCGATGCTTTCAATGCAGCCAACGCGGCTGCCGCGAACGGCAAAGTTATGGTGATCCCACGCGGCACTTGCACCTTCACCGTCAAGGTGAAGAATGCGCAGAATGCCGGCGCTATCGGTGTCATCATCAGCAACAACCAGGCTGGCGTGCCTGGCATGGGCGGCACTGATCCTACCGTCGTCATTCCAGCCGTGGGTGTCACCCAAGCCCAGGGCGATTCGCTGCGCAACAGCATCGCCAACGCCAGCAAGTACGGCTCGCGCTCGAAGCCTGGCATCGTGACTGTCGCCTTCGCGACGGATGCGGTGCGCAAGTCGGGTTCCGACATTGCCGGCCGTCCGCTGCTGTACACCCCGAACCCACGCGTGCCGGGTTCCTCGGTGTCGCACTGGGATGTCACCGCTACGCCTAACCTGCTGATGGAGCCAAGCATCAACTCCGATCTGGGCACCGTCCTGGTTCCACCGAAGGACCTGACCGTCCCACTGCTGAAGGACCTGGGCTGGTAATGGCCAACTGATCCGGCACGGCGCCCGCCGTGTCGGATTTCTTTACACTTCGGCGGGCGGCTTGACTTTGAAAGGCCGCCCGCGCTTCGCCGGCAACACTTGCCGCTTCATTCTCCGCTCCAGTTCCGCCTTCCATTTATCGCTGCCCAAGGGCCAGCCTTTCAGCGCTGCGGCTTCGATGGCCCGCAAGTCGGCGCCCGGCAAGCCTGATGCCGCCAGTTCTATATAGGCAGCCTCGCGCTGGAACGGCGTATTGCCCAGCGCCCAGTACAACGGATGGTCGGTCACCACCCCGTCCGGCCTGATCCCGGCATGGTGCGGGTAGCTGGACCAGGAATAATGCTCCGGCCCACCCGCCAGCCCGGCGCGCACGGCGGCGAACTCAATGTAGCGGCTGCAGGCCATCAGGTAGCTTTCCGCCTCGATAACCGCAGTCTTATAGCGGCCGGCCCACAGTGTACCGCTGCGGCCGTATTTTTGGTTGTAATAAGGGACATAGTGCCTGCCCACCCATTGCACCATGCCACCCAACCCCTCTTCGTCGGCCGGCGTCACCAACAGATGCAGCTCGCCGGGCAGCAGGGTATAGGCGTGCACAGCCACCTGGTACTGGCGGGCGGCGGCGCGCAGCCAGCCGAGAAAAGCGGTGTAATCCCCCTCATCGCCAAAGACTTGCTGGCCATTCAGGCCACGCTGGATGAGGTAATGGGGCTGGTTGGGGACGATAAGACGGGGTAAGCGGGCCATAGCCGCTATTTTACCCCGCTCTGTCCCTAATTAGGAAAGGTTGAAACTGGCGGACAGGCTGTAGCCTTCGCCGTAAGCGGAACGCAGGGGCAGATCCTGGCCCAGGCCGCTGCGTGCCTTCTTGCGCAAACGGTACACCAGCATGTCGACGCGGCGTCCGGCGTCCGGATCGTCGCCGCCAATGCCGGCCACGATCACCTGGCGCGGCACGGGACGGGTGTTAATCGTCAGCAAGTGCAGGAAATTGCACTCTTTTTCGGTCAGGGTGATGGCCTGGCCCTGCAGTTCCAGCTGGCGCGCGGAGACCTTCAGGGTCCACTTGCTTGGCACCGGGATGGCTTCTTGCGGGCCGACGCGGCGGTCCAGCGCCTCGATATGGGCGGCCAGTTCCGGGAACTTGATCGGCTTGGTCAGGTAGTGGTCGGCGCCCAGGCGCAGGCCCATGATGCGGGAATCGAATGCCACGCGGCCGGTCAGCACCAGCAGGCCGATCTGCGGGTACAGCTGACGCATGCGAGGGATGACGTTGAATCCATCCTCATCCGGCAAGCCCAGGTCGAGCACCACTACACCGACGGTGCCCTGGCTCAGGGCGGACCACATTTCCTGGGCGTTATTGGTGGTATGCACTTCATGGCCGAGCTCAGCCAGGAAATCCGCCATCTCTTCGGCGTATTCCAGGTTGTCTTCCACGATCAGTATCTGCGTCATTGATGCGCCATTTTCTATTCATTTCGCAAGCCGGGGGTTAGGGCTTGCGTCAAAGAATTATCACGGTTGGTCACAGGCTGCGCAAGCCTTAAGCAGCGACTGGGAGCCAAATCCGAAATTTCTTGCCGCTTTCAGGCAAATTTTCCACAGACAGCGTGCCGCCGTGGACCTCTACAACATTCTTGGCCATGTAAAGGCCGAGGCCGGAACCGGCTTGCCCTGCGGCAGCCTTGCCTCGGTAACCCTTGTCGAAGAGTTTGCCTAGCTCATCATCCGGAACTGGAGCGCCGCGGTCGATGACGAGAAGTTCCACCCCGCCTTCGCTGGCTTTCCTGCCATGTAATTCTATCGCAACGTTGTCATTTGTGTACTTGAGCGCATTATCCAGAAGAATGTCCAGGCACAGCCGCATGCCTTGCGGGTCGCAGCGCATCCATTGCGGCAGGCCGTCGGCGCGCACCGTGATCTCGGCGCGGCGCTGGCGCGCCTGTTCCGCCGCCGTTTCCAGCAGGGCTTCCGGCGAGACTTCGTCGGCCTGGCGCTTGCGGCCGATGCTGGCCAGGCGCTCCGGGCTCAGGTACTCGTTGATCAGTTCCAGCAGGCGGTCGACCGCGGTCTGGATCTTGCGGTAGCGCTTTTTGGTATTTTCATCGGCATTGGCCGACGTCATTTCCAGGCGCTGGATGGCGCCGTCGATGGTCGACAGCGGCGTGCGGAATTCGTGCGACACCATGGACGCGAATTTTTTCTGCTGCCGTTCGCGTTCGACGCGCTCGCGGATATCGCGTACGGTACCGACCAGGCGCAGCACGCCGCTACCCACATCGGGCACCAGGGTCGATTCGATTTCGACCGGGATCAGGGTGCCGTCCTTGCCCGGCAGCTCCGTCTCGCGCACGGTGTGGCGGCGGGTGGTGTCGCCGGAGGTGTAGGCTTCCAGCCGCTCGGGCAGCTCGGCCAGCAGGCTTTCAGCTACCTGCTGGGCGCGCTCGGGCATATAGCCGAACAGCTTCTCGGCGGACGGGCTGACGTACAGCAGCTGGCCACTATCGCAGTCCAGCATCCAATGTACGTCGCTACTGTGGTCGAGGATCTGGCGATAGTGTTCAGCACTCAGCATGGTGTCAATCCTGTAACGGAGCGAAGATCTGTTGCAGGTCTTCCTGGGTCAGCGCCATCTTCTGCGATTCGCCTTCGGCCAGCACGGATTGCGCCAGGTCCGATTTCTTTTGCTGCAGCAGCTGGATCTTTTCTTCCAGCGTGCCTTTGGCGATCAGCTTGTACACGAAGACTGGCTTGTCCTGGCCGATACGCCAGGCGCGGTCGGTAGCCTGGTTCTCGGCCGCCGGATTCCACCAGGGATCGTAGTGGATCACGGTGTCGGCCGCAGTCAGGTTCAGGCCCACGCCGCCGGCTTTCAACGAGATCAGGAAGATCGGTACCGCGCCTTGCTGGAAGGCCGCCACCTGGGCACCGCGGTCGCGCGTCTCACCGGTCAGGATGGCGTACGGGATATCGCGCGCTTCCAGTTCTTCTTCGATCAGTTCCAGCATAGATGTGAACTGGGAGAAGACAAGGATTTTACGTTTCTCTTCCAGCAGGTCTTCCACCATCTGCATCAGGTCGATCAGCTTGGCCGAACCGGTGGCGGCAGCCTTCTTGGTGGACTTCACCAAACGCGGGTCGCAGCAGACCTGGCGCAGCTTGAGCAGCGCTTCCAGGATCACGATCTGGCTGCGCGCCACGCCTTTGCGGTCGATTTCTTCGCGCACCTTCTGGTCCATGGCCAGGCGCACCGTTTCGTACAGGTCGCGCTGCGGGCCGGACAGCTCCACCTTGCGCACCATCTCGGTCTTCGGCGGCAGTTCCTTCGCCACGCTGTCCTTGGTACGGCGTACCAGGAACGGCTTGATGCGGCGGTTCAGCAGCATGCGGCGCTGCGGGTCGTCCTGGCGTTCGATCGGGTGGCGGAAGTTGCTGTTGAATGTCTTCTCGTCGCCCAGCAGGCCCGGCAGCAGGAAGTGGAACTGCGACCACAGCTCGCCCAGGTGGTTTTCCAGCGGCGTGCCGGACAGGCACAGGCGGTGGCGGGCACGCAGCAAGCCGGCGCTCTGGGCCGCCTTGGAGCGGGTGTTCTTGATGTAGTGCGACTCGTCCAGGATCACCAGGTGGAAGTCGTGCTCGCGCAGTTTTTCCTCATCGCGCGGCAGCAGGGCGTAGGTGGTCAGCACCAGGTCCGATTTCGGGATCTCGTCGAACAGCTCGGCGCGGTCCTTGCCTTGCAACAGCAGCACTTTCAGATCCGGCGCAAAGCGTGCGGCTTCGTCCTGCCAGTTGTTCATCAGGCTGGTCGGCGCGATGACCAGGGCCGGGTGGTCCAGGCGGCCGGCTTCCTTCTCGACCAGGATGTGGGCCAGGGTCTGCACCGTCTTGCCCAGGCCCATATCGTCGGCCAGGATGCCGCCGAAGTTGTACTCGCGCAGGAACTGCATCCAGCTCAAGCCGTCGGTCTGGTAGTCGCGCAGGGTGGCGCGCAGGCCGGCCGGGGTCGGCACGCGCTTGACCGAGGAGAACTGGTTCAGCTTGCGGCCCATTTCGCGCAGCGCTTCGCCGCCGGTCCACTGGAAGTCCACATTGCGCGCCAGTTCGTCCAGGCGCGCCGCATCCAGCGAGGACATGCGCACCGAGTGGCGGATCTTCTCGCTGAAGTACAGCTCGCCGATGGTGGCCAGGATCGGCTTGACGCGGTTCCATGGCAGGGCCACGCGGGTACCGTCCGGCAGGGCGGCCAGCATCTGGTCCGACTCGCCATGCACGGCCAGCGCTTTCGGGCCGAAGTCGTTCGGGAAATTGCGGATCATCTGCACCAGCACCGGCAGCAGCGGCACGCGCTCGCCGTTGACGGTGATGCCCAGCTCCAGGTCGAACCAGGCGGCGCCGTTATCGGTGGTTTCCTCTTCCACCTCGGCATACCACTCGTCCACGGCGACCATGTCGTAGCGGTACTTGGTGGATTTTTCCACGCGCCAGCCGGCCGCCACCAGTTCATCGATGCCGGCTTCGGCAAAGCGGATCCAGTCGGCCTGGTTGGCCAGCAGCAGGCCGCCGCGCACGCTGGACAGCGGCAGGGCGGTCGGCTTCTTGAAGCCAAGCTGGGTCAGGGTTTCCAGCGCGGCCGCTTCGGCTTCTTCATTGCGCTGGATGATTTCAGTCACTTCTCCGCGCTGGCGCACCACGCGCTGCGACGGGTCGAAGGACACGCGCTCGCCGTCGTAATCATACGACAGCACGGCAAAGTCGTTCCAGCGCTGCAGCGTGCCGTCGGCCAGCTGGGCCGAATCGAGCACCAGGATCGGGCGCGGCTTGACGTCGGTGCGCACGCGCTGCGGCAGCGGCTGCGGCAGCGGCATCAACTGCTGCAGGCCATGCGCCAGCAGCAGCTGGGACACGCGCATCTTATCGTTCGGCATCAGCAGCGGCGCCTGCGCCACCAGGGCTTGCAAGTCGGCCAGCGGGATGGTGGTGCCGCCCTGGTTCAGCTGCAACACGCCAGCGGACAGGTTGTCGATATACCACGGCGGTTCGGTCGGCAGCATGTAGTCGATCTGGTCGGCGCCGTGGTGCTTGGCGCCTTCCGGCACTTCGACCTGCCAGCCCAGGCGCAGGCCCTTGCCTTCCTCGCGCCAGGCCAGGTTGGCGTTGCGCAGCGGGCCGGGCTTCATCGGATAGACCAGGCCGTTGCCGACGTCGGACCAGGAATTCGCCCACAGCAGCTTTTCCTGCTCGGACAGCATTTGCAGCAGGGAGGCGCCGATCTTGCCGCGCGGCTCGGTAGCGCTGCCGGTCTGGGAGTTGGGGCCGCTGCGCATGGCCACGAAGAAGCGCACCAGGTCTTCATCGCCCGGCGCCAGGAAGGCTGGCGGGGCGGAGAGCAGGGAGAACACTTCGCTGACCGGGCTGGCTGCCGCCACGTCGCCGTTCGGCTTCAGGCGCGCCTTGTACAGGCAGAGCGCGACATGGCGCCCGCCGCTGGTGGGCGCCAGCACGTAAATCAGTTTGTAGTTAGTCTGTTTCGGGTCGATTTCGACCGGGGCCAGCTTAGGCTTGGGATGCGCGGCTGCATCCACCCTCTGCAACCACGTCGCCACAGCATAGGGAAGCTGGTTGGGCGGGGCGGCTGGTACTGGAGCAGCGGGTGCCGGTGCGACTGGAGTTTCGCGGAGTTCGTCGCGGGTAATATCCATTGGGCGCATTCTTTTAAATCAGCGGTTCAAAAACAGCAACATGCAATATTATCCGCCTTCTACAGTTTCGTGTTTGTGAAAATCCTAACTTAGTGCAACTAGAAGTACGACGGACAACATTATCTAATTCATAATAATCGATTCCGGGGCCCATTGGCGATGCGGGCGTTGTATGATTTCGGCCTTCACAGTTTGGAAACACCGTCATGCTGCCTTCTATCGAACAACGCCTTGCCCTCGAACTGGCCGCCAAACCGGCCCAGGTCGCCGCCGCCATCGCCCTGCTGGACGAAGGCGCCACCGTCCCGTTTATCGCCCGCTACCGTAAGGAAGCGACCGGCGGCCTGGACGATATCCAGCTGCGTACCCTGGAAGAGCGCCTGCGCTACCTGCGCGAGCTGGAAGACCGCCGCGCAGCCATCATCGCCTCGATCACCGAGCAGGGCAAAATGACACCGGAGCTGCTAGATGCTGTCACCCATGCGGAAGACAAGACCCGCCTGGAAGACCTCTACCTGCCGTACAAGCCAAAGCGCCGCACCAAGGCCCAGATCGCTATCGAAGCCGGCCTGGCGCCGCTGGCGGAAGACCTGCTGGCCGACCCAAGCCGCAACCCGGAAGAAGAAGCCGCCAAATACCTGCGCGAAGCCTTCGAAACCGCCGACGGCAAAAATGCCGGCGTGCCGGACACCAAGGCTGCACTGGACGGCGCGCGCCAGATCCTGATGGAACGCTTCGCCGAAGATGCCACCCTGCTGCAATCCCTGCGCGAATATGTGCAAGAGCATGGCGTAGTTGAGTCGAAAGTTGTTGAGGGAAAGCAAGAAGAGGGCGAAAAGTTTGCCGATTACTTCGATTATTCCGAGCCGCTGGCCGCCGTACCCTCGCACCGCGCCCTGGCACTGTTGCGCGGACGCCGCGAAGGCATGCTGGATGTGACCCTGCGTTTGGACTCGGAAGAGGAAAAACCGAAGTGGGATGCGCCACATAACCCATGCGAAAGCCGTATTTCGGCCCGTTTCGGCATCAAACAGGCTGGCCGCCCGGCCGACAAATGGCTGGCCGACACCGTGCGCTGGACCTGGCGCGTGAAGTCCTTCATGCACCTGGAAACCGAACTGATGGGCGCCCTGCGCGAAAAAGCCGAGCTGGACGCCATCAATGTATTCGCTACCAATTTGAAAGCCTTGCTGCTGGCGGCCCCGGCCGGCCCACGCGCCACCATGGGCCTGGACCCCGGCCTGCGCACCGGCGTCAAGGTGGCGGTGGTGGATGCCACCGGCAAGGTGGTGGATACCGCCACCATTTATCCACACCAGCCGCGCAATGACTGGCACGGTTCGCTGCACACCCTGTCGCAGCTGGCGGCCAAGCATGGCGTGCAGCTGGTTTCCATCGGCAACGGCACCGCCTCGCGCGAGACCGACAAGCTGGCGCAGGACCTGATCAAGCAATGCCCTGAGCTGAAGCTGACCAAGATTGTGGTGTCGGAAGCCGGCGCCTCGGTCTACTCGGCTTCCGAATACGCTTCGCGCGAACTGCCGGAGCTCGATGTGTCGCTGCGCGGCGCGGTCTCGATCGCACGCCGCCTGCAAGACCCGCTGGCGGAGCTGGTGAAGATCGACCCGAAATCGATCGGCGTCGGCCAGTACCAGCACGACGTATCGCAGACCCAGCTGGCCCGTTCGCTGGACGCTGTGGTGGAGGATTGCGTGAACGCGGTCGGCGTGGATGTGAACACCGCCTCCGCCCCGCTGCTGGCGCGCGTGTCCGGCCTGTCCGCCAGCGTGGCGCAGAGCATCGTGACTTACCGCGATATGAAGGGCGCCTTCGCCTCGCGCGCCGCGCTGAAAAGCGTGCCGCGCCTGGGCGACAAGACCTTCGAACAAGCCGCCGGCTTCCTGCGCATCATGGGCGGCGAGAACCCGCTGGACGCGTCCGCCGTGCACCCTGAGTCCTACCCGGTGGTCGAGAAGATCCTGGCCGACATCCAGAAGGATGTGCGCGGCGTGATCGGCGAAAGCAAGCTGCTGAAAGGCCTGTCCCCGGCCAAGTACGCCGACGACAAGTTCGGCGTGCCGACCGTGACCGACATCATCAAGGAACTGGAAAAGCCGGGCCGCGACCCGCGTCCTGAATTCACCACCGCCACCTTCAAGGAAGGCGTGGAGGAAATCAGCGACCTGCGCGCCGACATGATCCTGGAAGGCGTGGTGACCAACGTTGCCGCCTTCGGCGCCTTCGTCGACATCGGCGTGCACCAGGACGGCCTGGTCCACATCTCCGCGCTGTCGAACACCTTCGTCAAGGATCCGCACACGGTGGTCAAAGCCGGCCAGGTGGTGAAAGTGAAAGTGCTGGAAGTGGACGTGAAGCGCAAGCGTATAGCGCTGACCATGCGCCTGACCGACAGCGCCCCGGCCGCCGGCTCGCGCCCTGAGCAACGCGGCGACCGCAACGACCGCCGCGCCATGGGCCAGCAGCAGAAGCAGCAGTCGCGCGAGCCGGCACCGCAGGGCTCGATGGCCGCCGCTTTCGCCAAGCTGCGCGGTTAAGCGTCAGCCCGGCCCGTTTGCGTCCAGCTGGCGCAGACGGGACATGGCATGCAGCTTGTTCGGCACCATGATGCCCATGAATGCCAGCATGCCTATGAAGTAGGCTGGGAAAAACCAGCCCGGACCATCCGGCCGGCTCAGTCGGGGCAAGCATAAAAACAGGACGACCACGCCGAGCATGATTGAGCTGCCAAACCTGCCTTGCAGTTCGCGCAGCATCGCACGTTTGCCTTCCCGGTCGCGTAAGGGCAACACGGCCTGGCCCGCCACCACCGGCTGGCGCCAGCAATGCCAGCGCCCGGCCGTGCCAGCCAGCTCCCATCCTGCCTCGCGGCAACGCTGGCAATAAGCTAGCAGCTCTTCTTCCTTGCGAGGCGCCAAGTCCCAGGTGAAGGCCATGTCCGCCGGCGCAGCCTGCTCGAAGCGCTGCAAGCCCCAGGCATTTTGGCCGAGATAATGCCAGCCCTGGCGCGCCATGCCCGCCAGCCACGCCGCGTGCGCGTCCATCCGCACGAACCTGAACGGTTTGAAACGACTGGTCTTCATGTGCGCTCCTTCAGCCGAACCAGCGCATAGGCCAGCATTGCCAAGCCAAGGGTGCCCACCGTCGCCCCAAACCAATGTCCCACGCGGAAGCTCGGGTTATCCGTCATCAGCTTGGTGATCGCGCGCACGGTGAGGAACGCCAGGAAACTGCCATACACCAAATAATCAGTGCGGATGCGTTTCAGCATTTGCACGGTTTCTTCCGCATCGCGCATGATCCGGGGAGGCTGGCCAGCGACGACCGCGCTACACCAGCAGACCAGGTTGCCCGTTTCGGCCACTGGCTGCCAGCCGGCCTGGACGCGGGTGCGTACGTACGTGACCTTTTGCTCCTTGCCCCACAGGGGAGCACAGTCCCAGCAAAATACGAACTCGCCCGGTTCGCCCGGCTCGAAGCGATCGAAGCCCATGACGCGGCTACGGTAATGCAGTCCCTTGCGCGCCTGTTCGGACAGCCACGCTTCGTGGCCTTCGAAATTCCAGGTGTCGAGGAAGCGGAACCAGCTTAGTTTCATTTTTGTTGCCAACTTGAAATGCGAAGTTGGCAACTATATCAAATCTCCTGCATACGGCGCCAAATGCGCAGCGAGCCATACAGGCCCAGCAGCGCAAATGCCAGCCCCAGCGCCAGGAAGCCACCGGCCACGATGCCGGATGCGCCGCCCGCCGCCAGGTCGGCCCAGATATCGCGGTTGGAGGCGACCATCGGCAGCAAGGGCAGGCTGGTCACCGCCAGCACACCCAGCAGGTTGCGGTATTTCTGGCGCAGCGAAGCGCGGTCGGTGAAGATTTCCGGCTCGGGGCCGGCGCCGGCCGGCTTGCTCCAGCACAGCCAGCCACCGGCCACGTCGCCGACCAGCTTCCAGCCGGCATCGGTGAACAGCTGGCGGTAATCGCGTTTGCCGCCATCGGTCTGGTAGTCCCAGCGGTAGCTGATGTTGGCCGGCGCGCCCGGTTCAAAATGGTGGAGCAGGCCCAGCATCGACACCTTGCGCAGGTGCAGACCCATGCGCGAACGCTCGGCCAGCCATTGCTCATGCTCGCGATCGTCCCACGCCCACCACATCTTGAACTCCCGCACCACGTCCTTCATGCTGCCCTCCCGATGTTGAGCGCCGCCTGGGCGCCGCGTACCATGATCTCCAGCCGGCGCACCTGCTCCGCCAGCACATCCTTGCCCAGATCCGTCAGTGCATAAATCTTGCGCCGGTCCTCCTCCGCCACTTTGACGATCAGCTTCTGCTTTTCCAGCGTGCTGAAGGCGCCGTACATGGTGCCGGGGCCAATGGTGACGCTGCCGCCGCTCATGGCTTCCACCTTTTGCATGATGGCGTAGCCGTGCGATGGCTGGTCCAGCGCCGCCAGCATGTAAAAGCTGGCTTCCGACAGGGGCAGGTATTTTGAGTAATCCATATATCGAATAGCGCTATATCGAGTGTCGATATAGTCGCACCGGACATGACCTGTGTCAACTGGCAAATGGCCAAATCGCGGTAAAATGACGGGATTCCAATCCTTAGCAGTGAGAATGCAATGAGCGACGTACAAACCTGGATCAAAGAAACCGTGACCAATACCCCGGTCGTGCTGTTCATGAAGGGCACCGCCCAGTTCCCTCAGTGCGGCTTTTCCGGCCGTGCCATCCAGATCCTGAAAGCTTGCGGCGTCGAGAACATCGCCACCGTGAACGTGCTGGACGATCCGGAAGTGCGCCAGGGCATCAAGGAATACTCGAACTGGCCCACCATCCCGCAGCTGTACATCCGCGGCGAGTTCATCGGCGGTTCCGACATCATGACCGAGATGTATGAGTCCGGCGAACTGAAAGCCCTGCTGGACAACAATGGCTGATCGCCCGCAGCGGCTGGTCATTGCCATCACCGGCGCCACCGGCGCCGTGTATGGCGTGCGGCTGCTGCAGCACCTCCGCAATATCCCGAACGTCGAGACACATTTGGTGGTGTCCGACGCTGCGGTCCTCACCCTCCACCAGGAAACCGGCCTGCAGCGCAAGGAAGTCGAAGCGCTGGCCCATGTCGTCCACAAGCAGAACAATATCGGCGCGTCCATCGCCAGCGGCTCGTTCCAGGCCGACGGCATGGTGATTGCCCCCTGCTCGATGAAGACCCTGGCGTCCGTGGCCCATGGCTTGTCGGACAACCTGATCGCCCGCGCCGCCGACGTGATGCTGAAAGAACGCCGCCGCCTGATACTGATGGTGCGCGAAACCCCGTTCAACCTGGCGCACCTGCGCAATATGACGGCCGTGACCGAGATGGGCGGCATTATCTTCCCGCCATTGCCAAGTTTTTACCACCAGCCGCTATCCATTGATGAAATGGTCGACCACACCGTTGCGCGCGTGATTGATTTATTCGGCCTATGTCACAATCTGGCCCCTCGCTGGAATGGCATGAACCCCTGAATACATGCGCCTTTACGGGCTAATGTATCAACATTGTTACAAAGTGGTATGGTCGTTTGTGACATGGCAGGACGCCAAATCAAGGCCGTGACTAGCCCTCGCCGGGCCCGCTTTACAGGAAACCCGGACGACAATGCGGAAAGTGAAACCGGAAGGGCGTGCAGACGGCTATTTGCCCCGCTGTTGTGCAGGACAAATAGTGTCGAATTGTTACTTTTGGTAGTTGACCCTGACAAGCATGCGAATAAATTCGCGTGCGATTTGCTTGTGGTGCTCATCTAGCCGTTGCAAATCGGCGATCAATTTGACATCGGCGGACTCGAATCGGGCCAGGTTGCTGCCGTTCGTATCCCCATTATGATGCTCACCTTCCGGCCCACCAAAGCGCAGCCATTCAGCAGGAACGCCAAGCCACTGCGCGATCATGCGCAGCTTTTCCTGGGTCGGAATCGCCTCTCCAACCAGCCATTTTCGGGCTGCGTGGACCGTAATCGGTCTGCCCTCGAAACGGATGTTGAACTCCCGCGCCAGCCGGGTAGGGCTGTCCGGAGAGTAGTGGGCGTTTTTCAAAGCCTGCTGGAGTCGCTGGCTAAAGCTTTCACGTTCGTTTGAAGAATTCATAGTTGCACTATTTCATGTCAGAACATGAATGTCAGTCTCTAGTCTCATCAGACCAATTGTGACAAACTCGAATTACAACAATTAACAATTGGCGCTACAGACTGCCCGATTTCCTACTCTGCAGACCCGAATTTTTTTCGGCGTAACTGGTCAAATCTAGCAGAATCTACTTGTCAGGACGACAAGTAATCGAGATGCAACATTGACTATCAAAGTTGCTTTGCGACTACAAACCTAGGGGCGATCTTGGTTGTCGACCGGTCGGCTGGTATTAGAGACCGACGGTAACTTTTGGCGCCTTTATGAAACGTATGATGCCGTCCTTACCGCTATCCCGGCGCACGATACCATCCCGCCATAGCTTGTGGAGATGGGCCAGCGCCTCACCCAGGGCGAAGCTGAGCTGGTGGGCATCCAACGGGCGGCGGAACATGATTGGTACTATCTCGGCGGCGCTGCGCGGGATGTCGGCACAGGCGGCCAGCACCTCGGCCAGGCGCGCCTCGTGATGGTCGCGCAACTGCTGGATACGGGTATGCAAGCCGCGGAACGGGCGGCCATGCGATGGCAGTACCAGCACATCGTCCGGCAGGCCGGCGAAGCGCTCGAGCGAGTCGAGGTATTGCTGCAAGGGGTTGGCTTCCGGCTCGACGGCGAACACCGACATATTGGTCGAAATACGTGGTAAGACCATATCACCAGAAATCAGCACATTCAGCTGCTCGCAATACAGCGCCGCGTGCTCCGGCGAGTGGCCAAAGCCCGTAATGACGCGCCAGCCGCAGTCACCGGCCGTGACCAACTGTCCGTCCTGCAAGCGCACATAGGCGGTCGGCACCGATGGCACCAGCGAGGGGAAGTAGTTCTTGCGCGAGCGCATTTTTTCCAGCATCTCAGGGTCGACCAGGCCGTGGCGCTCGAAGTGCGGCACAGCCGACGGTCCGTCCACGCCGGGCAGGCCGGCCGACATCATGCGGGCAAAGGCATATTCGCCCGCCGTCATCCACAGCGACACGCCGAAGCGCTGGCACAGCCAGTCGGCCAGGCCCACATGGTCGGGGTGACAGTGAGTGGCCACTACGCGCTGCAGGGGCTGGCCCGCCAGTGGTCCGGCCAGCACCGCGTTCCAGGCATCCTTGCTGGCATCCAGCGCCACGCCGCAGTCGACCACGCTCCAGCCATCCGCCTCGCGCAGCAGCCACAGGTTGATGTGGTCCAGGGCAAAAGGCAGCGGCAGGCGCATCCACGCCACGCCGGGCGCGACTTCCAGGATGGTGCCGGCGGCTGGCAGAGTGTCGCCAAATGGATAGTCAAGCTGGGATTCGAGCGGATTCATAGGCTAGAATGTGGTTAACGTTACGTAAACGGAAGATCCATTGTAAGCCATGCCGACCTACACCATCACTGAACTCGCCCGCGAATTCGATATTACCCCGCGCGCCATCCGTTTCTACGAAGACCAGGGCCTCCTGGCGCCATCGCGCGAGGGTGCCGGCGGCCGCAACCGCGTATATACACCACGCGACCGCACCCGCCTCAAGCTGACCCTGCGCGGCAAGCGCATCGGCCTGTCGCTGAGCGAGATCAAGAGCCTGGTCGATATGTACGAGTCGCCCAAGGATACCGCAGCCCAGATGAACCGCTTCCTGGGAGTGCTGGCGCAGCACCGCGAGACGCTGGAACAGCAGCGCGAGGACATTGAAATGTCGCTGCAGGAGATCACCACCCACGAGGAAGAATGCCGGCGCTTGCTGGCGGCTCTTGCTGAAAAGCAATCCGAAGCTACTTGACGTTTACGTTAACGTCACTCAGGCGTATCATCAGCCTTTCAATACCCAAATACCCAACATCCAATAGAGGAAGACATGCTCCATCTCCCAGGCCTGACCTTTGACCACGGCGAGGACATCGCCGCCCTGCGCGAAGCGGTACAACAGTTTGCCGCCGCCGAAATCGCCCCGCGCGCCGCCGAAATCGACCGTACCGACCAGTTCCCGATGGACCTGTGGAAGAAGATGGGCGAACTGGGCCTGCTGGGCATCACCGTCGGCGAAGAATACGGCGGCTCCAACATGGGCTACCTGGCCCACATCATCGCGATGGAAGAAATTTCCCGCGCTTCCGCCTCGGTCGGCCTGTCCTACGGCGCCCACTCCAACCTGTGCGTGAACCAGATCAAGCGCAACGGTACCGAAGAACAAAAACAGAAATACCTGCCCAAGCTGATCTCCGGCGAGCACGTGGGTGCGCTGGCCATGTCCGAGCCAAACGCCGGTTCCGACGTGGTGTCGATGAAGCTGCGCGCCGACTTCAAGGGCGACCGCTGGGTGCTGAACGGCACCAAGATGTGGATCACCAACGGTCCGGACGCCGACACCCTGGTGGTGTACGCCAAGAATGACCTGGAAGCCGGCCCGCGCGGCATGACCGCTTTCCTGATCGAGAAAGGCTTCAAGGGCTTCTCCATCGCCCAGAAGCTGGACAAGCTGGGCATGCGCGGCTCGCACACCGGCGAGCTGGTGTTCGAAGACTGCGAAGTGCCTGCCGAGAACGTGCTGGGCGGCCTGGGCAAGGGCGTCAACGTGCTGATGTCCGGCCTGGACTTCGAGCGCACCGTGCTGTCCGGCGGTCCGCTGGGCATCATGTCGGCCTGTATGGACGCTGTGGTCCCTTACATCCACGACCGCAAGCAGTTCGGCCAGCCGATCGGCGAATTCCAGCTGATGCAGGGCAAACTGGCGGATATGTACTCCACCATGATGGCGTGCCGCGCCTACGTCTACGCCGTGGGCCAGGCCTGCGACCGCGCCACTTCGCCAGAGCAGGTACGCGCACTGCGCAAGGACGCCGCCGGCGCCATCCTGTACTCGGCCGAAAAGGCAACCTGGATGGCTGGCGAAGCAATCCAGACCCTGGGCGGCAACGGCTATATCAACGAGTACCCGGTCGGCCGCCTGTGGCGCGATGCCAAGCTGTACGAAATCGGCGCCGGCACCAGCGAAATCCGCCGCATGCTGATTGGCCGCGAGCTGTTCGCCGAGACCAAGTAAGAAGTCCTGCCCGCAAGGCCGCCATGATCCACGCCGCCTTCCCCAAGCTGCTGTCGTCGCAAATTGCGTTCGACATCGCGCGCACCATACGCGAGGGGTTCGACAAGCACTACCGCCTGTTCCGGC
The DNA here is from genome assembly GCF_038440195.1 of Pseudoduganella sp. OTU4001. Taxonomy (NCBI): domain Bacteria; kingdom Pseudomonadati; phylum Pseudomonadota; class Betaproteobacteria; order Burkholderiales; family Oxalobacteraceae; genus Pseudoduganella; species Pseudoduganella sp. OTU4001. The sequence goes on along the minus strand of NZ_JASATG010000017.1, from coordinate 12,352 downwards.
AGGCGGCGCAGGCGGCCAAGCGGCATTTCGAGAAAGGCGATTGGGCCGTCGCCCAGGTCGCGGCGCGCGAGCGCATCGACTACTACGACAAGCGCGTGCAGGAATGCGTGCAAATGCTGGAGGACGAGTACGACCCGTCCGAGCTGACCGATGAAGTGTGGCGCGAGCTTAAGCTGCACTACATCGGCATGCTGACCAACCACAAGCAGCCGGAGCTGGCCGAGACCTTCTTCAACTCCGTCTGCTGCAATATCCTGCACCGCTCCTACTTCAACAACGAATTCATTTTCGTGCGCCCGGTGATCTCCACTGAGTACATCGAAACCGAAGAAGCGGCGCCGATCTACCGCGTCTACTACCCCGCGAAAGACGGCCTGACCTTCACGCTCAAGCGCATCGTCACCAACTTCCAGCTGGATACGCCGTTCGCCAACCTGTCGCGCGACATCGGCCTGGTGGAAGCGCGCATGGCCAGCCTGTTCGGCGAACTGGAACCGAATGCGCAGATCCAGGTGCTTTCGAGCCTGTTCTTCCGCAACAAAGGCGCCTACATTGTCGGCAAGGCCGTCAACGGCAACCGCGAACTGCCGTTCGTAATCCCGATCCTGCACAACAAGAACAAGCAGCTGGTGCTGGACGCGATCCTGACCGAAGACGAATTGATCGTCACCTTGTTCTCGTTCACGCGCGCCTACTTCATGGTCGACATGGAAGTACCGTCGGCCTACGTGCAGTTCCTGCGCAATATGATGCCGCGCAAGCCGCGCAGCGAGATCTACACCATCCTCGGCCTGCAGAAGCAGGGCAAGAACGCCTTCTACCGCGACTACCTGCAGCACCTGAAGCACTCGTCCGACCTGTTCACGATTGCGCCCGGCATCCGCGGCCTGGTGATGCTGGTGTTCGCGCTGCCGTCCTTCCCTTATGTGTTCAAGGTGATCAAGGACTTCTATCCGGCGCCGAAGGAAACCACGCGCGAGCAGATCAAGGCCAAATACCTGCTGGTGAAGCACCACGACCGCGTAGGACGCATGGCCGATACGCTGGAATATTCCAACGTGGCCTTCCCGCGCAACCGCTTCTCCGACGAGCTGGTGAAAGAACTGATGCACTTCGCACCCTCGCTGGTGGAAGAGGATGGCGAGCAGATCGTGATCAAGCACCTGTACATCGAGCGCCGCATGGTGCCGCTGAATATCTTCCTGTCGCACGCCGACGAAGTGGGCGACGATGCGGCGCTGGAGCATGGCATCATCGAATACGGCAACGCCATCAAGGACCTGGTGGCGGCCAATATCTTCCCGGGTGATATGCTGTACAAGAACTTCGGCCTCACCCGTCATAAACGTGTCGTTTTCTACGACTACGATGAAATCGAATACATCACGGACTGCAACTTCCGTGTGATTCCGGCACCGCGTAACGAGGAGGACGAAATGTCCGCCGAGCCGTGGTACCCGATCGGCAAGCACGACGTGTTTCCCGAGCAGTTTGGCAACTTTCTGCTAGGAAACGCGAAAATCCGAAAATACTTTATGAAGCACCACGCCGATCTGTTGTCCCAGTCCTGGTGGGCCGGGAAGAAGGAGCGGATCGCCAGTGGCGTCATTGAGGACGTGTTCCCCTACCCTCAACACGTTCGATTCTGCAATCAAAGCCTGCCACCCTCGGTGGCGGCCCCCTTGACACCATCCCTTTTGGAGACCTTTGAAAATGAATGACCCTATCGTAATCGTCGGCGCAGCCCGCACCCCAATGGGCGCCTTCCAGGGCGACTTTTCCAGCCTGAGCGCAAATGACCTGGGCGCCGTGGCCATCAAGGCCGCCGTCGAGCGCGCCGGCATCAAGCCGGAAGCCGTAGAGCACGTCTACTTCGGCAACTGCCTGATGGCAGGCCAGGGCCAGGCCCCTGCACGCCAGGCCGCAATCAAGGCCGGCCTGCCGGTTTCCGCCGGCGCCGTAACCCTGTCGAAAATGTGCGGCTCCGCCATGCAGGCCGCCATCTTCGCCTACGACACCATCGCCGCCGGTTCCGCCGACGTGATCGTGGCAGGCGGCATGGAGTCCATGACCAACGCCCCGTACCTGATCCCGAAGGCACGCGGCGGCTACCGCATCGGCCACGGCATGATGTTCGACCACATGATGTACGACGGCCTGGAAGACGCCTACACCCGCGACGCCAAGACCGGCCAGGGCCGCTCGATGGGCACCTTCGCCGAACAGTGCTCGACCGCCTACAAGTTCACCCGTGAAGCGCAGGACGCCTTCGCGATTGAATCCGTGAAGCGCGCCCAGGCTGCCCAGGCATCCGGCGCCTTCAACTGGGAAATCGCCCCGGTGACCGTATCCGGCCGTGCCGGCGACGTGGTAATCGACAAGGATGAAGGCCCGCTGAAAGCCAAGGTTGAAAAGATCCCTTCGCTGAAGCCAGCCTTCGCCAAGGACGGCACCATCACCGCCGCATCCTCGTCTTCGATCAACGACGGCGCTGCTGCACTGGTGCTGATGCGCGAATCGACCGCCAAGAAGCTGGGCGCCAACGTGATCGCCAGGATCACCGGCCACGCCACCAACGCCCTGGTGCCGGAGCAGTTCACCACCGCCCCGATCGGCGCGATCCAGAAGCTGTTCGCCAAGACCGGCTGGAAAGCCAGCGACGTTGACCTGTTCGAGATCAACGAAGCCTTCGCCGCCGTGCCAATGGCAGCGATGCACGACCTGGACATCCCGCACAGCAAGGTGAACGTGCACGGCGGCGCCTGCGCCCTGGGCCACCCGATCGGCGCCACCGGCGCGCGCATCATCACCACCCTGATCGGCGCACTGAAGGCCAAGGGCGGCAAGAAGGGCGTTGCAGCACTGTGCATCGGCGGCGGCGAAGCCACTGCCATGGGCATCGAGCTGGTATAAGCCTGATGGCGCTGGCACTCGTTATCGGCGCCTCGCGCGGCATCGGCCTGGAACTGGTGCGCCAGTACCTGGCCGATGGCTGGCGCGTGATCGCCACGGCCCGCAAGAAGGAAGATGTCGCCATGCTGGCCGGGATGGGTGCTGAAGCCCACAAGCTGGACGTCACCAATGTGGAAGCCGTAGCCGGCATGGGCTGGAAACTCGATGGCGAAGAGCTGGACGTCGCCATCCTGAACGCGGGCATCTTTGGCCCGCGCAGCGACGGCTTCCCCATGCAAACTGATTTCGACGCCGTGATGCACACCAATGTGCTGGGCGCGATGCGGCTGCTGCCGATCATCGCCCCGCTGGTGTGCGCAGGGCGCGGCAAACTGGCGGTGATGTCTTCCCGCATGGGTTCCCTGAGCGAGCGTAACGGATCTTCCGGCTCGCTGTACCGCGCCAGCAAGGCCGCGCTGAACTCCGTGCTGATCGACACCGCGCATCAATTTGCCAACAAGGGCGCCACGTTTGCCGCCCTGCACCCGGGCTGGGTCCGCACCGACATGGGCGGCGCCTCGGCCACGCTTTCGGTCGAAGAAAGCGCCGCCGGCATCCGCCGCGTGCTGGCCGACCTCCCCGCATCCGAACAACCCGTCTACCGAGACTACGACGGTTCCACTATTGGCTGGTAAAGAATAATGATCCTCAAAGAAGAACACGAAATGATCCGCGATGCGCTGCGCGCGTTTTCGCAGGAACGCCTGGCGCCCAACGCAGCGCGCTGGGACAAGGAACACCACTTCCCGAAGGAAGAGCTGAAAGAACTGGCGGCGCTGGGCGCCTTCGGCGTGGCCGTGCCGGAAGAACTGGGCGGCGCCGGCCTGGATTACGTGTCGCTCGCGCTGGTGCTGGAAGAAATCGCCGCCGGCGATGGCGGCACCTCCACCGTGATCTCCGTGAATAACTGCCCGGTGTGCAGCATCGGCATGATGTACGCCAACGAGCAGCAGAAGCAGCAGTGGCTGCGCCCACTGGCGCAAGGCGAGATGCTGGGCGCTTTCGCCCTGACCGAGCCGCATACCGGCAGCGACGCTTCCGCCCTGCGCACCACCGCCACCCGCGACGGGGACGACTTCATCATCAACGGCACCAAGCAGTTCATCACCTCCGGCAAGCATGCCGACGTGGCGATCGTGTTCGCGGTGACCGACAAGGCAGCCGGCAAGAAGGGCATCAGCGCGTTCTGGGTACCGACCAGCACTCCGGGCTATATCGTGGCCGGCATCGAACACAAGATGGGCCAGCACTCCTCCGACACCGCGCAGATCCTGTTCGAAAACTGCCGCGTGCCGGCAGCGAACATGATCGGCGAGCCAGGCCAGGGCTACAAGATCGCCCTGTCCGGCCTGGAAGGCGGCCGAATCGGCATCGCCTCGCAGTCGGTCGGCATGGCGCGCTCCGCTTTCGAAGCCGCGCTGAAATACGCCCGCGAGCGCGAATCGTTCGGCAAGCCGATCTTCGAGCACCAGTCGGTGCAGTTCAAGCTGTCCGAAATGGCAATGCAGCTGGAAGCCGCCCGCCAGCTGATCTGGCACGCCGCCTCGCTGAAGGACGCCGGCCAGCCATGCCTGAAGGAAGCCGCGATGGCCAAGCTGTTCGCCTCCGAGATGGCCGAGCGCGTCTGCTCCGACGCGATCCAGATCCACGGCGGCTACGGCTACACCGCCGACTTCCCGGTCGAACGCATCTACCGCGACGTCCGCGTATGCCAGATCTACGAAGGCACCAGCGACATCCAGAAAATCCTGATCGCCCGCGCGCTGTAATCAGTCCGTGCCCCGCAGGATGCGCTTCAACGAACGCGCACCCTGCGGGCCATAGAGAACATCCACAATGCGCCCACGCGCAAGCCGGTATTCGATCGTGGTGGCCTCGCCGCTTACCGGATTCTTGAACCGCACCTGCACTCTCCCGGCTGCCAGCAGCGATAGTTCCAGATCCGTCACCACCGGGTCTTGCGAATCAAACAGAATGTCGAAATCCAGCCTGCAAATCCCGCGCTCTTTGGATTGGCAAGCCGCATCATCCCTAATTAGCCGCGCCAGCTCGGGGTCGAAATAGCGCCCCAAAACATCCTTTCCCTGTTGCGCGACACCGTTCTCGAACAGTTCATTTTGGATAGCAAAAGCCTGCCACCCAAAATCCTTATACAAACGCGCGACCACCACCTCGGCGCCGGCCGGCGCAGCCGACGCAAAACCGCTACTGGTCAGCAAAAAGATCGCGCCGATAACCAACGCCCGCCTAGCGACGATAGACCACATATTTTGGTTTCTCCTTGGCATAAGCCGTGCCAATGTCACCCTTTTGGAAAACATGAATCTCGGGCTTATCTACCGTAATCGCTCGGCAGCCGTTACGCGTCAATAGATTGCCATACCTTTTGGCTTCTACCGGGTGGCCCGAGGTATCGGCACCGCCAGCCTCCAACGCAAGCCGAACGTACTTGGCGCATTGCGCTCGGCTATGACTGGAGGCATTCTTACGGAGGCTGGACACAAACACTTCGTTATCGAAAGACATGATCGGCTCCTTACGAAAGGTCGTAGGAGCATTATTCGGCACCGGGCGGAGGCGCCGTTTGAGCTAAGTCAGGCCGGGCTTCACAAAATGTATCGGTTTGTCGGAATTTCAGTGAATTTGTGCCACAACCGGGCAGCTCTTATAGAATATCCGCCACAAGGAGATAGTCATGGTTCATGTGATGTTGGTGGAAGACGATGCGCGCCTGGCCGAGCTGGTCACGGAGTATTTGGCGGGCTACGAGTTCAAGGTGGACGTGGTGCCGCGCGGCGATGAGGCCCTGCCTCGCTTTAAGGCCGCCAACCCCGACATCGTGGTGCTGGACCTGATGCTGCCCGGGATGGACGGCATGAAGGTCAGCCAGCAAATCCGCGAAATCAGCGACGTGCCGATCCTGATCATGACGGCGCGCGAAGACTCGTACGACGAGGTGTCCCTGCTGGAGCAGGGCGCCGATGACTTCATCAACAAGCCGGTGCAGCCGCGCGTGCTGCTGGCCCGCCTGCGCGCCCTGCTGCGCCGCCGCCAGGGCAAGCCGGACGCGGACCAGCTGGTGTTCGGCCAGCTGAGCATCATTACCAGCGACCGCTCCGTCACTTGGCGCGGCCAGCCTTGCGCGCTGTCGAATACGGAATACAAACTGCTTCTGGTGCTGGCGGAATCGGCCGGCAGCGTGCTGTCGCGCGACGCCCTGCTGAAGACCATGCGCGGCATCGAGTTCGATGGCCTGGACCGCAGCATCGACAACAGCATCTCCAAGCTGCGCCGCAAGTTCGACGACACGGATGGGGAAAAGATCAAGACCGTGTGGGGCGAGGGCTACCTGTTCTCGCCTTCGGCCTGGAATTAATCGTATAGCGGGGCAATCGCCAGCGGCGTATTCTGGCTGACGACTTGCCCCTGCGACGACCAGTCGGCAAAGCGGTAAGTGGCGGTGCGGAAGGCTCCCGCCGTTTCACCTTCAAAGGCGGGACCATCCACCACCGGCAGCGGCGCTTCGCGCTGGCCGAACTTCACCTGCACCAGCGCCTCGGCGCGGTTCACAAACACAAAGCGCACGCCGCTGCACTTCTTGGCGTTATAGGACGCATCCACAAAGCGCTGGTAGGCCAGCGCCTGTTCGCACGCCGCGCGCAGATCGGCGGATTCATAAATGCCGTCATTGCGCGACATGATCGACACGCGCGGCATGAAGCGGTAATGCGCCAGCCGGCGGTTCAGCGCCAGCACGGCATTGTCGTCATAAGCCGCCTTCAGCAGCGGGAAGATCGCGCGCCCGGCCGCATCCAAAGGCAGGTTCAGTTGCGTGTTCTTGCCCGTCAGCGTCAGGTGCAAGCCATCCAGCGTGCCCGCCGCATCGCGCGGGCTGACCTGGTAATGCACCTGCAGGAAGTTCTTCGGCTTGCCGTACTTGGCAAACACCACCATCTGCTTATAGGCGTCGCGATAGCTGACCCACTCCTCCTGCGCCTGGGCGGCACAGGACACCGCGGCCAGGCACAGGGCCGGCAGCATGGTGCGGAGCAGGGTCAAAGTTTTCATCAGAATCGGTAAGCCAGGGCAGAAGAAATATAGACATTGGTCGCCCGGTCAACCAGCGGGCTTCTCTTGGCGTCACCCGCCAGGCGGTCCACCTGGAGGCCCGACGTCAACATCCAGCTTGGGCTCAGCGCCCAGTTCCAGCGCAGGCTCGCGCGCACCGACTGCACACCGCCATCCGGGCGGTAGAACGACAGCGTGCTGCGGCTGGCTTCATCCTTGGTGATGCCGAACCAGGTTTCATTGTTGGCGCGGTTGACCACCGATACGCCGGCCGACAAGACCACGGTATGGTGCGGCACGATGTCTTCCAACATGTACTGCAAGGCGGTGTGCAGGCGCGCGCCATTGCGGTCCTTGCCACCGCCATAAGTCAGGTTATTGGTCAGGCGCAGCTTGGGGCTCAGGTAGTAATTGAAAAAGCCGCCGTACAGCACGCGGCGCTTCACCACGTCCATGTAATACAGCTTGTTGCCGCCGTTCTCCGCCGGCGCCTCGGAGCCGCCCGGCACGATGCCGCCTGGGCGGATGCCGGTAATGAAGGCGCGGCCGTCTGAACTTTCGCCGACGCTGCCGATGCCGAGCGACAGCCCGTCGCGGTCGCGCCGCGGCGACATCGCCAGCAGCGGCCCGAACTCCATCGATGGCGACGGCGACAAGTGCCAGCCGACCGAAGTACCGGACACGAAGATCCCGTTACTCCACTGGATCTGCATCACCGGCAGGGGCAAGGTGCGGTTGTCGTCCGCGCCTTCATAGCGCGGAACGGACTGGGCGCCCACACCAATGAACATATCCCGACTGCCGTCTGGCATCGGGTTTGTGGCCGGTGTCTGTGCTGCTACCGTGCTGCAGGCGCCGGCGAGGGCGAGGAACAGGTACTGTCGCATATGAAACGTCTACGGTTGGGAATGGCGCACATTGTAAATGCAATACCATCCCAACCGTGAAAACGCTCAGATTCCGCTGAAGTTCACCTTGGCATCGATGCGGTCCACCAACACCATGCTCACCGGCGAGGTGACTACCGCGGCGCAGGCCATACCGTCTGCCGGCTGGATCACGTGGTAGTTGACCAGCAGGGCGTCGCCGCTGACGGAGACCTTTTCAATCCCCACGTGGGTGCAGCCGCCGCCATAGCCGGTTGCCACGGCCAGCACCATCTTGCGGGTGAAGTCGATCTTCGGCAGATCCGGCGCCGGGACGCGGTTCTGGTACACACCGGTCCACAGCTTACGGAAAGCGTCTTCATCACGCGCCACCACGTTCTCGGCGTTCGTCAATCCGGAGATCTGCTCGGTCGCCAGCTTCTGGAAGGCCAGCGGGCCGTCTTTCGGCAGGAACGGCACATATTCGACTTTGTGGCCGGCGCCCAGGCCCAGGTCCGGCTTGTCCAGGTTGGCCACGATGATGTCGAACAGGGCGCGCTGGCTGGCGTCGGTGCAGGTGGTGCGCGGGCCGGCGATGGAGTCGCCGTTGGTGCACTGCAGCGCTTGCGGGGTCATGCCGAACAGGGTGTTGCGGTAGCTGGCGTCAGCGCAGTTGCCGGCAACTTCCCAGAACACTTGTTTACCGTCGATGATGTACAGCCGGTTGGTGCGGTCGCTGCACGATACGTCGCCGCGCGCCATCTTGATGAAGTCATCTTTAGCGGGGGCGCCGGGGGCCGGCTCACCGACAGCAATGCCCTGGCCACCGGTGGCCAAGGCCTGGGTGGCCGAACCACCGCCGCCGCCACCGCAGGCAGCCAGGAACAGGGCGCCCAGCACGGGCAGGTAACGAGCAAGTTTGTTCATAACGAAATCCTCCAGGCGATGATGTGATCTTAGGTAAAGCCGGCCTGGAAATCCGCCGCGATCTTTACGCTTTTTGTCGCAAATTTGTACGCCAATCTGCCGCATGTCCTTGTTTCTTATACAATCCGCGAGATGAATCGCCTGTTCTTCCGCTTTTTTATACTGGTGATGCTGTCCATCAGTGCGGCGGCATTCATTGTCTATTTCGCCATCAACCGCCTGTTCGGCGACCCCCTCGACTCGATTGCGCGGCGCCAGGCGGCGGCCCAGATCTTCCTGCTGGAGCAGTACATCGACCAGGCCCCGGCCGACCAGTGGCTGGACCGGCTAAACAAGGTACGCGAAGTGTCGGGCATGCGCTTCGAGCTGGTGCCGCTGGGCGAGGTGCGCAAGCAGCTGTCCGGGATCGACGCGGCAGGCTTCGAGCGCGGCGATGTGGTGCTGGATATCGGCCGCAAGGCGTTTTACCGGCGCGTCGACCTGGCCGGCGAACGCTATATCGGCAGTAATGACGAGGCGCTGGTGGCGCAGGACCTGCCGATCGATATCGGCTTTGCCCTCTCCATGGAAGCGGTGCGCTACCTGATCGTCGCGCTGGTGCTGCTGATCCCTATCGCGGCCTGGTCGCGCGCCCACTGGCAAGGCTTGCAGCAGCTGTCCGATGTGGCGGACCGTTTCGGCGGCGGCGACCTGGCGGTGCGCGCGCATATGCAGCCCAAGGACAGCATTTACCCGCTGGCGGAGCGCATCAACCACATGGCCGACCGCATCGCCCGCCTGCTGGATTCGCAGCGCAACCTGCTGCATTCGGTGGGCCACGAGATCCGCACCCCGATTGCACGGCTCGAGTTCGCGCTCGAGCTGCTGCGCGATGCAGCCGAGAACCCCGCACTGGACAAGCGCATCAACGCCATGGAAGGCGACCTGCGCGAGCTGAAGGAGCTGGTCAACGAATTGCTCGGCATGACCCGGCTGGATGCCGAACCGCACCTGCAGCGCCAGCCCTTCGAACTCAGCGCCGCGCTGGGACACTGCCGCGATACCTTGCCGCCGGCAGAGGGCATGGTGCTGGAAATGGCGCTGGCGCCGGAGCTGGGCCACTACAGCGGCGACCAGCGGCTGCTGGAGCGTGCGGTGGGCAACCTGCTGCGCAATGCCCTCAAATACGGCAACCGCACTGTACGCCTGAGCGCCGTGCGCAACCTGGGCGGCATCCAGGTGATGGTGGAAGATGACGGGCCCGGCATCCCGCAGGCGGAGCTGGAGCGCGTGTTCGAACCCTTCTACCGCCTGGACCGCAGCCGCGACCGCAACACCGGCGGATTCGGCCTCGGCCTGTCGATCGCGCGCAAGGCGGTTGAGCTGCATGGCGGCACGCTGGCGGCCGGCAGCTCGGCGCTGGGCGGGGCGCGCTTCACCATTACCCTGCCGCTGGCTTAGCAGACTGTCTTGGTTTGCAGGCGGCGCGGCGCCTTGTGCTGTTCGCCGCGCGCCACCCTTTCGAATTCCGAAATCACCTGGGCGCCGAACAGCAGCAAGGTGGCGCCGATTTCCAGGCTGAACATGACGACGATGGCGGTGGTCATCGAACCGTACACCAGGTTGACCTGGGACAGGGTGGAGAAATACCAGACCAGCACATGGCGCGCCACCTCCCATAGCGCGGTGGCGGTGGCGCCGCCGATCAGCGCGTGGGCCCAGGACAGGCGGCCGACCGGCATCACCAGGTAGATTGAGCTCAGCATCAGTACTTCGCCCGCCAGGCCCAGCAGGTAGAGCAGCACCCCGGACAGCCCGTGCAGCGACCAGACATGGCCGAACAGGCGCACGCTCTCCTGGCCGATGACTTGCAGGCTGCCAGCCACCAGAGTCATCACCAGGGCGCCGACGCCCAGGAACAGGATGTAACAGTACGGCAACAGGGCCGACACCACGAAATGCCTTCGCCGCACCGCGACCCGGTGCAGGAAGATCACGCACATAGCGTTTTCCAGCACGGTAAAGGCCAGCGAGCTAAAGAACAGCATCACCAGCACCAGGGCCCAGCCGACCAGTTCGCGGTGTTCGAGGAAATGGCCGACCTCGGCCACCACGGCCTGCGACTGGCCCGGGATCAGCCATTCCAGGTAGCGCCCGATAATTTGCAGCAATTCCTGCTGCGGAATGACGTGGGAAAGCGCCACCACCACCAGCATTAGCAGCGGGACGATAGAAAGCAGCGAGTAATAGGCGACGGCGCCCGCCAGCAGCAAACCCTGGTTAGCGCGGAAGCCCTTCAGGCACTGCAGCGCAAAATCCAGGGGATGCGCCAGCACATAGGCCACCGCCTTGTGCTTGAGCATTCGCATCGCCCCATTCTACGCCTATGTTTATTGCCGAGCCCGTGTCCCACCCTGGAGTCACACCCTAACTGGGACACGGCCTCGGCAATATTGCGGTTGAACTCGTGTCTCGCTTAGGGTGTGACCCCATGGTGGGACACGGGCTGGGCTGTTAGGCGACGGCGGGTTCGAGCAGGGTGAGGGTCTGTCGCTCGGTGTCGAGGCGGGCGCGGATGCCCATCGGGATGGTGAACTGGTTGCGGATGTGGCCGAAGCTGTAGCCGGTCACGGCGGGCTGCTTTAGCGGCTTCAAATGCTGATCCGTGGTCTCATCCAAAGTCAGCGAAATGTCGCTGTCCTGCGGGCCGCAGTTTTCACAGATGCCGAGCATTACCCCGGCCGCCTGCTCGAAGCCACGGTTGAGGTGCAGCTGCATCATCATGCGGTCGATGCGGTAGGGCGCTTCGTTCACTTCTTCCAGGAACAGGATGCCGCCTTTGTAATTGGCGGCGTATTCAGTGCCGACCAGGGCGCTCACCAGGCATAGGTTACCGCCCGTGAGTGGGCCCTCACTTATACCAGGAACCACTGTCCGCATCGCATAGTGCGGCTCTTCCTCTGCCTTGCGGCTGTTTTCCAGCGCCATCGGGATGGTGTATTCCTGCTTCGGGTTCATCAGCACATTCAGCATATGCGTCACGGAGTAGTCGGACATGGTGGACGAGGCCACCGGGCCATGGAAGGTCACCAGGCCCACCTTCTTCTGGATCGCGAGGTGCAGGGCGGTAATGTCGGAATAGCCGAGCAGGATCTTGGGATTCTTCCGGATCAGCTCGTAATCGAGGTGGGCCAGCAGCTGGATACAGCCGGAGCCGCCACGAATCGCCCAGATCGCCTTCACTTCGGGATCGGCAAACATGGCGTGCAGGTCGTCCAGCCGTAGCTGCGGCACGCCGCCATAGTTGCCGTACACGGCTTCCAGGTTATTGCCCAGCTTCACGCGGAAGCCCAGCGTTTCAATATTCTTGACGGCCTTGGCGATGGCTTTCGCATCGGTATGGCCGCCTGGGGCGATCAGGCCGATGGTGTCGCCCAGTTGCAGGCGCGGCGGTTTGATCAGCTTCATGACAGGCTTTCGGGAAACAGGACGGGGGGGCCCCCCCCCCCCCCCCCCCCCCCCCCCCCCCCGGGGGGGGGCGGGGGGGGGGGCGCGGGGGG
>NZ_JASATG010000016.1:0-125409 GCF_038440195.1 Pseudoduganella sp. OTU4001 | reverse complement strand
GAGCTGGAAGCCAGCGGCGGCGCCCTGCGCGTCGAAACCCTGGCCGCCAGCCTGGGCGTCTCGCGGCAATACCTGGCCGGCCAATTCCGCGACCACGTCGGCCTGGCACCGAAGCTGTTCGCCCGCATCTGCCGCTTCCGCGCCACCCGCACGGCCGCCCTCGCCGCCGCCCCTGGCTCCCATGGCCGCGACTGGGCCAGCCTCGCCCTCGACAGCGGCTATTTCGACCAATCCCACCTGATCCGCGACTTCCACGACTTCACCGGCGCCTCGCCGGACGCCCATATCCACAACGGGTAACCCTCCCAACTGCCTATGTCTTTTCCGCTGTTTTGACCCGCTGTTTTGCGCTGTTTTTTGAGTTTTCTCGCTGTTTTTTGAACTTCGCCCGCTCGCACCGGTCCAAGTCTAAAAACAGCGGAAAACCTCAAGAAACAGCGCAAAACAGCGGAGGAAAACAGCATGAACGACATAGTGACCCTGGCGATATCCCCCAGCACCATGCTCCGGCTCTTGCATTTCGTGAGCACTCATTCCGGCGCCGCCAGCGCCGGCGAAACAGCCGCCCAAGCCATAGAGGATTGGCTAAACCGGGCACAGCAAGAAGGCAACAAGCCAACCGTCCGCCGCCGCGGCTACCAATGGAAAACCATTTTTCTGCCCGAGGGCACACAACTTCGTGCCTGGAACCGCTCCAACTACGCCTACGCCGAAGTGGTTGGCGACGAAATCCTGCACAAGGGTGCCCCGGTCTCGCCGCACCAATTCATTTGCGCTTGCAAAGGAATTTCACGCAGCGCCTGGGCCGAAATTGCCATTCTGTTTCCCGATGCTGACGCCTGGAAAGTCGCCAGCGCCTGCCGCAAGGAAGCCGCTAGCCGACCACCATCGCCCGCAGCGGCCCCGGCCACATGCTTGCCGAACCTGGGCTCGATCACTGGGCCGGAGCAGGCAAAGCCCGCCCCGGCGCCAACCCGGTTGCCACGCATTGCTCCGATACCAACCCAGGCCAAGCGCCTTGCCGCCCGCGCTCCCAGCCCGTGCATTGCGTTCGAAGAAAACTGGCCTGCCGCCAAGGACCGCCGCCAAGGCTACCGGCGCGCAGAAGACTTGCTGCTGGACTGAGTTTCCATTTTTCCAATCGCGGCAGCGCGGGGCGTGGCAAGATGCGGGCATTACCCACACATAGAGGAGAACAACATGATCAAGGGACTGCGCACCGCCATCTACCCTACCCCCGACCTGGCAGCCGGCAAGGCCTGGTACAGCAAGGTGTTCCAGAAGGAACCCTACTTCGACCAGCCGTTCTACGTCGGCTTTGAAATCGGCGGTTTCGAGCTGGGCCTGCTGCCGGATGGCGCGCCGGGCAAGACCGGCACCCAGGTCTACTGGGGCGTCGACGATATTGAAAAAGAAGTCGAGCGCATCGTCGCACTGGGAGCAAGCGCTCACTCCAAGATTGAAGACGTGGGCGAAGGCATCCGCGTGGTGGACCTGGCCGACCCGTTCGGCAATATCCTCGGCCTGATCCAGAATCCGCACTTCGACAAGGCCAAAGTCGCGTGATACCATGCGCCCCTTCCGCCTTCAGAAAGCCACGCCATGCGCAAGCGTAACAACAAGTCCATCCTGATCAAGACGCCCGACCAGGTCGAAAGCGCGCGCGTGGCCGGCCAGCTGGCGGCGGATGTGCTGACCTTTATCGCGCCGCACGTGAAGCCGGGCGTCTCGACCGCCCAGCTGGACAAGCTGTGCAACGACTACATCGTCAACACGCTGAAGGTGATTCCGGCCAATGTCGGCTACGGCGGCTTTACCGGCACCGTCTGCACCTCGGTCAACGAGGTGGTGTGCCACGGCATCCCGACGCCGAAGAAGGTGCTGAAGGATGGCGACATCATCAACATCGACGTCGCCGTGATCAAGGATGAATGGTTTGGCGACACCAGCCGCATGTACTACGTCGGCACCCCGTCCAAGGCCGCGCAGAAGCTGTGCGAAGTGACGTATGACGCGATGTGGGCCGGCATCCGCGCGGTCAAGCCGGGCAACCGCCTGGGCGATGTTGGCCACGCGATCCAGAAGCTGGCCGAGGCGGCCGGCTACAGCGTGGTGCGCGATTATTGCGGGCATGGCATCGGCATGGTGTACCACGAAGACCCGCAGGTGCTCCACTACGGCAAGCCGGGCACCGGGCTGATGCTGGAGCCGGGCATGGTGTTCACCATCGAGCCGATGATCAACGCCGGCAAGCACCCGACCCGCGCACTGGCCGACGGCTGGACCGTGGTGACCGCCGATCGTTCGCTGTCGGCGCAGTGGGAGCATATGGTGGCCGTCACCGAGACCGGCTTCGACGTGCTGACTTTGGCGCCCGGCGAGAAAGCTGTTTAACGCAGGGTGAGCTTCAAGGCCGGCTTTTCGCCGTAATCCTCATAGCGCTCATTGATGCCGCCCACGCAGTAGGAGATCTCCTCCAGCAGGTCCTGCGGCATCTTCTTCGAATCGGTGATGACGATCTCCAGCACCTCGTTCGGCTTGAGCCTGAACTTCGTCATATTGTCGTCATCGCGCAGGTAGGACAGGCAATCGACCCAGGCGTCGATGGTATTGCCATACCCCGCAGGGAAGCCAAGCTCCGCCTGGCATGCCGCATGGAACGCAGCCTCGTCGCCGATCACGGCGCCATGTAAAGTGGCAGTAGCCATTATTTCTTTTCCTTCGGATCGGTGACAAACCCCAGGCGCGTCAGGCCATGCGACTGCGCCGCCGCCATCACCTGCGCCACCACTTCGTAACGGGTATCCTTATCCGCCCGCAGCTGCAATTCCGGCTGCGGCGAAACCACCGCCGCCCCGGCCAGGCGCTGTTCGAGCTCGCCCGGCTTCAGGGCATTGTTATTCCAGTACACCGTGCCGCCCGCATCGATCGCCAGCGACACCGTTTCCGCCTCCTGCGGCAGCGCCTTGGCCTGCGCCTTCGGCAGCTCCAGCTGCACCGCATTGGTAAACATCGGCGCGCTGATGATGAAGATCACCAGCAGCACCAGCATCACATCCACCATCGGCGTGACATTGATGTCCGCCATGGATTCCTTTTGCCGGTGATGGTTGAAGGCGCCGAAGGCCATGGCCTCACTCCCTGGTCAGGTAAGCGTGCAGATCGTGCGCGAACGCATCGAGTTCGGACAGCGTGATGCGGTTGATGCGGTTAAAGCCGTTATACGCCAGCAGCGCAGGAATCGCCACCACCAGGCCCACGCCCGTCATGATCAGCGCCTCGCCCACCGGCCCGGCCACCTTGTCGATCTGCACCGTGCCCGATGCCGACACCGCCGCCAGCGCATGGTAGATGCCCCACACCGTGCCCAGCAGCCCGACAAACGGCGCGGTCGAAGCGATCGACGCCAGCAAGGTCAGGCCGCTTTCCAGACGCGTGGTCGAGACATGGATCGCATCGCGCAGCACGCGCGTGGCCTGCTCGGCGCGCCCCATCTCGGCGCCGATGCTGCCGGCCTTGGCGCGTTCCAGCTGGCCCGCGCCGGCCTGCGCCACATCGGCGAAAATGCCTTCCTGGTCGCGCGCCGCCATCAGCGCCACGCCATCGGCCACGCTGGGCGCATCCCAGAACGCCTGCACCGACGGCGCCGCGCGCCGGATGCGCCAGGACGACCAGCCCTTCCACAGGATGAAGAACCAGGACGCCAGCGACATCGCCAGCAGCAGGTAGGCCACCGCGTGGCTGATCGCGTCGCCGCGCTCCCAGTAGCTGGCGAAAGTAAAGTGCTCCATCAGCCCTTCAGGCCCAGCACGTCGTACATATCGTAGAGGCCAGTCTGCTTATCGGCCAGCCACTGCGCCGCGCGCAGCGAACCGTTGGCATAGTGCTGGCGCGAGGACGACTTGTGGCTGATCTCGATGCGCTCGCCCTCGGTGGCGAACATCACGGTATGGTCGCCGATGATGTCGCCGCCGCGCACGGTGGCAAAGCCGATCTGCGACGGCTCGCGCGGGCCGGTCACGCCTTCGCGCGCGAACACGCCGACTTGCTTCAGGTCGCGCCCCAGCGCATCGGCGATCACCTCGCCCATTTTCAGCGCGGTGCCGGACGGCGCATCCACCTTGTGGCGGTGGTGCGCTTCGATGATCTCGATGTCGTAGCCGATGTCGAACTGCTTGGCCGCGAATTCCAGCAGCTTCAGGGTCACGTTCACGCCCACGCTCATATTCGGCGCGAACACGATGGCGGTCTTCTCGGCCGCCGCCGCGATGGCGGCCTTGCCGGCCGCGTCGAAACCGGTGGTGCCGATCACCATCTTCACGCCGTGCTCAGCGCAGTAAGCCAGGTGTTCCAGCGTGCCTTCCGGACGGGTGAAGTCGATCAGCACGTCGGCGTCCGCCAGGCCGGTGGCCAGGTCGGCCGTCACGGCCACGCCGGCCGGCTGGCCGGTGAACGCGGCGGCATCCTGGCCCAGGGCCGGCGAGCCGGCGCGGTCCAGGGCGCCGGCCAGGCGCGCATCGGGCGCAGCCTGTACCGCCTCGATCAGCATATGGCCCATGCGGCCGCTGGCGCCAGCGATGGCGATCTTCAATTGCGTCATGCTTGATTCCTTTATTGCTTCTGGCCCGATTCCTGGCCGCCCGGCAGCGGCGCCTTGCCCGGCGCGGCATTGTCCTTGGCCGCCTCGGCCTTCTTGAATTCCTTGATCGGACCGGCGATACGGGCGATGTATTCCTGTTCGGTCGGCAGGTTGCCGCCTTCGAAGCGCTCGACCTTGTCGTCCTTGTCGAAATACACCACCACGGTGCTGGTGGTCAGCTCGCCATTACCCTTGGCCAGGCGGAACGGGTAGTCCCAGCGCTGGGCGTGGAACGGGTCGGCCATCAGCGCCGTGCCGAGCAGGAAGCGCACCTGGTCCTTGGTCATGCCGGGCTTGAGCTGGGCCAGCATTTCCTGCGAGACGAAGTTGCCTTGCTGGATGGTCGGGCGGTACGGCGAGAAGAACCACAGGAATTTCTGCACCTGGGTAATGGTGGTGGTCTGGGCGCCTTGCGAGGCTTCGACCGGGGCCACGGTGGCCGGCTGGCTGGCGCAGGCGGCCAGCAGGGCTGCCGCCAGCAGCGGGGTGCTTCGTTGCAACAAAGACAGCGGGGTGACGCGCATGTTATGAAACCTCAATTCCGTGAGCAGAAGTGCCTAAAACGCTATATCATAAAGCACTTCCCGCAACTGACGTTAGCAAACATGAGTAACAGCCCTACCGACCTGAAGGCGTCCGGCCTGAAGGCTACCTTGCCGCGCCTGAAAATCCTCGATATTTTCCAGAGCAGCCCCGTGCGCCACCTGACCGCGGAAGACGTGTACAAGCTGCTGCTGGCCGAGAATATGGACGTCGGCCTGGCCACCGTGTACCGCGTGCTGACCCAGTTCGAGCAGGCCGGCCTGCTGCACCGTAACCATTTCGAGAGCGGCAAGGCGATTTTCGAGCTGAACGAAGGCTCGCACCACGACCACCTGGTGTGCCTGGATTGCGGCCGGGTCGAAGAATTCGTCGACGACGAGATCGAAAAGCGCCAGCAGCGCATCGCCGCCGAGCGCGGCTTCAAGATTGCCGAGCATGCGCTGGCGATCTACGGCACCTGCACCAAGGAACAGTGCCCGCACAAGCACTAAAACCGGTAAAGCGGTGTCTGACCCGCCGGGTCGGACACCCGGTTTACCGGTTTCAGTGGTTGCTCAACGCATTCGACAGCAGCCGCGAGGTAATATCGACAATCGGGATCACCCGCTCGTACGCCATGCGGGTCGGCCCGATCACCCCCAGCGTCCCCACGATCTTGCCGTTGGCCTCATAAGGCGCGGTCACCACGCTCATTTCATCCATCGGCACCAGCTGCGAATCGCCGCCGATAAAGATCTGCACCCCGGACGCCTTGGACGACACGTCCAACAGCTGCACCAGCCCGGTCTTCTGCTCGAACAGGTCGAACATCGCCCGCAGCGACGACATATTCGACGACAGGTCGCTCACCGACAGCAAGTTGCGCTCGCCGGCGATCACCATGTCCTCGGACGATTCGGCCATCGCCTCCGAGCCCGCCTCCACCGCCGCCTGCATCAGGCGTCCCATATCGTCGCGCAGCTGGCGCAGTTCGCCCTGCAGGCGCCCGCGCACGTCGTCGAACGACAGCCCGGAATAGTGCTGGTTGATGAAATTGGCCGACTGCTGCAGCTGGGCCGGCGTGTAATCGACGTCGGTCAGCAGGATACGGTTCTGCACATCGCCCGACGGCGCCACGATCACCAGCAGCACGCGCTTCTCGCCCAGGCGCAGGAATTCGATTTGCTGGAACACCGACTCGTGGCGCGGCGCCAGCACCACCCCGGCGAACTGGGTCAGCGAGGACAGCATCTGCGCCGCATTGGCGATCAGCTTTTGCGGTTGCGGCGAGGCGGCGCGCAGGCTGGCCTGCACCGCGCTTTCATCGATATGCTGCACCGTCAGCAGGGTGTCGACAAAGATGCGGTAGCCGCGCGGGGTCGGCACGCGCCCGGCCGAAGTATGCGGGCTGGCCACATAGCCCTGCTCCTCCAGGTCCGCCATCACATTGCGGATGGTGGCCGGCGACAGTTCCAGGCCGGGCAATTTGGACAGCGAGCGCGAGCCGACGGGCTGGCCGTCGGCGATATAAC
This sequence comes from Pseudoduganella sp. OTU4001, assembly GCF_038440195.1. NCBI lineage: Bacteria > Pseudomonadati > Pseudomonadota > Betaproteobacteria > Burkholderiales > Oxalobacteraceae > Pseudoduganella > Pseudoduganella sp. OTU4001. The sequence continues at coordinate 118,716 of NZ_JASATG010000016.1, read as the reverse complement.
GCTCGACCAGGGCTTTGAGCAGGGTTTGGGCACGGATATCGAGATGCATACGTCTATTCTGCCAACTGTTGTTCCAGCCACGCAAGCAATTCATCCAGCGTAGCGCAAATCGCATCGGGCTGCGGCGCGCCGTCCGGCAGGGCCGCGCCGCGCCGGTTCAGCCACACCGCGCGCAGGCCGGCCGCCTGCGCCCCCGCCACGTCGAGCGCCAGGTCGTCGCCGACGTACACCGCATCGTGCGGCGCCACGCCCAGCGCGGCGCAGGCCGCGCGGAAAATACCGGGATCGGGCTTGGCGGCGCCGAAGTGGGCGGCCGCCAGCGATACCTCAAAATGGTGGGCCAGGCCGATTACTTCAAGGTCGGCATTGCCATTGGAAATCGTGCCCAGCTGCACCTGCTGGCGCAGCTTGAGCAAGCCCGGCAGCACATCGTCATACGGCGTCACCGCATTGCGCGCCGCGAAAAAGTGCCGCATCGCGCCATCGACGTGGGCCGCATCCTCGCCGGCCGCCGCAAACGCCGCCTGCAGGCTGGCGCGCCGCAGCCGGCCCAGGTCGATCAGCAGTTCCGGCTGCGCCTCGGCCAGCTCGGCGCGGTGCGCGCGCAGGGCGTCGATCGACCACTGCGCCGCCACTTTCGGCGCATGCGCCGCCAGCCAGGCATGCAGGGTCACTTCCGCCTCGGCAATGACGGGCGCGATCGGCCACAGGGTATCGTCCAGGTCAAACAGGATGGCTTTCGGCTTCATGGAGCCATTGTACCAAGCCCGGTTGCACCCTGTTACAAGGGAAAAGCAGGCCAAAACGGCTAAAGATGTGGCAAATGCACTAAAATAGGCGCCGATTTGAATGGCGCCGACGCGCAATCGACTGGAGAACGTGGAATGAAGAGTAAGTATCTGTCCGCCGCCGCAGCCCTGCTGTGCGCCGCCGGCCTGGCCGCCTGTGGCGGCAGTGGCAACGCCAATATGGCACTGGGCGCCCAGGTCTACGGCCTGGACCGCAGCGGCCTGGTGCTGCAAAACAATGGCGGCGACGACCTGGAAGTCAGCCCGGCCCAGACCGTGTGGTTCTTCAAGACCCTGCTGTCGCCCGACGCCGCGTTCAACGTGACGATCAAGGCGCAGCCGAGCGGCGTCACCTGCAAGATTGCCAACAACACCGGCAAGATCAACTACTACTCCTACCAGCAGACCGTGGTCACCTGCACCCCGGTGCAGTACGCGCTGGGCGGCACCGTGGTGGGCCTGACAGGCAGCGGCCTGGTGCTGGCCAACGGCGCCCTGACCGTCGGCGTGGTGCCTGGCGCCGGCAACACCTTCGAGTTCAACGCCAAGATCAATAACGGCGCCGTGTACGGCGTCACCGTGCTGGCCCAGCCAGTCGGCCAGACCTGCACCGTCGCCAATGGCGTCGGCACCATGCCGCAGGCGAACGTCAGCAATGTGGTAGTCACCTGCCAATAAGATAGGAAACCAGATGAAAGCAAAACTGATTGGCGCGGCCGTCCTGGCCGGCGCCGCCCTGGCCGCCTGCGGCGGCAAGGCCAGCTTCACCATCGGCGGCACCGTCAACGGCCTGAGCAACCAGGGCCTGGTGCTGCAGAACGGCAGCGACACCGTGGCGGTGCCGGCCGGCGCCACCACCTTCGCCTTCCCCAACCAGATCGACTACGGCACCGAGTACAACGTCTCGATCAAGACCCAGCCCGACCATATGGAATGCACGGTGCCCAACGGCCACGGCTCGGCCGGCCGCACCGCCAGCATCAACGTGGTGGTCAACTGCAGCCAGAAGACCTATTACCTGGGCGGCAAAGTGGTCAACCTGAAAGGCAGCGGCCTGACCATCATCAACGGCAGCAGCAGCGGCCAGCTGGTGCTCAACAAGGACGCCACAGAGTTCTCGTTCGCCAACATCCCGGTCGGCACCGCCTACGGCCTGGCCGTGCTGAAGCAGCCGACCGACCCGGCCCAGGTCTGCACCATCACCAACCCGACCGGCGTGATGGGCGATGCCGACCGCATGAACGTGGTGATTACCTGCCAGTGATATAAGGAAATGGAATGACGGGGATTCCAAAAATAAATTGGAACAATATGCTGTGACGCAGCATACTGAACCCGTCTCCTCCACTTCTTCACAAGAATTGGATTTCAAGCCCGCTCCCTGAGCGGGCTTTTTTTCTTAGAGCGGCAGGTTGGCCAGCGCCACGTAGGCTGCGACCGGCACGGTTTCCGGGCGGTCGCCCGGGTTGATGCCGGCCGCCTCCAGCTGCTCCGGCGTGAACATGCCGGCCACGCAGTTGCGGATCACCTTGCGGCGCTGCGAGAAGGCTTTCTGCACCACCGCTTCCAGGCGCGCGGCGTCGCAGGCCAGCGGCTGTTCGATCGGCACCATGCGCACGATGGCCGAGTCGACTTTCGGCGGCGGGTCGAACGCTTCCGGCGGCACGATGAACAGCAGCTCCATGCGGTAGCGCCACTGCAGCATCACCGACAGGCGGCTGTAGGCCTTGGTGCCCGGTTCGGCCACCATGCGCTCCACCACTTCCTTTTGCAGCATGAACACCTGGTCCTGCACCAGCGGCGCGAATTCGGCCAGGTGGAACAGCAGCGGCGAGGAGATGTTGTACGGCAGGTTGCCCACCACGCGCAGCTTCTTGCCCTGCGGCACCGGGATGTAGCCGAAGTCGAACTTCAGCGCGTCGCCGGCGTGGATGGTGAGCTTGTCGCGCGGGTAGTTCTTTTCCAGGCGCGCCACCAGGTCGCGGTCCAGCTCCACCACGTGCATATGCGGCAGGGACTTCAGCAAGAGGTCGGTCATGGCGGCCAGGCCGGGGCCGATTTCCACCATGGTGTCGTCGGGGCGCGGGTCGATGGCGTCGATGATGTTGCCGAGCACGTTGTCGTCGTGCAGGAAGTTCTGGCCGAAGCGTTTGCGGGCGATGTGTTTCATATTGTGCTTTCTTATCGGGTGCTGGCTTGCACCATGTGCAGGGCGGCTTGCAGCGCGGCCTGCATGCTGGAATCGTCGGCGCGGCCCAGGCCTTGCGCGGCCAGGTCGAGCGCGGTGCCGTGGTCGACCGAGGTGCGGATCAGCGGCAGGCCGAGGGTGATGTTGACGCCGTGGCCGAAGGTGGCGTACTTCAGCACCGGCAGGCCCTGGTCGTGGTACATGGCCAGCACGCAGTCGGCGTCTTGCAGGTATTTGGGCTGGAACAGGGTGTCGGCCGGGTACGGGCCGCGGGCGTCGATGCCGCGCTCCCTTGCTGCGGCCAGCGCGGGCGTGATGGTGTCGATTTCCTCGCGCCCAAGGTAGCCGTTCTCGCCGGCGTGCGGGTTGAGGCCCGCCACCAGGATGCGTGGCTGCGCGATGCCGAATTTGGCGCGCAGGTCGGCATGGATGATGTCGAGCGTCTGGCCCAGCCCGGCCTGCGTCAGCGCGGCGCTGACGTCCTTGAGCGGCAGGTGGGTGGTGGCCAGGGCGACGCGCAGCTGCGGCGCGCCGGCTGGCGCGGCGGGCTGGCCGGCCAGCATCATGACGACGCGCGCGGTGCCGGTGCGTTCGGCGAAGTATTCGGTGTGGCCCGAGAAGGCCACGCCGGCGTCGTTGATGGTGGATTTCTGCACCGGCGCGGTGGCCACGGCGTCGAACCAGCCGGCCTGCACGCCTTCGATGGCGGCGTCCAGCGTGGCCAGCACGTAGCGGCCGTTTTCCTTATCCAGCAAGCCCGGCCGCACATGCGCGCCGAGCGGGATATCCAGCGCGCACAGGCGGTCGGCGCCGAAATGCGGCAGGCCGGCATTGCGCGCCGCCATGGTGGTGACGGCGCTGATGCGGATCGCGGGATCGATTTCCGAGGCCGTCATGGCCAGGAAGGCGGCATCGCCAACCAGCACCGCATTGACCTGGTGCCGCATGGCCCACGCCGCGCGGATGGCGATTTCCGGCCCGATGCCGGCCGGCTCGCCGGTGGTGATGGCGAGGACAGGGCGCACACCAGGGCGCCGTGTAGCAAGGTTGGCGCTCATGGTGTCCCCCGCCTGCTTATTTCAGCGACTCGTCGCGGAATTCGACATAGGCGCGGTCGCGCACCTGGCGCTGCCAGTCCTCGACCGCCTCCACCAGCTTGCGCTCGCGCAGCGCATTGCGCGCGGCGGCGCGCTGCTTCTCTTTCGACACGTCGTCGGCCTTGCGCTCCAGCACCTCGATCAGGTGGTAGCCGAAGGCGGTCTCGATCGGCTCCGACACCACGCCCGGCTTCAGCGCATCCATCGCGCGCTCGAATTCAGGCAGCGCGTCGCCCGGCGCCAGCCAGCCCAGGTCGCCGCCCTTGGCGGCCGAATCCTGCGAGTGCACGCGCGCCAGCTCGTCGAACTTGGCGGCCTTGTTGTCGATGCGTTGCTTCAGCTCCAGCAGCTTGCGCTTCACCTCCGCCGCGTTCTGGGTCGGGGTGACCTTCAGCAGGATGTGGCGCACGTGGGTCTGCTGCACGGTTTCCGCCGCCTGGGCGTCGGCCAGGCTGCGCTTGTCGGTCAGCTTCAGCAGGTGGAAGCCGGCCGCGCTGCGGATGATCGGCGTCACCTGGCCCGGGCGCAGCTTGCCCAGCGCATCGGCGAACAGCGGCGGCAGCTGGCTGCTTGGACGCCAGCCCACCACGCCGCCCTGCAGCGCGTCGGTGGCGTCGGAATAGGTGGCCGCCATCTTGGCGAAGTCGGCGCCGGTGCGCAGCTGGCGCGCCACTTCCTCGGCGCGCTTCTGGCGCTGGGCGATCACTTCCGGCGTCGCGTTTTCCGGGATGCGCACCATGATCTGCGAGATGTTCAGCTCGAACTGCTCGGCGGCGGCGGCCTTTTCGGCGGCGATGAAGTTGTCCACTTCCGCTTCCGCGATATTGATCTTGTTATCGACCTCGTACTCGCGCAGGCGCTGCATCACGATCTCCTCGCGGATCTCCTCGCGGAAGGAGGCGAAGGTGGTGCCCTCTTTTTCCATCTGGTTGCGCAGCTGCTGCACCGTCATCTTCTGCTGTTCGGCGATGCGGCCGATGGCGCGGTCGAGCATATTGTCGTCCACCCGCACGCCCATTTCGCGCGCCAGCTGCAGCTGGGCGCGTTCGACGATCATGCGTTCGACGATCTGGCGGCGCAGGTCGGCCGGGTCGGGCAGCGCCAGCTTTTGCTGCTGCATGCGCGCCACGATGGTGGCCACGCGCTCGGCTACTTCGCGCTGGGTGATCACGTCATCGTTGACGATGACGGCGATGGCGTCGATCGGCGTGTTGGCCGACTGGCCCGGCGGCGTAAAGCCCTTGGACGGCGCCGCCGGCGTGGCGGTTTGCGCCAGGGCCGGCATGGCGAGAGAAGCACACAGCAGGGCAACAGCTAATTTGATCGGGTGCATATCTGAAACGCTCTTGTATCAGTGTTGGAAAAGTCGAAAGCTTAACGGATGCCTTCATTTACGCGGCGATAGCCGGGGATGCTGTTTTTCAGCACCTCCAGCGGGTTGCCGATCCCGAATTTGGACAAGCCGTTCAACTCCAGCTGGAAGAAGAACTGGGTTGAAGTCTTGTTGGCGGTGGTGACGAAACGCTGCGCGCCGGTGCGGAACACCCAGCAATCGCAGTTGTACTCGACCCCGACCACGCTCTCCAGCACCTTGTGGTCGCGCAGCGAGTACGACACGCGGCCGACGCCGAACCAGCGCGCCGAAATCGGCCACTGGGTCGACAGGTCGGCGTTCTTGAAGCTGTCGCGCACATAGCGGTAGCCGGCGTTGACCACCTTGTAGGCGCCCGGGCTGTACTGCAGCGTCATGTTCGAGGTGGTGACCTTGCTGGTGCTCGGGTTGTACTGCACCGCGCTGTCCACCCCCCAGGAATCGGAGATGCGGCCGGTGGCCGCCAGCAGCATGTCGGAACGGCTGCTGTTGACCGGGGTGCTCTTGTCGATCTGCACGCGCTGGTCGGCGAAATAGAAGCGCTGGCCGAAGGCCAGGCGCAGGCGCTCCGCCCCGGACGACTCCAGGAAGCGCGACACCACGGCCGCCGTCACCTGATTGGCGTCGCCGATGCGGTCGGAGCCGACGAAGCGGTTCTCGCTGAAGATCTGGGCGAAGTTGAAGGTCGACGGCGCCGTGTCGAAGTTCGGGAAGGCGTCCTGCTCGCGGTACGGGGTGTACACGTAGAACAGGCGCGGCTCCAGCGTCTGCGTGATGGCGCGCCCGGCCAGCTTGGCCTCGCGTTCGAACACCAGGCCCGAATCGAGCGAGAAGGTCGGCACCGCGCGCTGCAGCGAGCGCGCCTGGTCGGCGCCGTAGGCGTCGAGCTGGTAGGCGCTGGCGTTCAGCATCACCTTCGGCGTCACGAAATACGAAGGGCCGATGATCGGGTAGCTGACCTGCGGCACCACCACCACGCGGTTGCCTTTCAGCAGGTCCGGATGCCAGAAGCGCGTCAGCTCGGAGTCCACCTGCCAGTCGAAGCCGCCCACGTCGTAGCGCGCCGCGTGCAGGTTGATGGCCGGCAGGCGGTCGTACGGGCGCGTCACGAACAGGTCTTTGTTGGTCTTCGAATCCGGGTCCTGCAGCACGTGGTACTTCTGTGCGCGCACTGTCAGCGCCCAGTATTCGCCGCGGTAGTCGGTGCGCAGCTCCTTCAGCAGCTGGCGTTCGGCCGACGACGACACGGTCTTGGAAAAGTCGTTCGGGTAGTTGTCGTCCGAGGCGGCGCGCAGGTTCCAGCCGTAGCTCCAGTCCTTGGCCAGCGCCTGGGTGTGCACCGAATGCATCTGCCAGCGGTCGCGGTCGGCCGCCTTGTCGTTGGGCAGGTACTCGAGGAAGGTGCGGCCCTCGTAGTAATTGCCGGCGCCGGTCTCGCCGATATAGCGTCCCAGCCCGCCCAGCTGCAGGCCGCGCCGCGAAATATAGCGCGGGTACAGGGTCAGGTCGCGGTTCGGCGCGATATTGAAGTAGTACGGCACCAGCAGCTCGGCGCCGCTCTTGGTCGAATACGACGGCGTCGGCGGCAGCCAGCCCGAGCGCCGCGCGCCCGACAGCGAGAACGACAGCGCCGGCGTGCCGATGAAGGGCACATCCTTGAAGTACACCACGGTGGCGCCGGCGGTGCCGACGTCGCGCCCCTGGTCCAGGTTCAGCGAGCGCGCCTTCAGGTACCAGTCCGGGTTCGGGCCCTGGCAGGTGCTGTAGGTGCCGTCCACCACCTGCGCCTCGTCCTCGGTGAGGAAGTTGATGCGCTGCGCCTTGCCCTGCGCGTTGTTCAGTTCCAGCTGGTAGGTCGGCTGCAGCATGTAGCCGCGCCCCGTTTCCATGTTCAGCTTGACTTCTTCGGCGGTGTAGTAATCGCCGAAGCGCCACATGCGCACATTGCCCTTGGCTTCCAGCTCCTGCTCCACGTTCAGGAAGCTGGCCGCGTCGGAGGTCACGCGCAGCTTGTCGCGCACGACTTCCACATCGCGCTGCAGGCGCAATTCACGCTCCGGGCGGCCGGCGATATCTTCGGCGCGCACCGTGGTCACGGCATTCTTGTCTTCCACGCGCGGCGCGCGCTTGGCGGCAGGCGCCTGCGCATGGGCCGACACCGCCGCGGTGGCGGCGGCAATGGCGGTCAAGGCGAACGCCCAGCGTTTCGAGTTGGGTGGAGCCTGGAACCGGGTCATGGGTGGTACGCGTGAAACACCATAAAGGCGATTTTTTAATGTGAATCCCTTATTATATGGGAATCTTTACCATCAACCGGATTCCGCAGGCTGTTTCAATGTCTTTATTGTCTAATTTACCATCCCCAGCCGCCGATCCACGCCTTGCCGAGCTCAAAGAATGGCTGCAAGGTACTGGCCTGGTCGACGCCGCGTCGGCGCGCCCGGCCTCCGAGGACGCCAGCTTCCGCCGCTATTTCCGCGTCGACGTGCTGCCCCAACACCGCGCCGCCCACGGCGCCACCCTGGTCGCCATGGACGCCCCGCCGGAGCGCGAAAACGTGCCGGCCTTCGTCAAGGTGCAAGGCTTGCTGGCCGCTGCCGGCGTGTCGGTGCCGAAGATCGCCGCCGAAAACATCGCGCGCGGCTTCCTGCTGCTGTCCGACCTGGGCACCGTGACCTACCTGCAGGCGCTGAACCACGATTCGGCGGCCACCCTGTATGCCGAGGCGCTGTCGGCGCTGGTCAAGATCCAGCAGGCCAGCCAGCCCGGCGTGCTGCCCGAATTCGACCGTGCCTTCATGCTGCGCGAGCTGAATATCTTCCCCGAGTGGTACATCGGCAAGCACCTGAACACCACCCTCAGCGAGGCGCAGCAGAAGGAGCTCGACAAGGTGTTCGAGGCCATCCTGTCCAACTGCCTGGCCCAGCCCCAGGTCTATATGCACCGCGACTACCACTCGCGCAACCTGATGTGGATGGACGCCGACAATCCCGGCATCCTCGACTTCCAGGACGCCGTGTTCGGCCCGATCACCTACGACGCCGCCTCGCTGCTGCGCGACGCCTACGTGTCGTGGGACGAGGAACTGGTGCTGGACTGGGTGATCCGCTACTGGCAGCACGCGCGCAGCGCCGGCCTGCCGGTGAAGAAGGACTTCGACGAGTTCTACAAGGACTTCGAATACATGGCGCTGCAGCGCCACCTGAAGATCCTCGGCATTTTCTGCCGCCTGAACTACCGCGACGGCAAGTCGATGTACCTGGGCGACCTGCCGACCGTGATGGATTACGTGCGCAAGACCGCCAACCGCTACCGCGACCTCAAGCCGCTGATCAAGCTGCTCGACACGCTGGAAGGCACCGCGCCGCAAGTCGGCTACACCTTCTAAGGGGCCGCGCATGAAAGCCATGATCCTCGCCGCCGGCCGCGGCGAACGTATGCGCCCCCTGACCGACACCTGCCCCAAGCCGCTACTGAAAGTGCGCGGCCGGCCGCTGATCGTGTGGCACATCCTGAACCTGGTGCGCGCCGGGATCACCGAGATCGTCATCAACCACGCCCACCTCGGCCACATGATCGAAGCAGCGCTGGGCGACGGTGCGCAGTTCGGCGCCAGGATCCAGTATTCGCCGGAAGCCGAGGCGCTGGAAACGGCGGGCGGCATCGCCAACGCCTTGCACCTGCTGGGCGACGAACCGTTCCTGGTGCTGTCGGGCGATATCTACTGCCCGCATTTCGATTTTTCCGAAGCGCTGGACGTACTGAAGGACAAGGACCACCGCGGCGAGCCGTACCCGGCCGAGGTGCGCGACATCGCCTGGGTGTGGCTGACGCCGAATCCATGGCACAACCCGGACGGCGACTTCGCCCTCAACCTGTACACGATTTCCGGCCAGGGTTCGCCCAAGTGGAACTTCGCCAATATCGGCGTGTACCGCCGCGAAATGTTCGACGGCATCACCCCGGGCCAGAAGGCCGGCCTGGGCAAGCTGCTGTTCCAGTTCGCCGACCAGGGCCGCATCGGCGGCGAGATCTATGAAGACGAATGGGTCAACGTCGGCACCGTGCAGCAGCTGGAAGAGTTGAACAAATGAAGCCCTACAGCGACCGCCGCGCGCGCCTGCTGGCCCAGATGGAGCCAGGCAGCGTAGCGGTCATCGGCACCGCGCCCGAAGTGGCGCGCAACGCCGACAGCGAATACCCCTACCGCCACGACAGCTCCTTCTACTACCTGACCGGCTTTACCGAGCCGCAGGCGGTGCTGGTGCTGGTCGCGCCGCGCGGCTCCGCCGCAGCCCAATCGATCCTGTTCTGCCGCGAAAAACACCTGGAGTCCGAAATCTGGGACGGCTACCGCTACGGACCCGACGCCGCGCGCGAAGCCTTCGGCTTCGACTTCGCCTTCCCCATCGGCGCGCTGGACGAACACATGGTGCGCCAGCTGTCCAACGCCAGCGCCCTGTATGCCGCCGCCGCCCGCAGCGCCGACGCCAGCGCGCAGCAGCAGCGCTGGCTGGAAGGCGTACGCAAGCTCTCGCGCAGCGGCATCACCGCGCCGCCCGTGCTGCGCGACTTGCCGCCGCTGGTCGACGAAATGCGCCTGTTCAAGGACGAGCAAGAACGCGCCATCATGCTGCGCGCCGGCCAGATTTCCGCAGGCGCCCATGCGCGCGCCATGCGCTGCGCCAGGCCCGGCGTCCACGAATATGAACTGGAAGCCGAACTGCTGCACGAGTTCCGCCGCAACGGCGCCCAGTTCCCGGCCTACACCCCGATCGTCGCCTCCGGCCCCAACGCCTGCGTGCTGCACTACAACGCCAACAACCGCCAGGTGCAGGACGGCGAACTGGTACTGATCGACGCCGGCTGCGAGCTGGATGGCTACGCCTCCGACATCACCCGCACCTTCCCGGTCAACGGCCGTTTCAGCAGCGCCCAGCGCGAGCTGTACGAGCTGGTTCTGGCCGCCCAGCAAGCCGCCTTCGCCGCCATCGCCCCCGGCCGCAAGTACCACGACGCGCACGACGCCGCGGTGCGCATGCTGGCCCAGGGCATGCTCGACTTCGGCCTGCTGCAAGGCACGCTGGACGATGTGCTGGCCGAAAAAAAATACACCCAGTTCTACATGCACGGCACCGGTCACTGGATCGGCATGGACGTGCACGACGTCGGCGTCTACCGCGATACTGCGCGCGACGACAAGCCATCGCGCCTGCTGCAGCCCGGCATGGCGCTGACGGTGGAACCGGGCATCTACGTGCGCCCGGCCGCCGGCGTGCCCGAGCAATACTGGAACATCGGCATCCGCATCGAAGACGACGTGATCGTCAGCGATGGCGGATTCCAGCTGCTGACGGGCGGCGCGCCCAAGACCGTGGCCGAGATTGAAGCTTTGATGAAATGATTGATTACGATATCGCCATCTGCGGCGCCGGCCCGGCGGGCATGGCGCTGGCCGCGCTGCTGGTCAAGCGCGGCGTGCCGGCCGCGCGCATCGTGCTGGTCGACGCCAAGCCGCTCGAACAGGCGATGCAGGACCCGCGCACCCTGGCCCTGTCCTACGGCAGCCGCCAGATCCTGGAGCAAATCGGCGCCTGGCCGATCCACGCCACCGCCATCCACGAAATCCACGTCTCGCGGCGCGGCCAGTTCGGCCGCAGCATGATCACGCGCGACGAACACCAGCTGCCCGCGCTGGGCTACGTCACCCGCTACGGCGCCATCGTCGAAGCGCTGGGCCGTGCCTGCAGCGCGCTCGGCATCGCGTCCCTGCGCCCGGTGCGCGTCACCGGCAGCGACGAGGCGGCCGACAGCGTCACCCTGTACCTGGCAAGCGAAGGCCAGGAAACCCGCGTGCTGCGCGCCGCCGTGGTGGTGCAGGCCGAAGGCGGCCTGTTCGGCGAACAGGCCGACAAGGCCCAGCGGCACGACTACCAGCAGACCGCCATCATCGCCCAGGTCAGCACCAGCGCCCCGGTCGCGCACCGCGCCTACGAACGCTTCACCAGCGAAGGCCCGCTGGCCCTGCTGCCGCAGGACGACGGCTACTCCCTGGTGTGGTGCGCCCGCCCAAGCACCGCGCAGGAGCTGCTGGCACTGGACGACGCAGCCTTCCTGGCGCGCCTCGGCGCCACCTTCGGCGAGCGCCTGGGCGCCTTCACCCACGCCACGCGCCGCCTGGCCTTCCCGCTCGGCCTGAACGCCGGCGTGACCGGCAGCGCGCGCACGGTCGCCATCGGCAATGCCGCGCAAACCCTGCACCCGGTGGCCGGCCAGGGCCTGAACCTCGGCCTGCGCGACGCCGCCGAACTGGCGCGCCTGCTGGCGCGCGGCGCCACGCCCGACGTGCTGGCGCAGTATGCCGAGCAGCGCCAGCGCGACCGCGGACTGACCGTGCGCCTGACCGACACCATGGCGCGCATCTTCGCCAACGAATCGGCCCTGCAGCCCCTGCTCGGCCTGGGCCTGGCCGCCATCGACGTCGCCACCCCCGCGCGCGCCGTGCTGGCCGAGCTGATGATGTATGGCCGCCGCTAGGGACATGCTGCGCGCCTCCGTCCTGGCCGCGCTGCTGACGGCCGGCACGGCACAGGCGCGCGAAGTCATGTCCTGGCTGCTGCCCGACGTGCCGCCCGCCTCGATGCCGCAGAATGGCCAGCCCACCGACGGCATCGCCGACCAGATCGTGCTGTACATCATCAAGCAATGGCCGCAAGCTGAGCACCGCTTCATCTACGCCAACCCCAAGCGCACCTGGCTGATGATTGAAAAAGGCGAACCCGCCTGCGTGGTGGCCGCCCTGCACACCGCCGAGCGCGACCCGCTGGCGCACTTCGTCGACACCAACCTGGTGCCACCGCTGCAGCTGGTAGTCCGCCAGCCCACGCTCAAGCAGCTGCCCCTGAACGCGCACGGCGAAGCCGACCTGCAGAAAGTGCTGGCCAGCCCGCAGCTGCGCGGCATCATCGTCGAACGCCGCAGCTACGGCCAGATGGTGGACCGCCTGATCGCCGCCCGCCCCGCCGGCTCGCGCATGGAAACCACCTCGGTCGGCGACTTCGGCCGCAACGTCCTCAAGCTGGTCACGCACGGCCGCGCCGACTACACCCTCGACTACGACTACTCGCTGCAATACGCCAGCCGCAGCGAACCCGAAATCGGCCAGCTGCACACGGTCCCGATCGCCCAGAACAACAAGCCCATGCTGGCCGGCATCGCCTGCCCGCGCAACGCCTGGGGCCTGGCCACCGCGCGCCGCATCGACCGCATTGTCGGCACGCGCGAAGGCGCCGCCGCCATGATCCGCGCCCAGAACAGCTGGCACACCCTGGCCTCGCAACAGCGCTACGCCGCCCAGATCAGCGAATTCCAGCAGCAACGCTCCAAGCCCATGCGTTAAATCGTGCTAAGTTAGCAATAATTTATCGCTAAAGGAGCTAGCATGTCGACAGTTACGTACCACATCCCCTTCAACGAAAAGACCATTCCCGACTGGGACGGCGACGCCTCGCTGACTTCGCTCGGCAGCAGCCTGATCGTGATTGACGGCGGCCCCTTCCACCAGGAATTCATCGGCCAGTTCAGCTTCAGCGGCCTGCAAGTGAGCGGCACCCTGACCGGCCTGCGGCTCTCGATCAACCAGACCCTGGCGTTCAGTGTCGAAGGACTGAGCCTGGATGCCAGCAAGGTGCAGGACGTGCTGGAACACGACGGCGACCTCGACACGCTGCTCAGCGCCATCTGGGGCGGCAACGACACCATCAACGGCAGCGCCGGCATCGACTTCCTGCCCGGCTTCAGCGGCGACGACCTCCTGAACGGCAACGGCGGCGACGACCTGCTGTTCGGCGACGCCGGCAACGACACCCTGAACGGCGGCGCCGGCATCGACAGCGCCACCTACCTCGGCCTGCACGCCAACTACAGCGTGACCGGCAACGGCAGCAGCGCCAGCGTGGTGGCCAAGACCGGCAGCGACGGCAGCGACACCTTGAACTCGGTCGAACGCCTGGTGTTCCTGGACGGCGCCACCGCCTTCGACGTCGCCCGTGGCAGCCACGCCGGCGACATCTACCGCCTGTACCAGGCCGGCCTCAACCGCGAGCCCGACGCCGGCGGCATCGGTTTCTGGATCAAGATGATTGACGACGGCGTCAGCATGGAAGCGATCGCCCAAAGCTTCATCGATAGCGCCGAGTTCAAGGCCGCCTACGGCAGCAACCTGAGCAACCGCGCCCTGGTCACCAAGATTTACGAGAATGTATTGCACCGCGTCCCCGACCAAGGCGGTCTGGACTTCTACGTCAGTATGCTGGATGGGAAAAAGGTAAGTGCGGCGGGGGTACTGGCCGACATCAGCAACAGCCTGGAGAATTTCGCCGGCACCATCGCCAAGATCGAAAACGGCTTCACCTACAGCCCATTCGAGGGCTAACACAAGAGCCCGTGTCCACCTTGGGGTCAGGCTCTTTGGTAGACACGAGTTCAAGCGCTACGCGCTTGAGCTCGTGTCTACCAAAGAGCCTGACCCCAAGGTGGACACGGGCGCGGCCGTAGGCTTACTCGACGGCTTTCACCATGTCTTCCAGGACTTTCTTGGCGTCGCCAAAGACCATCATGGTCTTGTCCATGTAGAACAGCTCGTTGTCCAGGCCGGCATAGCCGGACGCCATCGAGCGTTTGTTGACGATGATGGTTTTGGCCTTGTAGGCCTCGAGGATCGGCATGCCGGCGATCGGGGATTTCGGATCCTTGGCCGCCGGGTTCACCACGTCGTTCGCGCCAAGCACCAGTACCACGTCGGCTTGCGCGAACTCGCTGTTGATGTCCTCCATCTCGAATACCTGGTCATACGGTACTTCGGCTTCCGCCAGCAGCACGTTCATGTGGCCCGGCATGCGGCCGGCGACCGGGTGGATCGCGTACTTCACCGTCACGCCCTGGTGCGTCAGCTTCTCGACCAGTTCCTTCAGCGCGTGCTGGGCGCGTGCCACCGCCAGGCCATAGCCCGGGACGATGATCACGGTTTCGGCATTCTGCATCAGGAACACGGCGTCGTCAGAGGAACCCGACTTCACATTGCGCTGCGCTTGCGCGCCGCCCGCCGTTGCCGCCGCGGCGTCGCCGCCGAAGCCGCCCAGGATCACGTTGAAGAACGAGCGGTTCATCGCCTTGCACATGATGTAGGACAGGATCGCGCCGGAGGAACCCACCAGCGAGCCGGCGATGATCAGCATCGAGTTGTTCAGCGAGAAGCCGATACCCGCCGCCGCCCAGCCCGAGTAGGAGTTCAGCATCGACACCACCACCGGCATATCGGCGCCGCCGATCGGGATGATGATCAACACACCGAGCACGAAGGCAATCGCGGTCATCAGCAGGAACGGCGTCCAGGCCGGCGCAGTGCCGCCGCTGAACACGAACACCAGGCCGAGGCCGACCATCACCAGCGCCAGCGCCAGGTTCAGCATGTGCTGGCCGGCGAACACCACCGGTGCGCCCTGGAACAGGCGGAACTTGTATTTGCCCGCCAGCTTGCCGAAAGCGATCACCGAGCCGCTGAAGGTGATCGCACCGACAAAGGTGCCGATGAACAGTTCGATGCGGTTACCGATCGGCAGCGCTTCGCCGCGCGCCGCAATGCCGAAGGCGTGTGGTTCGGCCACGGCGGCCACCGCGATACAGACGGCCGCCATACCGATCAGCGAGTGCATTGCTGCCACCAGCTCCGGCATCTTGGTCATCTCGACGCGCTTGGCCAGGAAAGCGCCAATACCGCCGCCGACCACCACGCCCAGCAGCACCAGGCCGAGGCCCAGGTTGCCGGAGCCGGCCGACGGCGCCACCACGCCTTCGATGCCGACGGCGGCAGCGGCTTTCGCCAGCGCGCCGGCGACCGAGCCGGCGGCCATTTCGGCGTCATGCTTCAAGCGCACGATCAGCGCGATGGTGGTGACGGCGGCAATCGCCATCCCCGCCATGCCGAACGCATTACCCTTGCGGGCCGATGCCGGCGACGACAACCCCTTCAGCGCCTGGATGAAGCAGACCGACGCGATCAGGTACATCATCGTGACAAGGTTCATGGTGATGAAGCTCATGCCTTGGCCTCCTTCTCAGCGGATGCGCCGGCCGCCGGCGCCTTCTTCTCCTTCTTCTTAAACATCTCCAGCATGCGCTGGGTGACCAGGAATCCACCGAACACATTGACCGCGGCCAGCGCCACGGCGACCGTGCCCATGATTTGCCCGACCAGGCCCTCGGTCAGCGCTGCCGCCAGCATGGCGCCTACGATGATGATGGCCGATACCGCATTCGTTACCGCCATCAGCGGCGTATGCAGCGCCGGCGTAACGTTCCAGACCACGTGATAGCCCACGTACACGGCCAGCACAAAGATGATCAGGTTGATGATGGTGTGACTGACTTCCATTCCCGTCTCCTATTTCCGCAACGTCTCGCCGCCATGGCAGACCAGCGTTGCTTTGATGATTTCATCCTCCCGGTCGATGACCAGCTTGTCTTCCTTGTCGATGACCAGCTTGAGGAAGTCGAGCACATTGCGCGCATACAGGGCGGAGGCATCCGCCGCCACGTGGCACGCCAGGTTAGGCTCGCCGACGATATGCACACCGTGCTTGATGACCGTCTTGCCCAGTTCGGACAATGGACAATTGCCGCCCTGCTCCACCGCCAGGTCGACGATGACGGAGCCGGGCTTCATGGCCTTGACGGTTTCTTCGGAGATCAGCACCGGCGCCGGGCGGCCCGGGATCAGTGCCGTGGTGATGATGATGTCAGCCTGCTTGGCGCGTTCATGCACCAGCGCAGCCTGGCGCTGCATCCATGCCGCCGGCATCGGGCGCGCATAGCCGCCCACGCCCTTGGCGATTTCACGCTCTTCATCGGTCTCGTACGGCACGTCGATGAATTTTGCGCCGAGCGACTCCACCTGTTCTTTCACTGGCGGACGCACGTCGGACGCCTCGATCACGGCGCCCAGGCGCTTGGCGGTCGCAATCGCTTGCAGACCCGCCACGCCTACGCCCATGATCAGCACACGGGCTGCCTTCACTGTGCCGGCAGCCGTCATCAGCATTGGCATAAAACGCTGATAGGTATTCGCGCCAACCATCACGGCCTTGTAGCCCGCGATATTGGCCTGGGAGGACAGCACGTCCATCGACTGCGCGCGCGTGATACGCGGCACAGCTTCCAACGCAAACGCGGACAGGCCGGAAGCCGCCATGGCCGCAATGTTTTCCCCATCAAATGGATTCAGCATGCCGATGAGGACTGCGCCCGATTTCATCAGGCCGCGCTCCTCGGCATTCGGGGCCCGGACTTTCAACACCATGTCCGCGCCCAGCGCCTCCGCTGCGGTGCCAATGGTGGCGCCGGCAGCGGCATATGCTTCGTCCGTCACCGAGGCTGGAATGCCGGCTCCCGCCTGCACTATCACCTGGTGTTTGACTGCTAGTTTCTTGACCGTCTCTGGCGTTGCCGCCACTCGGGTCTCCCCCGGCCTGGATTCGGCCGGTACGCCAATCTTCATAAAGCCTCCAATAGTGGGAAAAACTGACTAAAATCTAACATGAAATGTTGTTAAGCCAATGTTCCCTGAAGCTATATGTTGCATTGCACAACAAAAGTCACTAGCTCGGCACAACTAAAGGGCCAGATCAGGCTACAATGTCGCGTCTTCTAAGGATGGACCAACATGCCGCGCACCTGGAAACCGAATGTCACAGTCGCCGCCGTTATCGAGCGCGATGGAAAGTTTCTTCTGATTGAGGAAGAGACCAGTGATGGCATTCGCCTGAACCAGCCGGCGGGCCACCTGGATCCGCTGGAGTCGCTGGAGCAGGCTGTCATTCGGGAAACCCTGGAAGAAACCGCCTACGATTTCACCCCGACCGCCCTGGTGGGCATGTATATGAGCCGCTACCGCTCGGCGCGTACCGGCCAGCTGGTGACCTTCCTGCGCTTCGCTTTTTGCGGCGAAGTGGGCGCCTACTATCCCGACCGGCCGCTGGACGAAGGCATCCTGCGTACGCATTGGATGACGCGCGATGAAATCGCGGCCTGCAGTGAACGCCACCGCAGCCCCCTGCTGCTGACCTGCATCGACGAATACCTGGCGGGCAAGCGCGCGCCGCTGGAAATCCTGCATACCCACGTGTCGGTATTCGAAGAAGTCTGAAGACTTCTTCTATTTTGGACAATTTGCAACACCCCCTCGACTATGAGTAAGAAAAAAGTAGTCATCGGCATGTCCGGTGGCGTTGATTCCTCCGTTTCCGCCTGGTTACTGAAAGAACAAGGCTATGAAGTCATCGGCCTGTTCATGAAGAACTGGGAGGACGACGACGATTCCGAATACTGCTCCACGCGCCAGGACTGGATCGACGCGGCCAGCGTGGCCGACGTGGTGGGCGTCGACATCGAAGCCGTCAATTTCGCCGCCGAATACAAGGACCGCGTGTTCGCCGAATTCCTGCGCGAATACCAGGCCGGCCGCACGCCGAACCCGGACGTGCTGTGCAACGCCGAGATCAAATTCAAGGCCTTCCTCGACCACGCCATGCACCTGGGCGCAGACCTGATCGCCACCGGCCACTACGCGCGCGTGCGCCACAACACCGCCACCGGCCGCCACGAGCTGCTGAAGGCGGTCGACCACACCAAGGACCAGAGCTACTTCCTGCACCGCCTGAACCAGGCGCAGTTGTCGAAGACCCTATTCCCGCTGGGCGAAATCCCGAAGACCGAAGTGCGCAAGATCGCCGAAAAGCTGCAGCTGCCGAATGCAGCCAAGAAGGATTCGACCGGCATCTGCTTCATCGGCGAGCGCCCGTTCCGCGAATTCCTGAACCGCTACCTGTCGTACAAGTCCGGCCCGATCAAGACCCCGGACGGCAAAGTGGTGGGCGAACACGTTGGCCTGTCCTTCTACACCCTGGGCCAGCGCAAAGGCATCGGCATCGGCGGCGTGAAGACTTACCAGAAGTCGGACGGCTCCAGCGACGCCTGGTATGTGGCGCGCAAGGACGTGGAGAACAATACGCTGTGGGTGGTGCAGGGCCACGACCACCCATGGCTGCTGTCGGAAGCGCTGCAGGCCGGCCAGGCCAGCTGGGTCGCCGGCGTGGCGCCGGAAGCAGGCCGCATCAGCGCCAAGACCCGCTACCGCCAGGCCGACGTGCCATGCGACGTGGCCGCCAATGGCGACAGCGAGTTTGCTTTGAAATTCATGGATGCCCAGTGGGCAGTGACCCCAGGCCAGTCGGCCGTGCTGTACGACGGCGATGTTTGCCTGGGCGGCGGCATCATCAACAGCTCAGACTTCGTCTGATCCTTCAGCCGGGGCGGCGTCAGCTTGCGCCGCCTGCTGGCGCTTCACCGTGGCGATCACCGTATTGCGGATCGTCTTCAACACCGTGCCGGCGTTGAACGGCTTCACGATATAACCGTTCAGGCCCATCGCATGGCCCTTCTGGATCGTGGCCTGGTCGAATTCCGACGACACCATGAAGATCATGGCCTTCGGCCAGTCCTTGCGCATCGCGGCCATGGCGGCTTCGTCCGCTTCGATGCAGTCGCGCGCCACGCAGATAATCTGGGGATTGTGCTTGATCAGCAGGACGTTGCCGGCCACGCAGGTATGCGCCTGGCCGACCACGTCGTAGCCGCCGTCCAGCAAGACGGTGTTGAGCAGGCCGCGCGCGATGGCGCTACTGTCGATGAGTACTGCTTTTAACATCAGGAAGTCTTAACGGTGGTCCCAGGCCAGCATGTTCCAGCTCACGCCGATCTTTACATCCGTCTTTAGTTGTACCAATTGACGAGAAAGATACAACATCTCGCGCTCTTTTCGTAGGCTTTCGCCAACTTTGTCCTTCAGGATGCCCGCTCCGGCCATGATTGCGTCCAGAGTGCCGTATGTGCGCAACAGTTTGGCGGCGGTTTTCACGCCCACGTTGGACACGCCGGGGATCGAGTCGGTCTCGTCGCCCATCAGCGCCAGCAGGTCCGGCAGCATGCCGGGCGTGACGCCCCACTTCTTCTCGACCCAGGCGCGGTCGTGCCATTCGGACTTGAAATGGTCCCAGATGCGGGCGCCCTCGGCGATCAGGCAGTGCAGGTCCTTATCGGTAGTGGCGACCACCGCCTCGCCGCGATTTTCCGCCAGCCAGCGCGTGACCACGGTGCCGATCACGTCGTCGGCCTCCACGTCGGGGATCGAGATCGGGCACATGCCGATATTGGTCAGCTGGATGTAGAACTGGGGCAGCGCTTCGCGCAGCACGTCCGGCATCGGCTGGCGGCCTTCGCGGTAGCCCTTGTACAGGGTGTGGCGCCAAGTGCTGCCGCCGTAGTCGAAAGCGGGCAGGATGTGGGTCGGCTCGTGGCCGTTGACCAGGCGCTGGAAAGCGTTGAACGCATGGCGCATGGCGATCTCGGCTTTGAGGTCGGAATCCGGCTCCGGACTCGCCTCATACACACGCCGCACAATATTCAAACCGTCAATGGCCAGTAGTCTACCTGTCATGGACGGTATTTTACCGTACAGCTAAGTGCAGCCCAGCATCGCCAGCCTATTTCGCTGGAGTATTGGCCTTGCCGCCACGTATCAGCCGCAGCCGAACTTCCTCCCATTCTTCTTCCGTCATAGGAGGGAGATCAGGATCTCTCAGGGCGGCCTCCATAATTTCCCGATCCTCTTCTGGTGTCGACAGAATGATGGTACGTCCATCAGCAGTTTTCATAGTTTCGCGCATAACTCATCTCCCAAACGCGCCCTGCTTTTCTGTGACACCGCATAAATTCGACCGTCATATGGTACTAAGCCAATCATTCTTAGCTCGTCGTATTTGTACCTGTCGTCAACCCATGCGAGCTCGCGGCCCCACTCAAGCATCAGGGCAAGCGCAAGTGGAACACCGTGCTTGCGCTGATTGGCGGCATTTTTGTGTGGGTCAAACTCGATTTCACTTTACCACTCCGGGTAAGCTCGTCAAGCAAGCTTATCCGGTGGTGGCAAGGGGAGTTTTGACTTAGCGCAGCAGTTCGTAAGGGCCGCCGCGTTCGAGGGCGCGCTGGTAGGCGGGGCGGGCATGGATGCGTTGCAGGAAGGCTTGCAGGCGCGGGTGGGTGGCGCCGAGGCCGCCACGCGCGGCAGCGGCTTCGAGCGGGAAGCTCATCTGGATATCGGCGGCGCTGAACTCGTTGCCGGCGAACCATTCGCGCTGGGCCAGCTCGGCTTCGAGGAAGGCCAGGTGGCGGTCGATATTCGGCTGCACAAAGGACGACATCACCTTCTGCACAATGGCGCGCTTGATGGGCCGCACGAAGAACGGCGCCGGCGAGGATTCGACCTTGTCAAACACGAGCTTCATCAGCAGCGGCGACATCAGCGAGCCTTCGGCGTAATGCATGAAGTAGCGCCAGCGCAGCTTGTCCGGCGTGCCGGCCGGCGGCACCAGGCGGTCGTTACCGTGCTTCTCCACCAGGTACTCGATAATCGCGCCCGACTCGGCGACGATATTGCCTTCATGCTCGATCACCGGCGACTTGCCCAGCGGGTGGATTTTGACCAGCTCGGGCGGCGCCAGCATGGTCTTGGGATCGCGCTGGTAGTGCTTGATCTCGTAAGCCAGCCCCAGCTCTTCCAGCAGCCACAGTACGCGCTGCGAACGGGAGTTATTGAGGTGGTGGACGATGATCATGTGCGCTCCGAAGCGATAGAATGAAGCCATGACTTTACCACTGACTACAGAATCCATCACAACCCTGGTCCATCAGTTCTACCAGGGCGTGCGGGCCGCCCCGGAACTGGGGCCGGTGTTCGATGCCGCCATCGATGACTGGCCGCCGCACCTGGCGCGCATGGTGGAGTTCTGGAGCACCACCATGCTGGGCACCAAGAGCTTCCAGGGCAATGTCTACGGCAAGCACATGGCGCTGCCGGGTGTGCAGCCGCAGGTGCATTTCAGCTGAAAGCGTCGGCGGCGCTCATTGCCGAGTAGCTGGCTTGCCAACGGCGTAGCGTTGCCGGCAGCACGTACGCGGGCTGCGGGGTGGCGATGAACTCGCCGGCAGCCTGCGCACAATCGTTGTCGCGCACGCGCAGCCAGTCGAGCAGGTCGGACACCTCGCAGCACGGCGCTGCAGCGCACTCGCGGTCACGCCCGCCGCCGGCGTCGCCCAGGCCGACGCCGGCGGCGCGCAGCGTCAGGCGCGATGGCGCGATGGCGGCCTGTGCGAGCAAGCCTTCGACCGTGCGCTGCATGGACGGGGCAGTGAGGCGTGCCGGCGGCACTGGTAGCGCCAGCACCAGGTCAAGCTCGAAGCCGTCCGCGCTCCACATACGCAAGGCGGCCAGCGCGTCGCACACCATATGCAGTACGAACAGCTCCTGCGTGGCACTGCTGGCAAGCGTGCCAGCAAGGGCGGCCGGCGCGGCAAAGGTGCCGTCCTGGCGGCGCCACCGCACTTCGGCCTGCACGCAGGCGATGCTGCCGTCGCGCGCCGCCACATGCGGGTGGCACCACAATTCGAACTCGCCGAGTTCGAGTGCATTACCAATCAAATTTCACCTCCATGCTGTAAGAGCGCTGTGGATATGGGTGGAAGTTCCAGTACTTGTAGTTGTTGGCATTGTCGATGCCGAACGCGGCGCTCCAGTGCTTGTCGATGCGGTAGCGCAGGCGCGCGTCGACGGTGAAGTACTTGCTGGCCCCCTGGTAGGCGAAGCCGTTGATGTCGGTGTTATCGAGCGTGGAGAACTGCTTGCCGCTGTAGCGCGCCGCCAGCGTGGCGGTCAGCTTGTCGTCCACGCGGTAGCTGGCAACCGCGCTGGCGCGCCACTCGGGAATGCGCGGCTGCCATTTACCTTCGCTGGCTGGGAACCTGGCATTGCGCTTGACCTTCGAATCGGTCCAGGTCAGGCTGGCCGACATATCAAGGCCTTCCACGAATACGTTCTCGTTCGACCAGGCGCCCTCCAGCCCGTGCGTGCGGATCAGGTCCACGTTCTGCACATTGGTCACGTTCGGCGTGACCAGCACGTTGGTCTGCGAATACAGCGCATCGCGGTTGCGCTCGAAGAAGGCGGTCAGGCGCAGCGCGGAATTGCCCACCAGGCGTTCGGCGCTTAGCTCCGTGGTCCAGGAGCGTTCAGCCTTCAGGTTCGGGTCATTGTTGATCAAGGTGCCGGCATTGTTGATGCCGCCCTGGTACAGCTCGGACACGGTCGGCATGCGCACGGCGCGGCCGGTGGAAGCCTTGAGCGTCCATTCGTCGCTGGCCTGGTAGGCCAAGGCAGCCTTGGGCGAAACATAGTTCTCGCTGCGCATGGCGTGGCGCACCAAGGAAGCGGCGTTGGCGGTTTCGCCGTCGCGGCCCTCCCAATGCTCGAAGCGCGCGCCGAGCACGCTCTTCCAGTCCTGCGCCAGCCTCCAGGTGTCCTGCACGAACAGGCTGTCGATGCTGGTGCGGCCTGCGAAGGACTGGTTGCGCGGCCCCGGCTCGCCGGACAGCCAGTCGGCGGTGGCGCGCTCGATGGTGGACAGCTTGTACGCCGCGCGCTGGTAGCCGAAGTCGAAGATGTGCGTGCCGCGCATGCCGCCCGGTCGGTAGACGCCCCTCAGCGACAAGGTATTCCACCCGGTGCCGCCCTGGTCGACGATGCGGCCGGCGCCGCCGGTGGCTGCGGCAGGACGCGCGGTCGTGGGCGCGCGCAGGATGTCGCGGTTGTAGTCATACAGGCTGGCCGCCACCTCCCAGTCGAACTTGCCCTTGGTGTTGCTCTTCACGGTGAGGCCATGCATCAGGTGCCGCAGCTCTTCGCGGCTGGCGTTGAAATCGGATGCCGCCAGCGTGAACGTGCGGCCGTTGATCGACACCGGGCCGCTGTAGACCGGCTTGCCGGCAGCGTCGCGCAGGTAGCTGTCGGGCGAGCCGCTGGAATCGTTCTGCCACCAGCCAAGCGAATAGCTGGCGCGCACGGTCGGCGACAAGTCGTAGGCCACTTTGATCTTCGCGTGGTCCTGCACCGTGCTGTACTGCGTGGCGGTGCCGAGGATGTAGATGTCGCGGTTGGTGCGGTCCTTGTCCACCACCGCGCCGGTCACCGGCACGCCCGCAGCGCCAGCCACACCGGCCGCGATCACGCGATTGGTGTAGGTTTGCGGATGACCGTCGCTATCGGTCCGGTTCACGCTCACGAACCACGACCAGGCGCCATGGCGGCTGCCCAGCGACATGCTGGACTGGCGTGCGGTGGAGGTCATATCCGTGTTGTACAACTCGAATGGCTGCCGCACGTAGGCAACGCGGGCATGGGCCTCGAACTGCTTCGGCATGCGGGTCTGGTAGTCGACCACAGCGCCGACGGAGTTGCCGCCGTACGCTGCGGAGAACGGGCCATACAGCACATCCACCCGCTCGATCTCCTCCGGCGCCACCATGCCCCAGCGCGGCGCAAAGGTGGCGCCGTTACCGAGGTAGTTCGACAGCAGCACGCCATCCGCAAACACCGCCGAGCGTGCGCTGTTGCCGGTGCCGGAAGCGCGGGTCGACAGCACGGCATGGTTGTAGTCGCCGATATAGCGCTTGCGCACCAGCAGGCTTGGCAGGTATTTCAGCGCATCTTCCGCATCGCTGGCGTTGACCTGGTCTTCCATCTGCTTGCGCGTGATGCCTTCGATGGTGGTCGGGATCTGGGTCGGCAGCGAAGTCGGGTTGCTGCCGGCGATGACGACAGTGCCGACCAGCTTGAGCGGCGATTCCCCTTCATGGTCGGCCAGGGCCGGGGTGGAGAAGACGGCCAGCAGCGCGGCGGCCAGGGGAATGGGACGGGTGTTCATGATGCTTCCTTTCTTGTTCTGCGAGCGAGGGCCTTGCGACCGCGCCGTCAAAGGACGCGTGCAATGCAAAGCTGTTTGGATAAGCGCGGAGAATCAGGCGGAAGGCGGGGCGCGCGAGGGCGGCGCCAGTCGAACATGCTGCGCAGCTGGTGCCGGCGCGTGGAATTCTGGTACGGCGCGCGGTAGCTGCACCAGAACCAGTGCCGTGCCCCCCGGTGGCGGTGCGGCAGGCAGGTCGGCCTGCACCATGCAGTAGCCGCATTTCTGGGCGAGATGATGGGTGGCCTTCGGCTGGGCATGGCAGTGGGTGGCGGCTGCGTCACCGCAGGCGGCCGCCAACAGCGATGACAGGGTTGGCGCGGACACCGCCATCAGCATCGCAAACAATGCGATCCTGACCATATTGGCGAATTGTCTGCTACTCCAGCCCACGACGGCCCCCACGATGTCACTTACGATAAGTCACATTGTAGATACCTCTTTTGCGGGGCGACATGCCCTAGATCAAGTTTTGGAGATGTGGAGTTTGATGACGCGGCGCGCCGGGCCGCCGTCGCCCGGCGGGGCCGGTGGCGTCGGCGCTGCCGGCGCGTCGCCGCAGCTGCCGCAAGAACCGCAGCCGCTGCCGCAGCTGGATTCCGTGTTGAAGAAGCGCGCCAGCCGGTCTTGCGGCAGGCCGCGGCGCGTCAGGATGAACACGATGCGCTCGCGCAGGGAGGCCGGCAGGTATTTCCTCGCCGCGTGCAGCGCGGCGGCGACCACGACAAACCCGACGACGATTTCCTGCCACATGCTCAGGCCCCCAGCGCCAGTGCGACGCGGTAAGTGATGAAGGTGGCGGTGTAGGCCAGCGCGAACATATAGCCGGCCATCATCAGCGGATACTTCATCGAATTGGTTTCGCGGCGCACCACGGTCAGGGTGGACAGGCACTGCGGCGCAAACACGTACCAGGCCAGCAGCGCCAGCGCGGTCGGCATGCCCCAGCTGGCCTGGATCACCGGCAGCAGCGTGTTGGCCAGCTCGTCGCCGGTCTGCGACAGCGCGTACACGGTGCCCAGGGCGCCGACCGCCACTTCACGCGCAGCCATGCCTGGCACCAGCGCGATGCAGATCTGCCAGTTGAAGCCGATCGGCGCGAAGATGAATTCCAGCGCGCGGCCCAGCATGCCCGCCACGCTGTAATAGATTGGCGGATAGGTGGCGCCTTCCGGTGCGCCCGGGAAGCTGGACAGGGCCCACAGCAGCACCATCAAGGTCAGGATAGTGGTACCGACGCGCAGCAGGAAAATCTTGGCGCGCTCGTACAGGCCGATGGCCAGGTTGCGCAGATGCGGCCAGTGGTAGGCCGGCAGTTCCAGCATCAGCGGCTGGTTGCGCTTGGCCTGCATCGAGCGCTTCATGACCCAGGCGACCAGCATGGCGGAAATGATGCCGGCGAAGTAGAGGCAGAACAGCACCAGGCCTTGCAGGTTGAACAGGCCCCACACTTCGCGCTCGGGGATGAAGGCTGCGATGACCAGCGCATACACCGGCAGGCGCGCGGAGCAGGTCATCAGCGGCGCGATCATGATGGTGACGATACGGTCGCGCGGATTCTGGATGGTGCGCGCCGCCATGATGCCGGGAATGGCGCAGGCGAACGACGACAGCAGCGGGATGAAGGCGCGGCCGGACAGGCCGACACCGCCCATCAGGCGGTCCAGCAGGAAGGCGGCGCGCGGCAGGTAGCCGCAGTCTTCCAGCACCAGGATGAAGAAGAACAAGATCAGGATCTGCGGCAGGAACACCAGCACGGCGCCCACGCCGCCCAGCACACCATCCACCAGCAGGGAGCGCAGCACGCCGTCCGCCATATGCTCTTTCAGCATGGCGCCCAGCTGCTCGACGCCGCCGCTGATCATGTCCATCGGCGTTTCGGCCCAGCTGAACACGGCCTGGAATACGCAGAACATCAGCACCGCCAGGATGATCGGGCCCAATACCGGGTGCAGCACGAAATGGTCGATCTTCTCGGTGCGGTTGCCGCGGTCGTCGGCGTCCTTCACGGCCACCGACAGGATGCGGCGCACTTCACGCTGGGTCTCTTCCACCGACACCGCGTCGATCGCGGACAGCGGGTTGGAAACGCTATGGTGCAGCGGCCACATGGCGTCCAGCGCATCGACCAGGGCCTTCTCGCCGCCGGCCTTGACCGCCACGGTTTCCACCACCGGCATGCCCAGTTCCTGCGACAGCCTGGCCGCGTCGACCACGATGCCGCGCTTTTTGGCCACGTCGACCATGTTCAGGCAAAGCAGCATCGGCAGGCCAAGGCGCTTGATCTCCAACACCAGGCGCAGGTTCAGGCGCAGGTTGGTGGCGTCCACCACGCAGGCCACCACGTCGGGCGAGCGCTCGCCTTCGCGCAGGCCGGCCACGACGTCGCGCGTGATTTCTTCGTCAGGGGTGTGGGCCGACAGGCTATAGGCACCCGGCAGGTCCAGCAGGCGGAAGCTGTTGCCCGCCGTCGAGGTGAACTGGCCTTCCTTGCGCTCGATGGTCACGCCGGCATAGTTGGCGACCTTCTGGCGCGCGCCGGTCAGGCGGTTGAACAGCGCGGTCTTGCCGCAATTCGGGTTGCCCAGCAGGGCGACCATTGGCTGCTGCGCGACGACTGGCGCGGCCTTTTCTACTGCACCCATTATTTATTCCGGTTGGATCGAGATCAGCGCGGCTTCGAAGCGGCGCAAGGCAAAGGTAGCATTGCCTACTTTAATAGCGAGCGGCTCACCGCCAGGCATGCCACGCTTGAGCATGCGGATGCGCTCGCCGGGCACGAAGCCCAGTTCCATCAAGCGGCGCGCCAGGTCGGCGCCGTCCTCGGTATCTTCAGGATTGCCCGGTGCGATATGGACCACGGTTCCGCTCTGCCCCACCGGCAGGGAATCCAACTTAGTCAGGGTAGGAGCGAGGGTCATGACGATCTTTCCAGGGCGAAATACAACCGTGCCATTATAAATGAGAATTGTTTGCAGATACGGCTTGCATTGTATTCCTGTTCGGGTAGAATGGGAACCGTAATGATAATGATTCTCAATAACGGAATCGCAATCTTAGCCAGAAGGTAATTTCGAAATGATCGTTTGTGTCTGCAACAACATCTCTGATCGAGAAATCCGTCAAGCCATAGATATGGGTATCAGCTCCATGGACGAGTTGCGCGAAGCGCTCGGCGTGGCCACCTGCTGCGGCAACTGCCTCAGCTATGCAGTGGAAGTGCTGGACGAACATCTGGGCAGCGGCATTCAGGAGACTGTGCTCAAGCGCCCATCACTGACCGTGTAAGGAGCTTTATGCAGACGATGACATTCCCCACCGGCGGGAGTTTTGGCCGCGCCGCCGGCAGCGATAAGCTGACCAAGATCGCGGTAGTCGTCGCCTTGCATGCAGTCCTGGGCTATGCCGCGGTCAATGGCACCATGCATCGCCTGGTGGACCGCATCCCTGAAGTCGTCAATGTCACCTTCGTGGCGCCGCCGCCACCTCCTCCTGCCTCGCAGCCCAAGACGGTAGAAGTCGCGCAGAAAGCGCCTTCGATTGCTCCGCCGCCGCTGCCGATGCTGCCTGTTGTTGTCGAGAATACGATTACCGCGCCGCCGTCGCAGGCGCGCGTGACGGAAGCGGCGCCTTCGACGCCGGCCGTTGTCGCGCCGGTGAATGCCGCTCCAGCCGCTGCGCCGGCGCCGGCTGGTCCGCGTGTTATCTCCTCGGTTGAATATATTCGTGCACCGCAGCCGGTGTACCCGTCGGTATCGCGCCGCATGGGCGAACAGGGCGTGGTGACGCTGCGCGTGCTGGTCAATGAGAAGGGCTATGCCGAACAGGCTTCGGTGCAGAAGTCGTCCGGCTCGAATAACCTGGACGAAGCCGGCCGCGCCGCCGTGATGCGCGCGCTGTTCAAGCCTTATGTTGAGGATGGGAAGGCGCAGTCGGTCTACGTCGTCGTACCGATCAACTTCCAGATGTCATAAATAAAAAAACAGGGACGGAACACATTTATCGAGAACTACCTGATAAATGTGTTCCGTCCCTGTTTTTTTATTTACATGTCCGCCCACATCCGCAGCAGGTTGTGATAATGCCCTGCCAGGCCGACGGTGGCCTCGTCGTCGCCGTGTGCGGCGCGCAGTTTCTGGATGTTCTGGTCCAGCTCAAACAGCATGGTGCGCTTCCAGTCATCACGCACCATCGACTGCGTCCACAGGAACGACGCCACGCGCTCGCCGGCGGTCACCGGATTCACGCGGTGCACGCTGCTGGCGGGATAAACAATCGCATCGCCGGCCGGCAGCTTCACTTCATGCGCGCCGTAGCTGTCCATCACGGTCAGCTCGCCGCCCTCGTACTCCTCCGGATCGGACAGGAACACGGTGGTGGAAACGTCGGAACGCATCACGTCCGACGATCCCACCATATGTCGGATCGCGCCGTCGATATGCAGGCCGTAAGTCTCGCCACCCGCATAGCTATTGAAGTAAGGCGGCAGAATCTTCAGCGGCAAGGCCGCCGAGTAGAACAGCGGATTCTTTGCCAGGGCCTTGATGATGATATCCCCGAGTTCCAGCGCCAGCGGCGTCCCTTCCGCGATCTGCCGGTTGCGCTTGACTTGCGCGCCCTGCGATCCCACGCTGGCGCGGCCGTCGATCCAGTCGGCGGCCGCCAGGCGTTGGCGGAAGTAGGTAACCTGTTCCGGCGTCAGTACGCCGGGGATATGCAGCATCATGTTTAGTAGCGGAAGTTCGCGGTCAGGATTGCGGTGCGGCCCGCAGCAACTTGCGCGTAATGGTTGGAGACCGATTTGTCGAAGTAGAACTTGTCCGTCAGGTTCTGCACGTTCAGTTGCAGGCTGATGTTCTTGTTCACGTCGTAGCTCGCCATTGCGTCGAAGCGGGTGTAAGCCGGTACGTACTTGGTGTTGTTGATATTAGCCCAGATCTTGGCGGAGTAGTTCACGCCGCCGCCGATGGTAAGGCCTGGCAGTACGGTGTACGAGGTCCACAGCGAAGCGCTGGTCTTCGGCACGCCCGGGAATTCATTGCCATCGTATGGCGACTTGACCCACACCGGAGCGGCGGTCGTGCCGACGTTGGTGTAGCCGTTGTCGCCCACTTCCGCGTCCAGCCAGGTCGCGCCGCCGAACACTTGCCAGCTGCTGGTGATCGCGCCGCTCACGCCGAATTCGGCGCCGCGCACGGTCTTCTTGCCGGCGTTGAAGGAAGTGCCGTTCGGACCGCTGACACGGGCGTTGTTCATCTTGCTTTCGAAGATGGCGCCGCTCAAAGACAGGCGGCGGGCCGACACTTCCCACTTGGTGCCCAGCTCCCAGTTCTTGCTGTCCTGCGGTTTCAGGTCTTTCACTGCCACGGTCAGGCCGTCGTTGCCTTCGCCGCCGTCATTGCCCGGCGGGGTCGACGAGGTGCCGTAGGAAACGTAGATGCTGCTGTTGGCAGCCGGCTTGTACACCAGGCCCGCCTGGTAGTTGGTGAAGCTGGACTTGGTTTCCGCGCTGACGGCTGCGGTGGCCGGGGTCACGGTGTTGTTAGCCTGGGTGAACAGCGCAGAGCGGTAGTCGTCCCAGCGCAGGCCCACGTTCAGCAGCCACTGCGGATTGAACTCGATGGTGTCGAAGCCGTACACCGAACGGGTGTTGGTGTGCACATTGGTCGCGGCAGGCGATACGCTGCGTACCTGGCCGGCGCTCCATGGATCGTGGGGGTTCGGGTTGAGCAGGGTGGTGCAGTTGTACAGGGTGGCCGCGCCTGCGGTTGGGCAGGTGCTGGTCTTGGTCAGCGGATTATTGGTGCCCGGGGTGAACACATAGGTGCTGCGGTCGGTCACTTCACGGCTGATTTCCACGCCGGTGGTGAAGCTATGCTTGATGCCGGCGGCGATGAATTCACCTTGCAGGCTCGATGCGTTGGCCAGGCCGTCGGTCTGCGCCACGCGGGTATTGGCACGGCGCCACAGGGTGCCGTACAGCACCACATTGCCTTTGGAGTCGTCCGGCTGGGTGTAGATGTAGTCGTTCTCGGTCTTGCTGTAACGGGTCACGTTACGGAAAGCCAGGCCATTGCGGAAGTCGTGCTTGAGGTCGATGGTGCCGATATCGGACGCGGTGTCGCGGAAGTCGCGGTCCACCAGGCCGTAGTAGGTGCTGCGCGGCACGCTCATCGGGGTGCCATTGCCGTTCTTGGCGACGTTGGCGCCGCTGGTGAACGGGTTATTGAACGGGATGCCGCTGTCCGGCAGTTCGCTCGATTCCATGTGGTAGTACGACAGGCTGACCTTGGTCGGGCTCAGCAGGCCGAAGGTCACGGTCGGTGCGATACCCCAGCGGTCGCCGTGGATTTCATTGCGGCCGGCCACGTGGTTTTCATGCGCCATCACGTTCAGGCGCACGGCGGCGTTGTCGCCGATGGTGCGGTTCACGTCGGCGGTGGCGCGGCGGTATTGCGCGCTGCCGATGCCGACCGAGGCGTTGCTGAAGTTCTCAGCCTTGGCGCTCTTGGAAACCATGTTCACGCCGCCGCCGGCGGAGGAACGGCCGCCGTAAGCGGAGTTCGGGCCCTTGACCACTTCGATCTGCTCCAGCGCGAAGATCTCGCGGCTCTGGGAGCCGGTGTCGCGGATGCCGTCGATATAAGTGTCGGTCTGTGCGTTGTAGCCGCGGATCAGCAGGTTGTCGCCCACCGGCTGGCCGCCTTCCGCCGCGCCGACGGTGATGCCAGGCACGGTGCGCAGGGCGTCGGTCAGGGAGGTGGCGCCCATCTGCGAGATCACTTCCGCCGGCACCACGGTCACCGCTTTCGGGGTATCCAGCAGTGGCGCGGTGAATTTGTCGGAGGCGGATTTCTTGACCTGGAAGTCGTTGCCATTTTGGCCAGTAACGACCACTTCCTGCATTTTCTGTTCTGGGGCAGCGGTGTTGGTATCGGCTTGGGCTACCGGCATGGCCAGGGAGGCGGCGATGGCGGCAAGAGTAGCTGGCGTGTGCTTGCGGCTCTTAATGAACGACATGGTGAGTATTAGTTAAAGACAGAAAACGCAAATGATAATTGTTTTCATTTAGATTAGCAATGTCGTTAGCAATCCTATGTGCCCCCCATGACTAGGTAAGCGCCCACCTTCGTGGCAGAATGGCATTATTCCCAACCTGATAAGAAGGATCCCCCATGAAGGGCGACAAAGATGTTATCCGTCTGCTGAACGCTCAGCTGACCAATGAGCTGACCGCGATCAACCAGTACTTCCTGCATGCGCGCATGTACCGTCACTGGGGCTTCGACAAGCTGGGCAAGAAAGAGTACGACGAGTCCATCGGCGAAATGAAGCACGCCGACAAGCTGATTGACCGCATCCTGATGCTGGACGGCCTGCCTAACCTGCAAGCCCTGCACAAGCTGCTGATCGGCGAAAACACCGAGGAAATGCTGGCCGCCGACCTGCAGCTGGAAAAAGGCGCCCACGTGACCATCAAGGAAGGCATTGCCCAATCCGAGAAAGTCGGCGATTACGTATCGCGCGACCTGCTGCTGGAGATCCTGAAGGATACCGAGGAGCATATCGAGTGGCTGGAAACCCAGATCGACCTGATCGGCAAGATCGGTATCCAGAACTACCTGCAATCCCAGATGTCGGAAGGCGAATAATCGACCTGCCGAACCAAAGTCCGGAACTCCTTCGGCGCCTGTTGCGCGCCAAGGACCGGATGGACGCCGCATCCCACGAGGAGTGGCCGGTAAGCCGCCTGGCGGAAGTAAGCTGCGTTTCCGAAGCGCACTTCGCCCGCTCGTTCAAGGAGGCTTTCGGCCTGCCTCCGCACCGCTATCTGCTCACACGCCGCATCGAGAAGGCCGTGACGCTGCTACGCGAAACCGACCTCCCCATCACCGACATCGCCTACAGCACCGGCTGGCGCAGCCTGGGCACCTTCGGCCGCACCTTCCGCGACATCACCGGCAAGAACCCCGGCGATATCCGCGAGCACGAGCGCGCCGCCGAACGCAAGCCCGGCCCGGTACCGGCTTGCGTTTTGAGTGCCGCCCAGCGCCCCCATCTCACAAAATCAGTTTCGGAGAAGCGGCGCGAAGAAGAACTCAATACACTGGAGTCTCACTTAAAGGAGACTTCCCCATGACTCAAGGCATCCAGACCGCAGGCATTTACGTTCGTGACCAGGATGAGGCGCTGGCCTTCTACGTCGACAAGCTCGGCTTCAAGGTCCACACCGATGTGCGCAACGGCGATTACCGCTGGCTCACCATCCAGCATCCCGAGCAGCCATCGTTCCAGCTTGGCCTGTACGTACCGGGCCCACCGGTGCACGATGCCGTCACCGCCCAGGCGCTGAATGCGCTGGTGGCGAAAGGCGCGATGCCGCCGCTGGTACTGGAAGTGAAGGATTGTTTCGCCGCTTACGACAAGCTGCACAACAAGGGCGTGGAATTCACCCAGGAACCGGTGGAACGCTACGGCACGGTGGACGCCGGCTTCCGCGACCCGTCAGGCAATGGCTGGAAGATGATCCAGTCTCGAGGTTAAAGACCCCAGGCGTCGCGCCACTGCGTATAGAACTGCGCATCCGGCGCGACGGCCCCGGCAAAGCTGCACACCGCACCGGCGAAAGCATTCGCACGCTGCAAAGTCAAAGGCAATTCCCAACCGCGCGCACGCCCCAGCAGGAACACCGCGGCGAACGCATCGCCCGCCCCCACCGAATCGACGAACTGCGCCGGCTTGAACTCCTGCTGCTCGACCACGCGCGTACCGTCGGCGCCAAAATACATGGCGCCGCGCTCGCCCAGCGTGACCAGCAAGCCCTGGATGGAAAAGTTATGCATCATGGCGCGCGCTTCCGTTTCGACGGCGGCGCAATCCATGTCGACCGTGTCCGGGCAGGTGTGGCAGTACCACGCGAACAGCGCCTGCAATTCCTGCTCGTTGACCTTGAGGATGTCGGCCTGCTGCAGGGAGCTGAACACCACCGATTCGTCCACGCCATCGCGCAGGTTCAGGTCGAGGAAATGGCTGGCGCCAGTCGCCCCATCCAGCACGGCGGCCAGCGCAGCGCGCGAGGCGTGCTCGCGCTGGGCCAGCGTGCCGAAATAGACTGTGCTGGGGGAGAAGGCACGCATGACATCGACCGCCGCCGCGGCTTCGATATGGTCATAGGCCTGCTCGGCCAGGATATGGAAGCGGTGGCAACCCTCGCCGTCGCGCTCGACCACCACACGGCCGGTCGGCTCGGCGCCATGCTGCAAGCCCTCGGTGCTCAAGCCGAAGCGCACGAATTCCTCGCGCAGCAGCTGGCCCGGCGCATCGTTGCCGACGCGCGTCACCATCAGGGTGGGATTGCCCAGCGCCGACAGGTTGCGCGCCACATTAAAGGGCGCGCCGCCGGCTATCTGTTGGTCGCCAAAGTCATCCAGCAGTGCTTCGCCAAACACGAGGACTCTGTCTGCCATGGCGGCCTCCGGATCAGGCTTGGGGAACGGTGTCTTTGAAAGAGGGGCGCTCGGACAGCTTGTCGAACAGGCGCGCCAGGTTCGGATGCTTGCCGCGCCAGTCGATTTCCGGGAAGCGGAAGCTCAGCCAGCCCAGGCAGCAACCCACCGCCACATCGGCCAGCGAATAATGGTTGCTGGCGCAGAAGGCGTTGTCGCCCAGGCGCTCCGACATCGACGCCAGGCCCAACTCCACCTTTTTCATCTGGCGTGCGATCCATTCCTCGCTCTGCTGTTCCTTGGGACGCTGCAGGCGCTCCAGGCGCACCAGCACGCCCGCATCCAGCACGCCATCGGCCAGTGCTTCCCAGCACTTGATGTCGGCGCGCTCACGGCCATTCGGCGGCAGCAGCTTGCACACCGGCGACACCGCATCCAGGTACTCGACGATGACGCGCGAATCCTGCATCGCGTAGCCATCTTCCATGATCAGGCACGGCACCTTGCCCAGCGGGTTCAGCTTCTGGATGGTGGTTTCCGGCGCCCAGACATTTTCGAGTTCCAGGTGATAGTCGAGCTTTTTTTCCGCCAGCACAACGCGGACCTTGCGGACATACGGGCTGGCGAGTGAACCGATAAGTTTCATAAATGCCGAAAGTAGAGTATTAGACAACAGTATAGCATCGCCCCCCGCATGCATGGCGCAGCGCAGAGCGTGAGAGTCGACTGCGCACCAATGGTAAAATCTTGTTTTTTCCCGCCTCTCCTCCCCGCATTATCATGACAACTCCTTACTCCACCCTGTCGGCCCTGTCCCCGCTGGACGGCCGTTATGCTTCGAAAACCGACAAACTGCGCCCGATCCTGTCCGAATCCGGCTTCATGCACCACCGCGTGAAGGTCGAGATCGCGTGGCTGCAGGCCCTGTCGCTGGCTGGTTTCGCCGAGATCAAGCCGTTCCCGGCTTCCGCCACCGCCCTGCTGGACAAGCTGGCTGCCGAGTTCACCGAAGCCGACGCTGCCCGCATCAAGGAAATCGAAGCCGTCACCAACCACGACGTGAAGGCGGTGGAGTACTGGCTGAAGGAAAAAGTGAAGGATGTGCCGGAGCTGGTGGCCGCCTCCGAGTTCATCCACTTCGCCTGCACCTCGGAAGACATCAACAACACCTCGCACGGCATGATGCTGAAAGCCGCGCGCGACGGCGTGATGCTGCCGGCCCTGAACGGCCTGGTCGCCAAGCTGACCGAAATCGCCCACGCCAACGCCGAGCTGCCAATGCTGAGCCGCACCCACGGCCAGACCGCCAGCCCGACCACCCTGGGCAAGGAATTCGCCAACGTGATCGCCCGCCTGCAGCGCGCCATCGACCGTATCGCCAAGGTGGAAATCCTGGGCAAGATGAATGGCGCCGTGGGCAACTACAACGCCCACCTGTCGGCCTACCCATCGTTCGACTGGCCTGCTTTCTCCAAGAACGTGATCGAGCAGCGCCTGGGCCTGGTGTTCAACCCGTACACCATCCAGATCGAACCGCACGACTACATGGCTGAGCTGTTCGACGCGTTCGCGCGCGCCAACACCATCCTGCTGGACCTGAACCGCGATATCTGGACTTACGTCTCGCTGGGCTACTTCAAGCAGAAGCTGAAGGCTGGCGAGATCGGTTCCTCCACCATGCCGCACAAGGTCAACCCGATCGACTTCGAAAACTCGGAAGGCAACCTGGGCCTGGCCAATGCCGTGCTGAAGCACCTGTCCGAGAAGCTGCCGGTATCGCGTATGCAGCGCGACCTGACCGACTCCACCGTGCTGCGCAACATCGGCGTGGGCTTCGGCTACACCCTGCTGGCGTACGATTCGTGCCTGCGCGGCCTGAACAAGCTGGAAGTCAATCCACAGCGCCTGGCGGCTGACCTGGACGCGTCGTGGGAAGTGCTGGCGGAGCCGGTGCAGACTGTGATGCGCCGTTATGGCATCGAAAATCCGTATGAGCAGCTGAAAGAGCTGACGCGCGGTAAGGGTATTACCAAGGAAGCGCTGCAGGTGTTCATCACCGGCCTGGCGATTCCGCAGGAAGCCAAGGATCTGCTGCTGGCGATGACGCCGGCGAATTACACTGGTATTGCTGCGGCGCTGGCCAAAGCCATTTAAACCGGTAAACCAGGGTCTGACCCAAGGGTCAGACCCTGATACGCGGCTGTCGCAGGCCTTGGGTCTGACCCTGCCCTACCGGTTTTAAGCAAGCCGTAAGCAACAAATTTTGACCTCTGGTATATTTAGTCCTAACACGTACTAATTACCAAAGGCCGCAATGGACCGCTATACCAAACCCGCCATCCTGCTGCACTGGCTGATCGCCCTGCTGATCATTGCCGCCTTCGTGCTCGGGCTGGTGATGACCGACATCCCCGGCCTCACCCCCACCAAGCTCAAATACTATTCCTGGCACAAATGGCTAGGCGTCACCGTGCTCGCCCTGGCCGCAGCCCGCCTGCTATGGCGCCTTAAAGAGCAGCCGCCCGCCCTCCCCATCAGCATGACCGCCAGCCAGAAGAAGGCCGCCGAAGCCGGTCACTGGTTCCTGTACTTCCTGATGTTCGCCGTGCCGATTTCCGGCTACCTGTACACCACCGCCGCCGGCGTGCCCGTGGTCTACCTGGGCCTGTTCCAGATCCCAGCCCTGTTCGAAGCCAGCCCAGCGCTCAAGGAAGTGCTGAAACCTGTACATTACTGGCTGAACATGCTGCTGGCAGCCGTGGTTGCCGGCCACGTGCTGGCAGCCCTGAAACACCAATTCATCGACAAAGACGGCCTGCTCAAGCGCATGCTGCCCTAACCTGGAGCCACACCCATGAAGAAAAGCGTATTACTGGCCGCCCTGCTGGCCGTGGCAGCCGCCGCCAGCGCCGCCGTACTGAAAGCCGATCCTGCCAAGAGCAGCGTCTCGGCCGTGTTCAAGCAAATGAACGTGCCGATCGAATCCAAATTCAAGAAGCACAATATTGTCATCGACTACAACGCCGCCGCGCCCGACACCTCCAAGGCCACGGTCGAAATCGAGACCGCCAGCCTGGACCTGGGTGACGCCGACATGAACAAGGAAGTGGCCAAGAAAGAGTGGTTCAACTCCGCCCAGTTCCCGAAAGCCACCTTCACCTCCAGCGCGATCAAGAGCGCCGGTGCGGGCAAGCTGAATGTGACCGGCAAGCTGACCATCAAGGGCAAGGCCACCGACGTCACCTTCCCGCTCACCGTGAAGACCGAAGGCGGCAAACAAATATTTGAAGGCGCCCTGCCGATCAAACGCCTGGCCTACAACGTAGGCGAAGGCGAATGGAAAGACACCAGCATGGTCGCCGATGAAGTGACCATCAAGTTCCACGTAGTAGCTCAATAACCCCTGGATGGAGACCCAATGAAACTGAAGTTCATCACCGCCGCACTGCTGGCCGTTACCGCAATCGGCGCCAACGCCGGCACCTACAACATCGACCCGACCCACACCTACCCAAGCTTCGAAGCCGACCACAAAGGCCTGTCGCTGTGGCGCGGCAAGTTCGACAAGACCAGCGGCGTGATCCAGATGGACCGTGCAGCCAAGACCGGCAGCATGGACATCACCATCGACGCCGGCTCGATCAACTTCGGCCTGGAAAAGATGAACAACCACGCCAAGTCGCCGGACATGTTCAATGTCGAGAAGTTCCCGACCGTGACCTACAAGGGCACCAGCTTCAAGTTCGAAGGCGAACAGCTGGTGGCGGTGGAAGGCGAGCTGACCATGCTGGGCGTGACCAAGCCGGTCACCCTGAAGGTCAACAAGTTCAAGTGCGTGATCGACAAGCGCATGAACCGCGAAGTGTGCGGCGCCGACGCCTCGGCCGAGTTCAAGCGCACCGACTTCGGCCTGAACTACGCCATCCCCGCCTTCGCTCCCGAAGTGAAGCTGGCGATCCAGGTCGAAGCCATCGCCGCCCAGTAACAGTCCAGTCCGTGTCCCCCTTCGCCCCTAGGGGCACCCCACGGTGGGACACGAGCGCGGCTGTTACGGGAGTTCCTTCTCGTAGGCCGCGCGCACCGCATCCTTGGCATGCTCCCATGCCATGCGCGACTTACCCTTCACTGATTCCCAATCCCGTTCCAGCTGGTCCTTCAGCTCATCCCACGTGCCGCGGTAGCGCTGGCGCGCGGTGTAGCCGAGCATATAGGCCGGCTCGTAATCGTCGTAATCGAAATTGGGGTTGAAGTAGGCCTCGTTGCGGTAGTGGTCTTGCCAGTAGACGCGTTCTTCGCTCGGGTTGAGCAGGGTGCCGATGCCCTGGCCCGCCATGCCGCCGGCCAGCGCGCCAATCGCGCCACCAGCAGCCATGCCAACCGGACCGCCCACCGCGCCCGCCGCCATGCCAGCCGCCGCGCCGCCGCCCGCCCCGACACCGGTAGCGAGGTTATGGTCGTCCTCATCATCCTCCGCTTTCGGGTTGATGATTTCCGCCGTGCCCTTGCCGACATAGGCCCCGGCCACGCCGCCGATCACAGCACCAGCCGCCATGCCGACCGGACCACCCACGGTGCCGGCAGCCGCACCGGCCAGCGCACCGCCGGCCGTGCCGACGCCCACGCCGATCACGTGCTCGCCTTCGTTCTCCTTCCAGCCGCGTTCGATCTCGGCGGCATCGGCATCGTCGCGCGCATGCACGCCCATCAGGATGCCGCCGCCGCGGATGCCTTCTTCATAGGGCTTGATGCGCTCCTCGGGCATGCCGGCGCCGATCAGGGCGCCCACCAGGCCGCCAGTCACGCCGCCCGCGCCGGCACCGGCCAGCGCGGCCGCCAGCGGGCCTGCAACCACGATGCCCAGGCCCGGCAGCACCAGGGTGGTGCCCATTGCGGCCACCGCCGCCAGCGCTGCGCCAATCGCACCGCCGACACCGGCGCCAATGCCGGCGCCCTCCCCGGCTTTCGAGCCCAGTTCGGTTTCCGCACCGCCGCTGAAGTAGCGCTTGCGGGTGTCGTCGCTCATGACGACGTTAATATCGTCC
Source organism: Pseudoduganella sp. OTU4001 (assembly GCF_038440195.1). Lineage (NCBI taxonomy): Bacteria > Pseudomonadati > Pseudomonadota > Betaproteobacteria > Burkholderiales > Oxalobacteraceae > Pseudoduganella > Pseudoduganella sp. OTU4001. The sequence goes on along the minus strand of NZ_JASATG010000016.1, from coordinate 79,875 downwards.
TTGTCATAGCCACGCGAGGTGGCGTGCTGCCAGGCGCGTTCAGCGCTGCCGCGGTTGCGGAACAGGCCAGTCACCATGCGGGATTGCTTGTCTGCAGTGTTCATGCGAATTCCCCTTTCTAGCTTGAGTCCCGGACACAATAGGCCGCCCGGCCCGCCATATCTGTACGTTGGCGCACGGAGTATCGGCGCGCGCGTGGCCTACACTGAAATCACTAACAAAAGGGGGGAGTGGATATGAACTTTATTATCTGGATTGTGATTGGCGGCGTTCTGGGCTGGCTGGCCAGCCTGGTGATGAAAACGGACGCGCAGCAAGGCGTGTTCCTTAACGTGGTGGTGGGCATTGTTGGCGCACTGCTGGGAGGCTGGCTGCTGTCGCCACTATTTGGCGCAGGCACCATCAATACCGACGATTTCAGCGCGCTGTCGCTAGGGGTCTCGTTCCTCGGCGCGGTGGTCCTGCTGGCAATTGTCAACCTGGTCTTCCGCGGCCGCGTCAGGTAGTGCGCAAAAATTAGCGCCCAAAAAGGTTCCTCACAGGCCAACGCTGCGGCGTTGGCTTTTTTTCGCCTGCCGGGGAACCTGGGCCACCGAGCTCTACCTCCATTTGCGCTGACTACAACACATGCTGCACCGCAGCAATCCCACTTCTCCCTCTCGTTGGCAAATATTCTTCAGTTTTAAGCCATATTTTTAGAGTTGACGCCAGCGGCTGGCATGCCGATACTCTAGGGCGCCTGCCGGCCCAGCCCGGCGGGCCGCCAAATTAACCCCTTTCAAGACACATGAAAAAATCACTCCTCGCGCTCGCCGTCCTGAGCACCACCTCCGCCGCCTTCGCAGACGAAGGCATGTGGATGCCGCAACAGCTGCCACAAGTAGCCAAGCAACTGAAAGCCGCCGGCCTGAAGCTGGATCCTGCCTCCCTGACCAAGCTGACCGAGTTCCCGATGAACGCCATCGTCAGCCTGGGTGGCTGCTCCGCGTCCTTCGTATCGCCGAACGGCCTGGTAGTGACCAACCACCACTGCGTGTACAACAGCATCGCCGTCAACTCCACCAAGGAGCGCGACCTGCTGGCCAACGGCTTCGTGGCCCACAACTACGGCGAAGAGCTGCCAGCTGCCCCAGGCAGCCGCGTGTACGTGACCAAGGAAGTGGTCAACGTCACCGACCAGATCATCACCCCGGAAGTGGCCAAGCTGCAGGGCAAGGCGCGCGTGGACGCGATTGAGAAGAACCAGAAAGCCCTGGTAGCCGAGTGCGAAAAAGACGAAGGCCACCGCTGCACCGTGTCGTCGTTCTACGGCGGCCTGGAGTTCTACAAGATCAAGCAGCTGGAAATCCGCGACGTGCGCCTGGTGCACGCACCGGCTGACGGCGTCGGCAAATTCGGCGGCGACACCGACAACTGGATGTGGCCACGCCACACCGGCGACTACGGCTTCTACCGCGCCTACGTGAGCAAGGACGGCAAGGCTGCCGACTACTCCAAGGACAACGTGCCTTACGAATCCAAGTCCTTCCTGAAGCTGGCCAAAGAAGGCGTGAAAGAAGGCGACTTCGTGATGGTTCTGGGCTACCCAGGCCGCACCAACCGCCACCGCCTGCCATCGGAAGTATCGAACACCTTCGGTTTCGAATACCCAGCCTTCATCCAGAACTCGAACGAGACCCTGGCCATCATCGACCGCGAAACCAAAGGCGACCGCGATGCGGCCCTGAAGGTAGCCGGCCAGGTAGCCAACATCAACAACTACTACAAGAACCGCAAGGGCATGCTGAACAGCTACGAAGGTAGCGATGTGCTGGAACGCAAGTCCAAAGAACACGACGCGCTGAAAGCATGGGTCAACAGCGATGCCAAGCGCAAGGCGGCCTTCGGCGCCGACCTGGAAGCCGTGGAAAAGCTGATCGCCCAGCGCGATGCGGAAAACAAGCGCGACTTCTTCCTGGACCGCTCCTCGCCAACCCTGTTGAACGCCGCGCGCATGATGTACCGCCTGGCCAACGAGAACCTGAAGCCGAACGCCGACCGCAAAGCTGGCTACCAGGAACGCGACGCCAAGCGCATCAAGCAATCGATCGACGGCGTGAACAAGACCTACGTCGCCAAGGTGAACAAGGCCATCGTGCTGAACAACCTGAAGCACTACGCCGCGCAGCCAGCTGCCGAGCACAATGCCGTGTTTGATTCGGTCATGGGTATCAAGGCCGGCATGAGCGAAGCCGAACTGTCCGCAGCACTGGACAAGCTGTATGCCGGTTCCCAGCTGGAAGACGCCAAGTTCCGCGCCGAGTGGCTGGGCAAGTCGGTGGCTGACTTCAAGGCCAGCGACGACTCGTTCATCAAGGCCGCAGTCGCCCTGTACGACGACAACATGAAGCGCGAAGCCGAAGCCGAAGAACTGGGTGGCAAGATCCAGCAAGCCTACTCGAGCTACATGAAAGCCAAGATCGCCTTCATGAACTCCAAAGGCCAGGCTGTGTACCCAGACGCCAACAGCACCCTGCGCGTCACCTTCGGCAAGATCGCCGGCCGCGCGGAAGGCGCCGACGGCACCACCGGCTGGAGCGCATTCACCACCCTGGCAGGCGTGAAAGCCAAAGCCACCGGCGAAGGCGAGTTCAAGGCGCCGCAAGCGCAGCTGGACGCGATCAACAAGAAGCAGTACGGCAAATATGCTGATCCGAAGCTGAAGTCGGTACCGGTGAACTTCCTGGCGACCCTGGACATCACCGGCGGCAACTCCGGTTCCGCCGCGCTGAACTCCAAGGCTGAACTGGTGGGCCTGGCCTTCGACGGCACCCTGGACTCCATCATTTCCGACTGGGACTTCAACAAAGCCAAGACCCGCGACATCCAGGTCGACCTGCGCTACATGCTGTGGAACATGAAGTACATCGACAAAGCCGACAACCTGCTGAAGGAAATGGGCGCCGAGTAATCTCTACTGCCCAGCCCGTGTCCCACCATGGGGTCACACCCTGAGTGGGACACGAGCACATGCATTACACGGTTGAGCCCGTGTCCCGTTTGGGGTGTGACCCCATGGTGGGACACGGGCTCAAGTGTTTGTGAGCTTCAGGCCGGCGATGCTGGCGATGATGAGGCTGATCAGCAGCAAACGTAGTGGCGTGGCGCTTTCGCCATAGGCTACGATTCCTACCAGGGCGGCGCCCGCCGCTCCGATTCCAGTGAAGACCGCAAATGCTGTGCCGACTGGCAGCTGGCGCAAAGCCATCGTCAGCAGCACGATCGCGCCGTTCGCGAACGCGAGGCCGGCGAGGCTTGGCCATAGCCGCGTCCAGCCGTCGGCGTGCTTGAGGGCGACGGCCATCGCGATATCGACCAGCGCGGCCGCCAGCAGCAGCAACCAGGCGGCGTTCATGGTTTGGCTGCCGCCAGACCGCGCTGTACGGCCGGGCGGGCTTCAATGCGCGCCACCCAATCCGCCACCGCCGGGTAATCGCCCAGCGTGATGCCCAGCTCGTGGTGCGAGCGAATCCAGGGGAAGCTGGCAATATCGGCAATTGTGTACTCGTCACCGGCAAGATAAGGCTTGTCGCGCAGGCGCTCTTCGAACACGCCGAACAAGCGCATGGTTTCGCGGCCATAACGCTCCAGCGCCTGCTCGTTGCGTGGGCTGCCGTTCGCCACGCCATGACGGAAGAACCACAGCTGCCCCAGCATCGGGCCAATGCTACCCACCTGCAGGAACAGCCATTGCAGCACGACGCTGCGCGCTTCGCCGGATGCCGGCAGCAGCTTGCCCGCCTTGTCGGCCAGGTGGATCAGGATCGCGCCGGATTCGAAAATCGGCGTGGCGCCGTCCAGCAGCAGCGGGATCTTGTGGTTGGGGCTCATCTCGCTGAACGGCGACTGGTGCTGCTCGCCGGACGACAGGTTCACGTGGTGCACCTTGTGCGGCAGGCCCAGTTCTTCCAGGGCGATGTTGATCTTTTGCCCGTTCGGCGTGTTGGCGGTGTACAGGGTCAGCATGGCGTGGCTCCTTAAAGGTGAGTTGATGCCAGCCAGTGTATGCCCCGCAAAAACGCATTAAAATTCCCAAAAACAGCGGAATGGTTACGCAAATATGCAGAAGCTCGATTGGGAAGACTTGCGCTACTTCGCCGCCGTGGCGCGCGGCGGCTCCATCTCGGCGGCGGCGCGCGAGCTGGGCGTGAACCACTCGACGGTGCTGCGCCGGCTCGATAGCCTGGAGCAGTCGCTCGGCGTACGCCTGTTCGAACGCCTGCAGTCGGGCTATGTGATGACCGGTGCCGGCGAAACCCTGCGCGGCCGCCTCGGTCCCATCGAGGAGGAAATCGGCAGCGCCCAGCGCGAGGTGGGTGGGCTGGATGAGGAGCTGCGCGGCACCATCCGCCTGACCACCACCGACACGCTCGCGCACGGCCTGCTGATGCCCTACCTGCACCGCTTCCAGGAGGCGCATCCGGCCGTGCAGCTGCAGCTGGTGGTCAACAACAGCTTCCTCAACCTCACCCAGCGCGAGGCTGACATGGCGCTGCGCCCATCGAACGCGCCGCCGGCCAACCTGGTCGGCCGCAAGGTGGGGGCGGTGGCGACCGCGCTGTACGCCTCGCACGCCTACCTGCGTCGCGCAGAGCGGGCCGGCATTGCGCGCGACGATTGGGCGGCCCACCGCTGGGTGGCGCCGGACGACAGCCTGTCGCACCTGGCGGCCGCCCAGTGGCTGGCCGAGCATGTGCCGCCAACGCAATTCGCGGTGCGCGCCGACAGCCTGCTGACCATGGTGGATGCGGCGCGCCACGGCATGGGCGTGGCGCCCCTGCTTTGCATGCTGGCAGGGCGCGAGCGCACGCTGGAGCAACTGGCGCCGCCCGACCCGCGCTTCCACACCCAGCTCTGGGTGCTGAGCCACCGCGACCTGCGCAACGTGGCCCGCATCAAGGCCCTGAGCCAGTTCCTGTACGACGCGCTCCGGGAGGACGAGCATATCTTGCCCGCTTGATGTACATTGTCCTTTTTACACGACGGAGCCCCCCATGACCAAGAAAATCGCCCTCATCGTCGGCAGCCTGCGCAAGGACTCGCTGAACCGTAAATTCGCCAACACGCTGGTGGAAGTGGCGCCGGCCGAACTGCAATTCGAATTCGTCGACATCGGCGACCTGCCGCTGTACAACCAGGACCTGGACGACGCCCACACCCCGCCCGCCGCCTGGACCGCCTTCCGCGACAAGCTGCGCGACGTGGACGGCGTGGTATTCGCCACACCGGAATACAACCGCGCCATGCCGGGCAGCCTGAAAAACGCGATCGACGTCGGCTCGCGCCCTTGGGGCAAGAGCATCTGGAACGCCAAGCCGGTCGGCGTGATCTCGGCCTCCGTCGGCGCCGTGGGCGGCTTCGCAGCGAACATGAACGTGCGCCAATCGATGGTGACGCTGAACGCTCCGGTCATGCCAGGCCCGGAGGTCTACATCGGCAACGGCACCGCGCTGATTGGCGAGGACGGCAAGGTCAATAACGACAAGACCAAGGAAGTGCTGGCCGGCTGGGCGGTTGCTTTCGCCAAATGGGTGGAGGCCAATGGCCACAAGGGCTAATTCGGCCTAAGTGGTAAAATCCTGACCTCCCCCACATGCAGAAACCTGAGATCCAGACCATGCAAGAAATGCTCACGCCTTACGAAAAAGGCAATAAAAACCAGACCACCCTCTGGACCGAGTGCATCGCCTTCTACGAAGAACTGGCACGCCGCTTCCCGAATATCCTGAAATTTGAACAGGCAGCCGTATCGGACGGCGGCATCCCCCTGCATGTGGGCGTGGTCAGCGCCGACGGCGTATTCGACCGCGAACAGATCAAGCGCGAAGGCCGTACGGTCTTCTTCAACAACAACGGCATCCACCCTGGCGAGCCGGAAGGCATCGACTCCTGCATGGCCATGGTGCGCGACTTCTGCTTCAAGCCGGAGCTGCTGGCGACCCTGGGCAAGACCGTGCTTCTGTTCGTCCCGGTCTACAACGTGGACGGCTGCCTGAACCGCCAGAACACCTCGCGCGCCAACCAGGACGGCCCGGAGATGTTCGGCTTCCGCGGTAACAGCCGCCACCTGGACCTGAACCGCGACTTCATCAAATGCGACACGCTGAACGCGAAGTTCTTCAACCAGCTGATCACCGCCTGGGACCCGGACGTGATGGTGGATACCCACACCTCCAACGGCGCCGACTACAGCTACACCATGACCCTGATCCACACCCAGTGCGACAAGCTGGGTGGTGAGCTGGGCGCCTTCCTGCGCGACACCATGCTGCCGCAGATTTACGAAGACATGGCAGGCGCCGGCTGGCCAACCTGCCCTTACGTGAACCCGGTGGCGGAAACGCCGGACGACGGCATCGCCGACTTCCTGGAAACCGCACGCTTCTCGACCGGCTTCACGGCGCTGCACAACATCATCGGCTTCATGCCGGAGACGCACATGCTGAAGCCGTACGCCGACCGCTACGACTCCATGCGCGCCCTGGTCGACACCGTGCGCAACTTCACCGTCAAGCACGGCGAGCAAATCAAGGCACTGCGTGCCGCCGCCAAGGCCACCCAGCGCAAGCAAAAGGAATGGGCCGTCACCTGGCGCATGGATGAAGAGAATCCAGGCACCTTCCACTTCAAGGGCTACGAAGCGCAACGCACGCCTTCGAAGCTGGGCGACTATATCCGCCTGTCCTACGACCGCAGCAAGCCATGGGCGCGCGATATCAAGTGGTTCAACCGCTTCCCTGCCGACACCGTGATCAAGGCGCCAAAAGCCTATGTGATCCCGCAGGCATGGCGCGAAGTGATCGAGCGCCTGCAATGGAACGGCGTGCAGATGACCCGCATCGAAGCGCCGACCACCGTGCAGGCGCAGTACTACCACATCGCCAACGTGGTCTCGCGTCCCAACGCCTACGAAGGCCATATGTTCCATAACGAAGTGAGCGTCGAAAAGCGCGAAGGCTCGTTCGAACTGGCCGCCGGCGACTGGTACGTTTCGCTGGACCAGGACAACGCGCGCTACGCCGTCGAGACCCTGGAACCGCAGGCGCACGACTCCTTCTTCCGCTGGGGCTTCTTCAACTCCGTCCTGGAGCGCAAGGAAGACATCTCCGACTACGTGTTCGAAGACCTGGCGGCCGACATCCTGGCCACCGAGCCTGAGACCAAGGCCAAGTTTGAAAGCTGGAAAGCCGCCAACCCGGCGCTGGTGAAGGACAAGGACGCGGTGCTGTACTTCATCTTCCACAACTGCCAGCGACAGCGCGAGCCGGAATGGCGCCGCTACCCTGTCCTGTCGATTGTGTAAGACGGGGCCCATGCACTACGCACTAGACCCCCGCACTTTCTTCTACAGCCATTACTTCCACCTGGGCCTGCGCTTCGGCGCCGGCCTGGTGGGCATTATTGCGCTGTTCATGTGGCTGGCCGATACGCATGTGGCCATGTCGATCGGCATCGGCGCGCTGTGCACGGCGCTGATGGACATGCCAAGCCCGCTGCGCCACAAATTCAACGAGATGATGGCATCGGTGCTGCTGTGCAGCGCCGTCACGCTGCTGATCAGCCTTTGCGGCCCGTATTACTGGCTGCTGATGGCGATGCTGGTGGCGGTAAGCTTCTTCGCCAGCATGATGGTCGTCTACGGCAAGAAATCGATGCCGCTGCAGCTGGCGACGCTGTTCATCATGACCATGTCGACCGAACACGTGCTGACGCCGGCCGAATCGTTCCGCCACGCCGGCCTGTTCATGCTGGGCGCACTGTCCTACCTGGCGTACGCGATGAGCGTGGCCTGGCTGCTGCGCCACCGCATCAAGCAGCAGGTGCTGGCGGAGGCGCTGTTCGAGCTGGCGGCCTATATCGACATCAAGGCCGACTTCTACGACACGCGCTACAACCTCACCGAGCAGTTCAACAAGCTGGTACGCCACCAGGCTTTGCTGGCCGACCGCCAGCAGGCTTCGCGCGACCTGATCCTGCGCGCGCATAACAACCGCAAGGATGCAGTGGTGGTGCAGGTCCACGTCTGCATGCTGGACTTGTACGAACAGATCCTGGCCACGCATACCGATTACGCGGCGCTGCGCACGCACTTGCTGGATTCGCCGGCCCTGCGCACCCTGCACGACCTGGCGTACAAGGCGGCACGCGATATCGAGTCGGTGGCCTACGCCGTTACCCGCAACCGCGCCTCGCATCCCGAGGTGGACTACACGCCGGAGCTGATGGCGCTGGAGCAGCAGATCGCCGGCCTGCAGGACGACCTCGATGCGGGCAAGCCGCGCCGCGAAGCGGTCACCGTGCTGCGCGCCCAGCGCAACAAGATCATGGCCATCATCCGCATGATCGGCGAGTTGCACGTGGCCAGCCAGAAGGTCTACGAGGACACGCCGTTCTGGCGCGATATGGATATGCAGCCGTTCCTGTCGCAGCAGAAGTACGAGCTGCAGCTGATGCTGTCGCACTTCCGCATGGATTCGCCGATCTTCCGCTTTGCGCTGCGGGTGTCGATGGCGATTGCGGCCGGGCTGGCGATTGGGGCCATGCTGCCGTACAAGGCGCATAGCTACTGGATTGTGCTGACCATCGTGATCATCCTGAAGCCTTCGTTCAGCATGACCAAGCAGCGGCGTTCGGACCGCATCATCGGCACCATCATCGGCTGCATCATCACGGCGCTGGTGCTGAAGTTCATGCCGCACCCGGCGGCGATCCTGGCGGTGCTGGTGCTGGCGTCCATCGCCACGCCGACCTTCATCTACCTGCGCTACCGCTATGCGGCGATTGCGGTGTCGGTGATGATCCTGCTGTGGATGTACCTGGTGGCGCCGAGCAGCAACCTGATTTCCGAGCGGCTGGTGGATACCTTCGTCGGCGCGGCGATTGCGACGGCGTTCAGCTTTGTGCTGGCGAACTGGGAGTACCAGTCCTTGCCGCGCCTGATCAAGCAGGTGCTGGAGGTGAACCTGAGTTATATGGAGGCCAGTTTCGACCTCCTGCAGGGCAAGTACCGCAATGACTTTATCTACCGCATCCAGCGTAAACGGCTGATGGATGCGCTGGCGGCGCTGAGCGCAGCGCTGGTACGCATGCTGGACGAGCCGGAAAGCAAGCAGCGCGCGGCCGAGGATATCAACCTGTTCATCGTGCAGAACTACCTGCTGGTGGCGCACGTGGCGGCTTTGCGGGCGATCCTGCGCCGCCATGTACGGGATATCCCGACCGATGCGGTGAATGCGATGCTGGCGGCCAGCCATGCGTCCGTTTGCCGCACGCTGTCGGTGGCTTTGTCACGCCACACCGGGGCCACGCCACCGGCGGCACCGCTGCGCCGCGAGGCTGCTGTCGAGCCGGAAGTCAGCTGGTCCGGTTGGCCGCTGGTGCAACGCCGCATCCGCCTGCTGCAGGCCGATGCGGACAAGATCATCGTGCATAGCGACGCCATTGTCCGCAACGTCTCCCTCGAGGATTAACGATGTCCCACTGCCAGCACTGCGGCGCGTGCTGCGCAAGCTTCCGGGTTTCGTTTTACTGGGGCGAGGACGTGCCGGCGCAGCTAACCGTGCCGGTCACGCCGCACCGTGCCGCCATGCGCGGCACGGAGGCGAAGCCGGTGCGCTGTATCGCGCTGTCGGGCGAGGTAGGCAAGCAGGTTGGCTGCACCATCTACCCGCAGCGCTCATCCACCTGCCGCGAGTTCACCGAATACACCCCTGAATGCAATAAAGCCCGCGCCATGCACGGGCTTCCGCCTATTCAACCGTGACCTTGAATACAGTCTTGCCGGGGGCGAGCATCTTCGGCTGCCACGGCGGGTTGATCACCGTGATATTGGTGACGCCTAACCTGGCGAAGTCCTCGACACCGTAGTACCAAGCCACTGCATTGTCAGGCGCGGCCTTCATGTATCTATCGGCTTGGCCCAGCGTGGTGATCCGCTGCTGCACCCCGATGGTTTCGAAGAACTGTACTTCGCGTTCCAATTGGGGCGCGATGGCTTTCCTGGTCAGTTCGTTGGCCGCCGCGCGCGCCTTTTCCCGGTCGCCGCCAAACTCCTTCGCCAGGTTGTCCAGCGACTCATTGTCGATGTCGAAACTCGCGCTGCTTAAGCCACCGTGGTAGCCAACGATGGCGAAGTTGCTGACGATCTTGTTGCGTGCGGCGGTAAACACATAATTTGCGCAGGAGGAATTGCAGCTTTCCAGCACCTTCACGTCCAGCTTGTGCTGGTAGACCCATCGGCCCAGCGCCATGCCCAGTTCAGTATCGCCGCCAGGGCTGCGGATCGCCAGGACAGTGGGCTTCTTCGCCTGCGCGTCGTACAGGGCGAACAGTTTTTCATTGGCCTCGGCGGACAGCCCCCCGACGTAGTTCAGTTCACCGGCCATCATATAAACCTGGGTGTCATCCTCTGCCTGGACGGAACATGGGTAAAGCGCGGCAGCCACCAGAGCTGGCAGGATGTATTTGAGGTTCATTACTGGTAAGGCGAGAGGTGCAGTTGTTTTGATTTGATGTCGAACAGGACGCGGTAGCTGCGGAAGAAGGGCGCGCCCAGGATGCCGTCGAACGGGGCGCCGCCCAGGTCCGCGATTTCGGCGTCCTGCGCCAGCAGCGATTTGCCGTTGACGTCGCGCGGGTTGGCCAGGCGCGGGCTGGCGCACTTGTCGCCGCAGTCCAATGCTCTCTGGTCGAGCAGGTTGACCGGCGTGCCGGTGTCGAGCACCAGCTTCAGCGACTTGCCGCCGGACTTGACGACAACGTACGGACCTTCGTTGCCGTATGCGAGCGGCAGCGATTGCGCCATCTTGGGCGCCTGGCCGGTCTCGAAGATGGTCATGGTGCTGCGCTGGTAATCGAACAGCAGGGGGTGGCTGGTGAAGGCCTCCAGCCCGATGGCGCCGGCTTCGCGTGCGCGGGTCAGTACGGCCTCCGGGCCGGTGTCCGCACCTCCGCCCCATTTCACGTGGACGTGTCCATTCACCTTGCCCAGCTGCGTGGAGCCGATGCGGACACGGTGTGCGACGAGTTCCGGCACTTCGAAGCTTTGGCCCTTCAGGTCCTGGAAGGTGTACTTTGACTTCAGCAGCTTTACCGACCCCGATTTGGCGGCGGTGGTCAGCGCAACCGACAGGCCAATCCTGCCGCCGGAATCGAACAGCATACGCTCGCTGGCGGCGCCGATCTTGACGTCGACGAAAGGCAGGCCGTGGATGAAGTTGAGCGGGACGACGTCCGCCGCCGTCGCCGGGATGGTTGCTGTGAGGAGCAGCGCTACAGGTAATGCAATTTTCATGGCCGTGAGAATAGCACTCGCGGCCCCGTTGAAATTACGCCAATTGTCACGCGAAGCAAACGCGGTTGCGGCCGGATTCCTTGGCGCGGTACAGCAGCGCGTCGGCTTTCTGCAGCATGGTTTCCGCGCTGCCGACGGCGATGTCGGCGTACACGCCCATACTCATGGTGACCTTCAGCTCTGGATGGACTTCGTGCCATGGGAAGCTTTCGATCAGCGTGCGCAGTTTGTCGCACAGGGCGGCGGCTTGCGGGCCTGGGGTTTCCGGCAAGGCCATCACAAATTCCTCGCCGCCGTAGCGGGCGACCAGGTCGGACAGGCGCATGTGCTTGCGCAGGATATTGCCGACGTGGCGCAGCACCACATCGCCGGTGGCGTGGGAGTAGGTGTCGTTGATTTTCTTGAAGTGGTCGATATCGCAGATCACCAGCGCCAGCGGACGTTTGTGGCGCACGGCCTGGTTGAACAGGGTGTTGGCCTGTTCGTCGAAGTGGCGGCGGTTGTACAGCTGCGTGAGGGCGTCGCGGATACTGAGTTCGCGCAGTTGCTCCGCTTGCTGCAGGATGGTGGCGTGCGAGGCGTTCAGCTCTTCGTGGCTTTGCGCCAGCTGTTCGCTCATTTCGTTGAAGGCGGTGGCCAGGACGGCTACTTCGTCCTTGCCTTTCACTGGCACTTGCTGGCGCAGTTCGCCTTTGTGCATGCCTTTCACTGCTTTCGTCAGGCCGCTCAGGCTGCGCGACAGGCCGCGGCTTAACAGCACGCCGAGCAGCGTGGCCAGGCCGGCTGCGGCGGCGATGCCCCACCATAGGGAGTTGTACAGGGCGTCGATGTATTTCTGTTCCTGCGGCGTGGGCTTGGGGGCGCCTTCGCTGGACACATAGGCGACGGTCTTGTTTTTCACGATGATGGGGCGGGCGGTGGCGCGCAGTTTTTCCGGCAGCACGTCGCCGCGGCCGAACTGGCCGCCTCCCAGCAGGACGTTGTAGTCGGCGTCGGCCAGCACGAAGCGGAATGGGGGTGGGCCGTCGCCGTGGCGCCGTGGCGGCGGGGGCTCGCCGGGATGGTCATCGAGTTCGCCGGGCGGCGCTGGGCCGGCAGCGCGTGCATTGTCAGCTGCCGCCGGCTGCGCAGCGTCAGGGCGGTCTCCAAGTGGAGGCTGCCCTTGTGGCGCAGGACGCGCGCCTGCGCGCGCTGGCGAGCCGCGTTGGCCTTCCGGCGGTGGGCCATAGCCGCCGCGGGCGCCATCGCGGGGGCCGCGCTGACCTTCCGGCGGCAGGCCGTAACCGTCGCGCGCCCCCTCCCCTGGACCGCGTTGACCTTCTGGCGGTGGGCCATAGCCGTCGCGGGCGCCATCGCGGGGGCCGCGCTGACCTTCCGGTGGTGGGCCATAGCCGTCGCGCGCACCTTCGCCTGGGCCACGCTGACCTTCTGGCGGTGGGCCGTAGCCTTCGCGGGCACCCTCGCGGGGGCCGCGCTGACCTCCCGGTGGCGGTCCGTAGCCGTCGCGCGCACCTTCGCCTGGGCCACGCTGACCATCTGGCGGTGGGCCGTAGCCTTCGCGGGCGCCCTCGCGGGGGCCGCGCGGGCCTCCCGGTGGCGGTCCGTAGCCGTCGCGGGCGCCTTCGCGTGGACCGCGATGGCCCTCCGGTGGCGGACCGTAACCGTCGCGCGCCCCCTCGCCTGAACCGCGTTGACCTTCTGGCGGTGGGCCGTAGCCTTCGCGGGCGCCCTCGCGGGGGCCGCGCTGACTTTCCGGTGGCGGGCCGTAGCCGCCCCGCGCGCCTTCGCCCGGACCTCGCTGGCCTTCCGGTGGCGGGCCATAGCCTCCGCGAGCGCCTTCGCCTGGGCCACGTTGCCCTTCCGGCGGTGGGCCGTAGGCGCCACGCTGGGCGGCCGCTGGAACGCTGGATTGGCCTGGCTGTGGACGGGTGGCGTCAGCCGCGCCGCTGCCATTTCGCGCCTCGCGTAATAACGGCGGCTGCCCCCCATCCGGCCGCGCATCCCTGATGCGAGCCTGCTCATTGATACGCGGCGGCATACGCTCCAGCATCTCGCTAGGCAGCTCGCCACCATCACGCGGCCGCTCACCCTCCTGCCGCCGCACGAAGCGGTCGAACGATTCCGTCTTGATCGCGGTATGCCAGTCCCCATACTCGGTCAGATAGGCCGTCATATAGGTATGGAAATGCTCCGCCGCCTGCTGCTTGCGCAGGTTGTCGACCTTGTAGTTGACGCTGACGTAGGCAACCCCACCCACCAGCACCACCGACCCCAGCCCCGTCGCCAGCAGGGCCGTCATCAACTTGAGCCTCAAACGCATGCCGCTTACTCGCCCAGGTAACGTCCAAACCACTCAATGGTGCGCTTGCGCAGGTCGCGCTGGTGCTCGGGCTTGCGGATGCTATGCCCCTCACCATCGTAAATGACCAGAGACGTCGGCACGCCCATCGCCTTCAATCCATGCCAGAACTCCATCGACTGCGCCGGCGGGCATTCGACGTCGCGTTCACCGACATAAACCAGCGTCGGCGTGCGCGCGACCTTGATCGACTCGATTGGCGACAGCTGGCGATAGATGGCCGGATCATCGTAAGCCGACACGCCAAAGAATGGAATCATCCACTGGTCAATGCCGTTTTGGCCGTAATACGAAATCCAGTTCGCAATACCAGCGCCAGCCACCGCAGCCTTGAAGCGCTGCGAATGCGTCACACCCCACATGGTCATGAAGCCGCCATAGGAATGCCCCATCAACCCCATGCGGTTGGTATCGACCGGCGCCACCGCCGCCACGGCATCAACGCCGGCCAGGATATCGCGCAAGTCGCCGCCGCCGAAATCGCGGCGGTTGGCGCGCGCAAACGCCTGCCCCTGGCCGAAGCTGCCGCGCGGGTTCGGCAGGAACACGTAGTAGCCCTTCTCCACCAGCTCGCGCAGCAGCGGACTGCCCTGCTCACCCGGCGCGATATAGCGCGGCGAGGCAGCAGCGGCCGGGCCGCCGTGCACCTGCACGATCATCGGATACTTCCTGCCCGCCTCCACATTGCGCGGACCGATCAGCCAGCCCTGCACGCTGAAGCCTTCATTCTTCCAGCTGACGTTTTGCACCGCGACCTGCGGCTGCAGGTGGGCGTTATCGTCCGTGATGGCGCGCATGGACGCGACCGGGCCGGCCATGATGGCCCCAGCGTGTTCGAAGTCCTCCTGCACCGCGGCAGCCTTGGCGCCGTCGGCGCTGAAGGTCATACGGCCATCGCCCGCACTGGTGGAAGCCGCAACGGAACGCAGCACAGTGCTGCGGCCCTGCGGGTCGAGCGCCACGATATTCGATTTGTCGCCCATCAGGGCATTAGCCAACAGGCCCTTGCCGCGCCAGGCCAGTGCGTTAAAGGTACCTTTGAAGCCAGGCGTCAGGTTGACCGGTTCGCCGCCGGCCAGCGGCACGGTGTAGATGTCGCCCCCGACGGAACCGAAGTCGCTCATTAAGCCGCCGATATAAGCCACAGTGCGGCCATCCGGCGACACGCGCGGCATATTCAGCTGCGTGCCAGGATGCGCCACGATGCGCAGCGCGCCGCTGCCGGCGTCGATATACGACAGCTTGGCCACCCACCAGTTGTTATCGCCATTGCCCTTGGCGCTAGTTGCGATGAAGCCTTTGCCGTCCGGCGTCCAGTCGTACTCGTAGATGAAGGTGTCGTCCGGAGAAACCAGCTTGAGCGCGCCGCCTTCGGCCGGGATGGTGGCGATACGCTGCGCGTCTTCGTCCACACCGATCTCACCCACCTGGCGTGCGCCAGCGGCAGTGGCGCCGGTTTCCTTTTTGGCATCGGGGGTGGCCAGCAGCGCCAGGGTGCGCCCATCCGGCGACCAGCGCGCGGTGCTGGCGACGCCTTTCACGGTGGCCACGGAGCGGGTCTTGCCGCCGGGCGCCGCCGGGGTCACGTACAGCCAGGCCGATCCCGCACGGCTGTCGCTGCCGACAAAGGCCAGCGCCTTGCCGTCCGGCGACCAGGAAGGCTTGTCGTAGCCGCAGGTACTGCAGGGATCGAATTCGGAGACGATGGCGCCGCTGGCAGCGTCGCGCACCACGACGGTCGCATGCGGGCGCTTGCCGTTGCCGGCGTCGATGGCTTCCAGCGACACGACGCGGTCGCCGGCGGGGGAGATGGCTACCGCGCGGTAGTCACGGATGGCCTGGCTGGCCGGCCCGGCCTGGGCAACCGCCCCAGAGATGATGGCCGAAGCCAGGAAAACTGTTTGGGCGATTGCTTTGACCTGCATTCTTTACACCTTATTAAGCCGGGAGTTGCGGATTCCGTAGATGAAGTAGGTTATCACTGCAACGGCCATCCAGATAGTGAAAATCATCTTGGTGGCGTGCGACAGGTTGATCATCAGGTAGGCGCAGGCCAGGATGCTCAGGCCCGGCACGAAGTAAGGACCGAAAGGCACGCGGAAGCCGCCCTTGGTGTAGGTACCCGCTGCGCGCTCCTTGGAACGCAGCACCGGCACCGCGATCGACACCACGATGAAGGCGGTCAGGGTGCCCATCGACACCATATCCCACAGGAAGGTGGAGTCCACCAGGCCTGCCACCACGCCCACCACCACGCTCACGATCAGGGTATTGGCCACCGGGGCGTGCGATTTCGGGTTCACGCTCTGGAAGGCTTTCGGCACCAGGCCGTCCTTGGCAATCGCGTACAGGATGCGGGTCTGGCCGTAGATGGTCACCAGGGTCACCGAGAACACGGAAATCACCGCACCGGCCGACAGCACCAGCGCAGGCCACGCCTTGCCGGTCACGTTCTGCAGGATCACCGACAGGCCGGCTGCCTGGTGTTCGAACATGTGCGCAGGCTGGGCGCCCATGGCCGCCATGGCCACCAGCATGTAGAACACGGTCACGATAATCAGCGCGGCGATGATACCGATCGGGACGTTGCGCTTTGGATTGCGCACCTCTTCGCCGGCGGTGGCAATCGTGTCCAGGCCGATAAAGGAGAAGAACACCGTGCCCGCCGCAGCGGCGATGCCGGCCGCACCGGGCAGCAGCTCGCCGGCGGTAGGCTTCAGGAATGGCGTGAAGTTGTTGGTGTCAAAACCGGTGAAGGCAATGGCGGCGAAGAAGATCAGGATTGCCAGCTTGATCATCACCATGATGGCGTTGGCGGTGGCCGATTCCTTGGCGCCGCGCACCAGCAGGAAGCAGCACAGCACCACCAGGATCACCGGCGGCAAGTTGAAGTGGCCCACATTCCATACCGTACCGTTGGCGGTCGAGACGATCATCGGCGAGCGCAGATGCTCTGGAATCTGCCAGCCGAAGGCATTGACCAGGAAGTTATTCAGGTAGTCCGACCAGCCGATCGCCGTGGCACTGGCCGCAAGCCCGTATTCAAGCAGCAGGCAGAAGGCCACGATGAAGGCCATGAACTCACCCAGGGTGCGGTAAGCGAAGGAATAGGCGGAACCGGCGGCCGGCACGCGGAACGACAGTTCGGCGTAGCACAGGGCAGTCAGGCCGGCGGTCAGCGCCGCCAGCAGGAAGGACAGCACCACGGAGGGGCCGGCTTTCGGCACCGCTTCGACCATGGTGAAGAAGATACCGGTGCCGATCGTGGCGCCGACGCCGATCATGGTCAGCGAAAACAGGCCGATGGAGCGGCTCAAGCCCTCCCCGTGCAGGCTGGCGCCACTATCAGTTTCCACAGGGGCCGGCTTGGTACGGGTCAGCTTCTGGACCAACGATTGATTCACAGGCATATCCTTCAGGACAAAAAAACCCCACGATTATAAGACCTCGCAGATATTGAACCTAAAGGAATTTGATGCAGGAAAGGCAATCGTGGTGCTCAGCCCACGTTAGCGGCTTGTTACAAGTCCTTACCATTGATACAGCATTGATCTAGCTTGGCGCCGCGCGCATTGATAATCTGCAACTCATGCAAAACCGCCACTGAGAAGGAGCCAACCATGTACAAAAAGATCCCTACCGTTTCGTCCCGTTTCCATCCCATGGCGGCGACTGCAGTGATCTCGCTGGGGCTGGCCCTGCTGGTCGTGGCGGCCACCTACGCGCTGCGCAGCGGCCTGGCCAGCTGATTAGCCTTCGTAAGGACCCAGGTAGTCGATCTTGCCGATCTTGACTCCCTGGTTCCGCAAGATGTCGTGCAGGGTCACGACGTGGAAGTAGAAGTTCGGCAGCGCGAAGGTCAGCAGATAGCTTTCGCCTGTGAAGGTCGGCTTGAAGCTGCCGAAACTTAGCGCCACCTCCCGCGTTTCGCTGTCCGCGAAATGCTCCTCCCCTACCCCTTCGATATAAGCGATCGTGTTCGCGATGCGCTGCTGCAGCTGCTCGAAACTGGCCTCGTTGTCGGGGAATTTCGGCGCTGCGACGCCGGTCAGGCGTTCGATCGAGAGTTTGCTGGTATCGCTGGCGCGCTGCACCTGGGCGGTCAGCGGCAGCATGTCGTCGGCCAGGCGCGCCGCCAGCAGCGCTTCCGGCGCCTTGCCGCTGGCTTCCGCCTTGCGCAGCAGTTCAGCCATCACCTTCAGGCCGCGCACGAAGACGGGCGCGGAGACTTTGTACATTGACAGGGACATGCGCTACTCCTTTCGGGGTGCTTATTTCACGCGCGTGACCATCATTCCGGCACGCAGGCCGATTCGTACATCGGGGTTGGGGAATACTACCAGTTCTTCGTCGTGCTGTACGGTGTAGACGGTGTCGCCGTCGCGGGCGATTTCGTCGCCTTTTTTCAGGGCGGTGAAATTCTGCGTCTCTTTGCCGAAGGCCATCGTGAAGTTGTCGCTCAGTTTGATGATGTTCTGGGCGACCTTGTAGACGTGGGCCTGCTTTGCGGCTTTGGCAGGCGCCTGGCCGCGCAACAGGCGGTTCAGGGCGATGCGGGCTTCTTCGAACTGGGACAGGTCGTTCTGGCCCAGGGTGCCGATGCGGCCCAGTTCCACCGTGGTGCCGGCGGCGGCGTGGTGCTCGGCGCTGTAGTAGCTGTAGGTGCCGGCCGACGCCGGGTTCATGATGATGGCGCCGATGGCTGCTTCGCCGAGCCAGGCGATCAACTGCTCTTTCGCGTCGTCGGCGATCAGGTCGGGGACGATGGCGAAAGTTGGGTAGACGCTGGGGCGGATGGCGGTATGCAGGTCGAGGTGCCAACGCTCCTTGCCTGCATTGGCGAAGAATTCGCTGGTGGCGGCGATCATGACGTCCGCGCGGGCGGATTCGGCGGTGCCGGCCAGGGTGCCGCGCTCGGCGCGGAACATGCGGTTCAGGTCTGCGTCGATGAAGCGTTTGGCCTGGCGGATGGCGCCGATGTTGCCGACGCAGAGCATCAGGTCGACCGCCAGCGCTTGTGGCTCTTGAGCCAGGGCGTCAAGCAAGTAGGCAACCAGTTCGATCGGGCCGGTTTCGTCGCCGTGGACGCCGACGGAGACCAGCACCGCTGGACGCGCAGCGTCCGGGCGGCGGATGGTGATGATGCCGTCGGCTGGCTGGCCGACGGCAAAGCCGGCCTCGGTGAAGCTGCGCGCAACGGCGCTGAAGTCGGCTTCTGCCAGCGCGCGCACGGCGGCTGGCAGGGGTGCTACGGAATTACTCATGCTGCTTGCGTCATCCCTGCTGCGTTGACTGCCTCGGACAGTGCCCACACATCCAGCATGGCCTGTTCCAGGTCAGCCGAAGTTGCGTAGCCGGACAGGCCCAGGGTGCAGGTCACAACCTCCACCGCTTCGACCGCGTCGTGGCCATCGGTGGCGCGTGCCAGCACCTGCGACAGCAGCTTCTGCTGCGTACGGCGCAAGGCCGATTGCGCGTAGCTGCGCAACTGTTCCTGCGACTTGGAGGTCGCCGCCAGCTTCAGGCCGCGCTCCAGCGTATCGATGCCGGCTTGCGCACGCAGCGCCATGCCGACAGCCAGGAAGCCCGGCAGGTCCATGCCCGCTGGACGCTTGACCGACAGCGCCGCGAACACGAATGCCGCCACGCCTTCCAGCGCATCGACCGCATTCCACGCCTGCACAAACTCGGCACGCAGGCCGCTGTGGGTCGCTGCTTCGGACTGCACATCGGCCGCCATCTTGCGCACGGTGGCCGGATCGGCGAACAGTTTGGTCAGTTCGGCAATGCCGGCGCCGCGCAGCTGCTCTTTCGGCACGCCCAGCACGCCCTCGATCACCGCCTTCAGCATCGAGCGGGTGCGTGCATCCACACGCATCGCCACATGGCGCGGCACCACCAGGGCGTCCGCATCCAGGGTGTCGAAGATCGGCGCCAGGTCCAGCGCGGACCATGCCTGGCCCCAGGCCAGGATCACATCCTGCTCGCTGCAGTTGTGCGCCGCCGCCAGTTCGCGGATCATCAATGGACCGCAACGGTTCACCACCTCGTTCGCCAGCACGGTCGCCAGGATGGCGTTGGCCAGCGGGTGGTTCAGCGGCGGACGGGTCGCCACCAGCTGCTCAGGGAAGTAAGGACGCAGCACCTTCTCCGCCCAGCTTTCGTCCGTCAGCGGCATGGCCGACAGCAGGCGCTTGTAGCGGTTCTTCACGTTGGCGATCACCACTGCCAGTTCCGGCGTGGTCAGGCCGCGGCCATCGGCCTTGCGGCGTGCCAGTTCGGCCACGCTAGGCAGGTGCTCCAGTTCGCGCGACAGGGCGCCTTCCTCTTCCAGGTCGGCGATCAGGTCGGCGTAGCCGTCCTGCACATGCGCCTCGGACTGGGCTTGCTGCTCGCGCACCAGCAAACGGGTTTGCTGGATGTTGTCGCGCAGGACCAGGCGTTCCACTTCCATGGTCATCTCGTTCAGCAGCTGGTTGCGGTCTGCCTCGGAGGTCTGGCCGGCGTTGACTTCCACGTCCAGCCACATCTTGCAGTTCACTTCATGGTCGGAGCAATCCACGCCGGCCGAGTTGTCGATCGCATCGGTGAAGATGCGGCCGCCGGCCAGGGCGAATTCGATACGGCCGGCCTGGGTCGCACCCAGGTTGCCGCCTTCCGCCACCACCTTGCAGCGCAGCTCATTGCCGCTGACGCGGATATTGTCGTTGGCGCGGTCTTTCACCTGCGCGTGGGTTTCGGCCGAGGACTTGATGTAGGTACCGATACCGCCGTTGTAGAACAGGTCCACAGGGGCCAGCAGGATGCGGTGCATCAGCTCTTCCGGCGCCAGCGAGGTTTCCTCGATGTCCAGCGCCGCGCGGATCTCAGGCGACAGCTCGATGGTGCGCGCGGTACGCGGGAACACGCCGCCGCCCTTCGAGATCAGGTCCTTGTTGTAGTCTTCCCACGAGGAGCGCGGCAGTGCGAACATGCGCTGGCGTTCGGCGAAGGATTTCGCGGTATCCGGATTCGGGTCCAGGAAGATGTGGCGGTGGTCGAACGCCGCCAGCAGCTTGATCTGGTTCGACAGCAGCACGCCGTTGCCGAACACGTCGCCCGACATATCGCCCACGCCCACCACGGTGAACGGGGTGGTGTTCATGTCGTGGCCCATCTCGTAGAAGTGGCGCTTGACCGCTTCGAACGCGCCCTTGGCGGTAATGCCCATCTTCTTGTGGTCGTAGCCGTTGGAGCCGCCCGATGCGAAGGCGTCGCCCAGCCAGAAGCCGCGCTTCACCGCGATGCTGTTGGCGATGTCGGAGAAGGTTGCGGTGCCCTTGTCGGCCGCCACCACCAGGTACGGGTCGTCATTGTCGTAGCGGACGGTGTCTTCCGGCGCCACGATCTTGCCCAGCACGCGGTTGTCGGTCACTTCCAGCAGGCTGGAAATGAACAGGCGGTAGCATGCTTCACCTTCCGCCGCCACCACTTCACGTGCGGCGCCTTTCGGCATCTGCTTGCAGATAAAGCCGCCCTTCGCGCCGGCCGGCACGATCACGGCGTTCTTCACCATCTGCGCCTTCACCAGGCCCAGCACCTCGGTGCGGTAGTCTTCCATACGGTCGGACCAGCGCAGGCCGCCGCGCGCCACCGGGCCGCCGCGCAGGTGCACGCCCTCGAAGCGGCGCGAGAACACGTAGATCTCGCGGAACGGACGCGGTTCAGGAATCAGGTGCAGGTTGCTGGTGTCGAACTTGAAGATGATCTTGTCGCCCTGCTGCGCGTTCTGGAAGTAGTTGGTGCGCAGCGTAACCAGCATCAGGTCGATCATCGAAGCGAAGATCACTTCGGTGTCGGCGTGGTTGATCGACGTCAGGCGGCCCTTGATGGCCAGCAGCTTGTCCTTGGCCGCGTTGCGGGTGGCTTCCGGCTGCTGCGGGTCAAAGCGCTCTTTCCAGGCATCGACCAGCTCCTTCACCAGCGCCGGGTGGCGGCGCAGGGTTTCCGCCATATAGCGCACGGTGAACTGACTGCCGCCCTGGCGCCAGTAGCTCATGTAAGCACGCACCAGCTGCACTTCGCGCAGGCTCAGGCCACCCTCGACCACCAGGCCGTTCAGGCGGCCGTCTTCGGCTTCGTTGTTGAACAGGGCGTTGAACAGTTCCTGCGCCACTTCCACTACGCCAGGACGCGCCAGCTCGGAAGCGCTTTGCGCGTCAACGGCCAGGCTGGTGATGTAGTGCTTCTTGCCGTCCGCGGTGCGGATGGTGTGGGCCGATTCGCGTTCGATCGCGACGCCGGCGTTATGCAGCGCCGGCAGGATGGACGACAGCGCAGGCACGCGGTCCACCGAATACAGGCGGATGGTGGTCGCGGCATTGCCTTCGGATGGCAGTTCGACGCGCACTGCAACGCGCTCGCCGTCGCCATTGCGCAGGATCTTGTCCAGGTCATGGAAGGCCACGCTTGGAGGCGTAGCTGCCACGTAGTCGACCGGCAGCGTGGAGCACAGCTTGCGCAGGCTGTTGCGCAGCGGCTCTTCGCCAACCTTGTCGGCCAGTTCGGAGAAGGCGTCGTGCCAGCCGTCCAGGATAGTCAGCAGCGGACGCTGGATATCGCTTTCCAGATCCAGCGGGTAGCGTGCGGCGTGGGCGATCAGGTACAGGCGGGCCAGCGGGCCGTCCGACACCAGGGTCTGCGAGCTGACGTGGGTGGCGCCGGAGCTTTCCTGCAGGGCGCGCGCCAGCTGGTGCGCCACGGTGGCGGAGTAGCGTTCGCGCGGCAGGTAGACCAGCACGTTCAGGTGGCGGGCATACACGTCGCGGCGGGCGAACACCTTGGCGCGCGGCTGCTTGTACAGCGACACCACGGCGCCGCACACTTCGGCCAGCCATTCAGGTTCCGCTTCCAGCGCTTCGGTGCGCGGCAGCGATTCCAGGATCTCGATGAATTTCTCGGCGCGGAAGCCGGTTTCGCGCACGCCGGCAATCTTCAGCACTTGTGCGATGCGGCCGCGTGCGAATGGCAGGCGGGCCAGCGGGGTCAGGGTCGCGGCGCGGGTGAACAGGCCGACGAAGCAGTGTTCGCCCAGGATGGCGCCTTTGCCGTCGGTGTGGCGCACGCCGATGAAGTCCAGCGACTGGTCGCGGTGCAGGGTGCCTGCGACGTCGGCCTTGACGATGGACAGGGTGTGGGCCCGCTTGGACAGGGTGTCGAAGTCGCCCGGGATGTTGGCCAGGCAGGTGCCGTAGACCGGGTGCGCGGTGTCCTGCAGCACGCCGATGCGGCTCGGGATGTCGCGTTCCAGTTCGCGTGCGCCCGGCTTCACCTGGTAGTAGGCGTAGCCGTGCACTTCAAAGCCTTCGTCGCGCGCCCACTGCAGGAAGGCAGCGACTTCCTGGCCTTCTTCGCCGTGGGCCGAGGATTCGGCGGCGACGGTGGAGAAGCGGTCCTTCATGGCGGCCTGGTCCCGCTTTACGATGGCGGCGTCGCGCGCCACCATTTCAATGCGTTCTGTCAGTTCGGCCAGTGCGGCGTCTTCCAGCTGTTCGGACAGCAGGCACAGGACCATGGATTCGAGCTTGTCGCCTTGCTGGCCGACGGCTTCCACGCTGCCGTCGGCGGCGCGGCGCACCGGCAGCACGGCGTTCAGCACGCCGTTGGAGCCGACGCGCAGCTTGCGCATGGCGATCACGATGGAGTCGACCAGGTAAGGCATGTCGTCATTGACGATCAGCAGCGCGGTGGCGTGGCCGCCGCGGGCTTCCTGGTACTGCAGCTTGGCGATCTGGCAGCCGGACGTGGTGCGCTTGGACAGCTGGGTGAAACCTTCCACAAGGACTGGGGCGAGGCTGCCGGGCGACAGGTCGGCCAGGTCTTCATCGTCCAGTGAGCCGAGCCAGGCTTCGATCAGTTGGGCGATCGGGCCGCTGGCCTTGACCAGTTCCAGCGTCTGCTTACGCAGCTCTTGTGGCATTTGTTTCATCTGCTTCTCCAGGTTCGTTGTTATGCCAGATCGTAGAGGCCGGGTAAGCCCAGGATCTGTTCCAGCTCTTTGAGTGCGGTGTGCACTTCGACAGCCAATTGCGGATCTGCCAAGTCTTTTGGTTCCAGATGGTCGCGGTAGTGTTTCTCGACCCACGCAACCAGGGTATGGTACAGCGTTTCGGTCATGACGACACCCTGGTGCATGGCCGCCGCTTCCTCATCGGTCAGCGCCACGCGCAGGCGCAGGCAAGCCGGCCCGCCGCCGTTGCGCATCGACTGGCGCAGGTCGAAGTGGATCAGCTCATTCACCGGACCGCCGGACGCCACCAGCTTCTCCAGGAAAGCCGCAACCGACGCCACTTCCTGGCATTCATGCGGCGTCACCAGCGCCATCTTGCCATCCGGCTTGGACAGCAACTGGGTGTTGAACAGGTAGGACGACACCGCATCCGCCACCGACACTTCGGCGGTGGGCACGCGGATCGCCACCAGCTCCGCGCCCACGCCATGCATCGCCGCGCGGATCGAGGCCAGCGCCGCCTGTTCATCGGCAAACGCCTGCTCGTGGTAGAACAGCACATTGCCGTTACCCACCGCGATCACGTCGTTATGGAACACGCCCTGGTCGATCACTTCCGGGTTTTGCTGCACGAATACGCAGCGCGCCGGGTCCAGGCCATGCAGGCGGGCCACCGCTTGCGAAGCTTCCAGCGTATGGCGCGCAGGGAATTTCTTCGGCGCCGGCGCGGAAGGATCGAACTCCACGCGGCCGTACACGAACAGCTCCACCGCAGGGTTGCCGTGCTGGTCGCACAGGCGGGTGTGGTTGGCCGCACCTTCGTCGCCGAAGGCCGGGGTGCCTGGCAGTGCGTCATGCACCGCGAAGAAGCGCGGGTCCTTGAAGATTGCGCGCAGCGCGCGGGCCGACTGGGTGTGCTCGAAAGCGCGGTGCAGCTTATTGTTCAGGTTCGCGGCGGTGAAATGCACGCGGCCATCCGAGGTGTCAGCCGATGGGCTGACGGTGGCCGCATTGGCGGTCCACATCGGCGATGCCGAGTAGGCGCACGCCAGGATCACCGGCGAATCGTTATACGCCTTGGTGATCACGTCCGCATCCGAGCCGCTGTAGCCCAGGCTGCGCAGCAGGCGGAAATTCGGACGGTCCTGCGGCGGCAGCAGCGCCTGCGCGAAACCGCGCTTGGCCAGCTCGCGCATCTTGGCCAGGCCCTGCAGGGCCGCCTGCTTCGGATTGGAAGCACTCTTGACGTTGTTGAAGGACGCTACGTTGCCGAACGACAGGCCGGCGTAGTTGTGCGACGGCCCAACCAGGCCATCGAAGTTATATTCGCGTGCAGATGGCATGTTCATCCTCAGAAGTTCATGCCAGGCGACAGCTTGGCTGGCATTTCAAGGGCGCTGTTCTCGATCGAAGCGACCGGGTAGGCGCAGTAGTCCGCCGCATAGTATGCGCTTGGACGGTGGTTGCCGGACTTGCCGACGCCGCCGAACGGGGCCGAGCTGGCCGCGCCGGTGGTCGGACGGTTCCAGTTCACGATGCCGGCGCGGGCGCGCAGCTGGAACTTCTGCCACAGCGCTTCGTCGGTCGAGATCAGGGCCGCGGCCAGGCCGTAGCCGGTGTTGTTGGCGGCCTTGATCGCGGCGTCGAAATCGTCAACACGGATGATCTGTGCCAGTGGGCCGAACCATTCTTCGTCAGGGATGCCCTTGGCGTCGGTGGTGTCCACGATGCCGGCGGAAACGAAGCCGGTGCCCGGCTCCAGCTGGCGCATTTCCAGCAGCAGCTTGCCACCCTTGGCCACCATGTCGGCCTGCGCCTGCACCAGGCGCTCGGCCACGGCAGCGGAAACCACAGGGCCCATGAACGGAGCCGGTTCGGCGGCCGGAGCGCCTACGCCCAGCTTCGAAGCTACTTCCACGAAGCGCTTGACGAACGCGTCGCCCTGCTCGCCCTTCTGCACGATCACGCGGCGCGCGCAGGTGCAGCGCTGGCCGGCGGAGATGAAGGAGGAGGAAACCGCCATGAACACGGCAGCGTCGATATCGGTCGGATTCCACACGATCAGCGGATTGTTGCCGCCCATTTCCAGCGCCAGCAGCTTGCCGGGCTGGCCGCCGAACTGCTTGTGCAGCGCCGCGCCGGTCTGGCTGGAGCCGGTGAACAGCACGCCGTCGATTTCTTCATTCTGGCCCAGCGCGATGCCGGTTTCACGGCCGCCGTTGACCAGGTTGATCACGCCAGCTGGGACGCCAGCCTTTTCCCACAGCGCCACGGTCTTGATGGCGGTGCGCGGCGCGTACTCGCTCGGCTTGAACACCACGGTGTTACCGGCGATCAGCGCAGGAACGATATGGCCGTTAGGCAGGTGGCCAGGGAAGTTGTAAGGACCGAATACACCGAACACACCGTGCGGACGATGGCGCAGCACGGCTTCGCCGTCGGCCACTTTGGAGGAGCTCACGCCGGTGCGCGCGCCGTAGGAAGTGATCGAGATATCCACCTTGTTCGCCATGGTGGTGACTTCGGTGCGCGCTTCCCACAGCGGCTTGCCGACTTCTTCGGAAATAGTCTGCGCCAGGTCTTCCGCGTTTTCCTTCAGCAGGTCGCGGAACCTGGTGACGATGGCGATGCGCTCTTCCAGCGGACGGTAGGCCCAGGCTTCAAACGCGGCGCGCGCAGCCTGCGCGGCTTCCGCCACATCGCTCGCGGTCGACTCCTGCGAAGCGTAGGTCTGCTTGCCGGTGGCCGGGTTGGTGGTCACGATGGTCTCGCCGTGGCCTGCCTTCCATTGGCCGTTGATGAAATTGCTCAGTGCTTTATCAGACATTCTGGTTCTTCCTCACGTTGAGAGACAGGGTGCGCACGGTTTCGCCGGAGTGGCAATGCAACAGCGCTTGTTCTTCGGACGACAAGTCGATGCTGCCGTCGGATGGATTGGCGTCGGTCAGGATCATGCGGAAATCCTTCATGACCGTGTTCGACACCAGGTATGGTTCGGTGGTGTGCAGGGCGCAAGCGTGCGCGGTATCGGTATCGCGCTCCACAATCGCCAGTTCGCTGTCGCGCATCGCGCGCAGTTCGGAAACGCGCGCTTGCAGCACCGGGCCGGCATCGAAGATATCGACATAGCCTTCGTAGTGCAGGCCTTCCTGCTCCAGCAGGCGGCGCGCCGGCGCGGTGGCCTGGTGCACCTTGCCGATCGCTTCCTGCGCATCCTGCGGCAGGTAGTCGACATACAGCGGCTGGCGCGGCATCAGCTCCGCGATGAAGGACTTCTTGCCCAGCGCGGTCAAATCGTCCACGTGGTGGAAGTCCATCTTGAAGAAGTAGCGGCCCAGGCCTTCATAGAACGGCGAGCTGCCGTCCTCCGCCTGGTAGCCGCGCATCTCGGCGATGATCTTCTGCTCGAACAGGTGCGGGAACTGGGCGATGAACAGGAAGCGCGATTTCGACAGCAGCTTGCCGTTGTTGCCCTGGCGGTAGTCCGGGTGCAGGAACAGGGAGCACAGCTCGGAGCAGCCGGTCAGGTCGTTCGACAGGTACAGCGTGTCCATGCGGGTGAACACATTCAGCTCGCGGCTGGAGTGCACCAGGGTGCCGATGCGGTAGTTGTAGAACGGCTCGGTCAGGCCGACCGCGCCCTTGATGGCGCACACGCCGGCCAGGCGGCCGGTCGCAGTGTCTTCCATCACGAACATGTAGTCGCGTTCTTCCGGCGGGATGGTTTCGTTGAAGGACGCGACGGCGACGGCGACACGGTCGCCCATCATCTTCATGTCCGGCTTCAGCGTGGTCATGCCGGTGCCCACCTGGCTGGCCAGGTTGAACAATCCGTCCAGGTCATTCGCTTTAATGGCGCGTACAACTAGCATAGGTATTCTCGTTCTTAAATGCGGACGCAGGTCACGGTATCGCCTTCGGCTACGCCCAGGACTTCCTGGACTTCCTTCGGCAGGCAAACGGCATCGCTGTTTTCCAGCGGCGCGCAGTTGATCGTCACGGCGCGGAAGCGCTGGTCAGGGCCGGTGGAAACGGCATAGGTGGCCACGTTGTCGCTGGCCGGGGTGCCGCTGGCGTTGGCCACGCGGCGCGGCATGGACGCGGTGAAGGTGCGCAGCGAATGCTTGTGCGCCTGCAGGATCGGACCGCCGTCGAAGATGTCGATGTACTCGTCGGCTTCGAAGCCTTCAGAGGTCAGCAGGTTGAAGGCCAGTTCGCCGCTTGGGTGGATCTGGCCCATCACCGATTGCGCAGCGCCAGGCAGCAGCGGCACATACACCGGATAGTGCGGCATCAGTTCCACGATCAGGGTCCGGTTACGGGCGCCGCCGATCACGCGTTCGGCATCCAGGAAGTCCATCTTGAAGAACTTGCGGCCCAGCGCGTCCCAGAATGGCGAACCGCCGTTTTCATCGGTCAGGCCGGCCAGCGGCACGAAGAAGCGGTCGCCGAAGCGGTGCGGCGCCTGCACCGCGTACAGCAGGCGCGAACGCGACAGCAGTGCTGCTTCCGGACGCTGCGCCACGCTGGCGTCGACGTAGAAGCCGGACAGTTGCGAGTAGGCGGTCAGTTCGGAGCACAGCGTCAGCGCGTGCACGCTGTGGCTGATGTTCAGGTCGCGCGAGACCTGCTGGATCACGTCGTTGCGGAAAGAGAAGTAGGTGCCGTTCGAGCCTGCGGAGGCGTGGATGGCGGCGGTGCCGACGATCTTCTTGTCGGCCAGCGACTCCATCACGAACATGTACGACTCTTCGCTCGGGATGTCGACGTGGGCGGAGAAGGATGCGATGGAACCTTCGACGGCTTGCTCGATCTTTTCGCGGGTCTTGGGCAGGGTATGGACACCCGGCATGCTGACCGCAGCCAGTGATTCGAGGGCGGCGATGTCGGCGGTTTCTACCGGACGGACTACATACATGGGGTGCTCCTCTTTATTCTTCTCTAAAACAAAAACCGGTAAATCCGGGTCTGACCCAAGGGTCAGACCCGACCCGCGACTGCCGCAGATCGGGTCAGACACTTGTGTCTGCCCCTGGTTTACCGGTTTTAGGCAGCCTTGGTCAGGTCAGCGATCGCCAGGCGGATAATACGGTCGGCTTCCTCAATCTGCGCATCCGACACGATCAGCGCCGGCGCCAGGCGCACCACGTCCATGCCCGCAATCAGGATCATCAGGCCATGCGCTTCAGCAGCGCGCTGGATGTCCTTCGAGCGGCCCTTGAATGGCTCCGCCACAACCAGACCCAGCAGCAGACCAGCGCCGCGCACAGCGGAGAACACCTGAGGGAAATCGCGTACCAGGCCTTCCAGCTTGGCGATCAGCTTCTCGGACGCTTCCTTCACGCGCGCCAGGAAAGCAGGCTGGTTGATGGTTTCCAGCACGGTCAGCGCCACGGTGGCCGCCAGCGGGTTGCCGCCGTAGGTGGTGCCGTGGGTGCCTACGCCCAGGTGCTTGGCCAGTTCTTCGGTGGTCAGCATGGCGCCGATCGGGTAGCCGTTGCCCAGCGCCTTGGCCGAGGTCAGGATGTCCGGGGTCACGCCGTAGCCCTGGTAAGCGAACAGGGAACCGGTACGGCCCATGCCGCACTGTACTTCGTCGAAGATCAGCACGGCGCCGACTTTGTCGCACAGCTCGCGCAGGGTCTTCAGGTATTCAGGATTGCCCGGCATCACGCCGCCTTCGCCCTGCACCGGCTCCACGATCACGGCGCACACGTCGTCGCCGATGGCAGCCTTGGCCGCTTCGATATCGTTGTAAGGGATGTGGTCGATCGATGGTGGCAGCGGCTCGAAACCTTCGGTGTACTTGGCCTGGCCGCCGACGGAGACGGTAAACAGGGTGCGGCCGTGGAAGGAGTTCAGGCAGGACACGATGCGCGGCTTCTTGTCGCCGTATTTCGCGTGGGCGGCTTTACGGGCCAGCTTCAGGGCCGCTTCATTGGCTTCGGCGCCGGAGTTGCAGAAGAAGGCGCGGTCAGCGAAGGTGGCTTCGGTCAGGGCGGTGGCCAGGCGCAGCACTGGCTCATTGGTGTAGCCATTGCCCAGGTGCCAAAGGGTATTGGCCTGCTTGGTCAGCGCTTCCACCAGCACTGGGTTGCAGTGGCCCAGG
Source organism: Pseudoduganella sp. OTU4001 (assembly GCF_038440195.1). Classification (NCBI taxonomy): domain Bacteria; kingdom Pseudomonadati; phylum Pseudomonadota; class Betaproteobacteria; order Burkholderiales; family Oxalobacteraceae; genus Pseudoduganella; species Pseudoduganella sp. OTU4001. The sequence continues at coordinate 50,087 of NZ_JASATG010000016.1, read as the reverse complement.
GAGGCCACGGCGATGCCGGAGGTGAAATCCAGGTAATGCTTGCCAGTCTGGTCCCACAGGTCCAGACCCGCTGCTCGCACTGGCACCATCTGGGCAGGTGCGTAAGTCGGGACGATTACCTCGTCGAACGTGGCGCGGGTTACAGGGCGGGTGGTAACAGAAGAGTCAAGCTTGGCGTTCATGGCAAATCCCCATCAATGGTAAGGTGTACTGCATTGTAAAAGCGGGGATGCTAAAACTCTTTTGAATCTGCGACAAGGATTTTCAAAAATGGTTACCGCTGCAACTTGCGCTGGCGCTCCTCCCGTGGCGTGTTGCCGAATAGCGTGCCGAACGCGGTGGAAAAGTGCGACCCGGACGAGAAGCCGCACATCAGCCCAACTTGCACAATGGAATGGTTCGTTTCTAATAGGAGCTGCCGGGCCCGCTGCAGGCGCAGCTCCAGGTAATAGCGGGAAGGCAAGGAGCCGAGGTACTGCTTGAACAGCCGCTCCAGCTGGCGGCGCGACAGGCCCACCAAGCCGGCGATATCGTCGGTCGACAGCGGCTCCTCGATATTGGCCTCCATCAGGGTCACCGCCTCCGACAGCTTGGGTTGCAGGGCGCCGAAACGGGCCTGCAGGGCCACCCGCTGCCGCTCGTCCTGCGAACGCACGCGGTCGATGCACAGCGCCTCCTTGATCTCGGCCTGCACATTGGCGCCAAACAGCGCCTCCACCAGGGTCAGCGAGAAGTCCAGCGACGCCGAGCCGCCGCAGCAGCTCAGCAGCCGTCCGTCCAACTCGAACAAATGGGGGGTCAGGATCGCGCGCTCCGTCACATCCTCGGTGTCCGCATACAGCGCCCACGGCAGCGCGATGCGGGTATTGCCCGCCGCCCCCGCCTGCGCCAGCCACAGCACACCCGCCCCCACGCCGCCCCAGAACTCCGCCTCGCGGCAACGCTCGATCACGGCGCGCAGCTCGGCCTCCGCGGGACGCACGGAACCTTCATCCGCCACCAGCAGGGCCAGATGCCAGCCGCCGGCGGCACTGGCCACCTGGGCCGGCGCCAGCACGTCGAGCGCGAAGGCTTCTTTCAGGATTCGCTGGGCCAGCCGCAGCGGCTGCACCAGTCCGGACCAGGCCAGGCTGTCCGGTTCGCCCGCATTCACCAGCAGCACGCGCAGCGGCTGCTCCCGGGTCAGGCGACTAAGTTGATCAAATGACATCTCTATTCGGGGACGAGCGCCGACGCAGGGCGCTCAGGGGTGTTCCATTGACTGACAATCATACCGGAGATCAACAGCGCCGCGCCCACCAGCTGCATCGGGCCCATGGTTTCGCCCAGCCAGAAAAAGCCGAAAATGGCCGCACTGGCCGGCTCGAAGGCATAGATCACCGCCGCCTCATTGGCGGTGGCATGGCTCTGGCCCCAGGTTTGCAGGGAAATAATGGCGGCCGTGGCGATCACGCCCAGGTAGGCCAGGTTCCATTTGTGTTCCAGCAAGCCCTGCCAGATGTAGTTGTAGTAGTCCGACGCATCATGCGGCACATCGATCACCCCGCGCGGCACTTCGCGCAGCAGGATCCACAGCCCGGCAAACACCGCCACGGTCCAGATCTGGGCCACGGTCAGCGTCATCAGCCGCTCCACCTTGCGCGAGAACTGCTCCATCACCTTGATATAGAGGCCGAACAGGAAGGCCGCCGCCAGCGCCAGCGAATCGCCGCGGCTCCAGGTGAAGCTGCCTTCCCAGCACAGGGCGAACAGGCCGCCCACCGCCAGGACCAGCGCCAGCACGATGCGCTTGTCCGGCCACTTGCCCATGGCGATGCCAAGCAGCGGCACCACCAGCACGTTCAGGCCGCAGATGAAGGCATTCCGGTTGGAGGACGTCATGCTCAGGCCCTCGACCTGGGCCAGGTAGCAGAAAAACAGCAGCACGCCGGCCAGGAAGCCGTAGTGCAGGTCGCGCCATTTCGCCTTGAGCAGGAACGGTGACAGCAGCACGCCCGCCACCGCAAAGCGCGATACCACAATCCAGTTGGCGGACAAGGTATCGGTCATGTCCTTCATGGCGGGAAAGGTGGTGCCCCAGACTAGGGTCACCACCAGCAGTGCCAGGATACCGCGTGCGTGTTGGGGCATGGCGAAAACGGCATATTGTTATAAGTTTGCATATCTTAACCGATGCTGCGCACCGCGGGCGGGCGCTATAATCCCAAGCCATGGGCGAACGATATTTGAAGAGCATCCGGCTGCTGGCCGAATGCATGCAAGGGTTTGAGAGGTGGTCCGGCGAGCATGTGCGCCAGCTTGGCCTCACCCACGCGCAATTCGATATCATCGCCACATTGGGCAACACCCACGGCATGAGCTACAAGGAACTGGGCGAGCGCACCCTGATCACCAAGGGCACCCTGACCGGCGTCATCGAACGGCTGGAACAGAAGGGCCTGGTACACAGGGAACGCAATGCCGACGACAAGCGCTCCTATTTCGTCCGCCTGACACCGGCGGGCGAACAGCTATTTGCCAAAGTATTTCCCGTCATCGTCGCCAAAGGAGTACATTTGTTTTCCAGCTACAGCGACGCCGATTTTGACGCACTGGAACGTACCCTGGCCGGGCTAAAGGCCACGATCAGTGCCGGTACACCACTATAAAGAACGACAAGAATGTTAAAAACTACCCTGCTGGACGGCATCAAGCCAGCCAAGTTCGACAAGCAAATCACCGCCAACCTGCTGCTGGAAAGCACCAGCGCCGAGGCGGTACGCAAGGAAAAACTGCTGATCGGCGTACGTAACGAAGACGGTGAGATCTACCGTCTGATCGGCGCCACCAAGCACAACAGCTTCACCAATGCGGTGGAGGAACTCGAAGACCTGGAACTGGTCGACGAATTGGGAGATGTCGAAGGCACCGTCGAAGGGTGCGACGCCATCTTCGGCGAAGGCTGAACCCCGGCGCATAGCGTAATTCAATCGCGCCCGGCAAGGCCTGCGGAAAAATTCATCAAAATAATTGCCCTTGGATAGTTCCGTAGGGCAATTTTCTGCCATAATTTTTCGCATGGACAGACTGGACGCCTTCAAAGCAATTGCGGCCCAAGCGGGTCGCGGTGAGCTTGCCTTCCCCACCAATATCGATGCGTCGATGAAGCTGCAGCGCGCGCTCAACGACGACAATTGCCATATCGACCTGGCAGCCAAGCTGGTGCAGGCCGACCCGCTGCTGGCGGCGCGGACGGTGGCAATCGCCAATTCGGTGGCCTATAACCGCTCCGGCATGGAGATTTCCAGCGTGAAGACAGCGGTGCAACGCCTGGGCGTGCGCACCCTGCAGTCGCTGGTGGCCTCCGTGATCGTGCGCCAATTGAGCAGCAAGATCCGCAATCCGCTGCTCAAAGCCAAATCCAACCAGCTGTGGGAACACACCGCCCATGTGGCGGCGCTGGCGCAGGTGATCGCGCGGCGCGTGTCCCATGTCGACCCCGATACCGCCATGTTTGCCGGCATCGTGCACGAAGTGGGCGGCTTCTACATGCTGTCGCAGGCCGAAGCCTATCCCGAAGTGATGGAAGGCGATCCTGAGGACTGGACCACGCACGGCGAGGTGCAGATCGGCCGCGGCGTGCTGCAGAAGCTGATGATTCCCGAGAACGTGATGACGGCCGTGGAAGCCATGTGGGAAGGCCTGCGCGCCCTGCCGCCGGAAAACCTCGGCGACACGTTGTTGCTGGCGAACGACCTGTCGCCAATCGCCTCCCCGCTGCATGCGCGGCCTGGCGCCACCTCCATGTCCGCCGCCAGCACCATCGACTTCGCCATCGGCGACGGCACGCTGGCCGGCATCATGGAAGAGTCGGCGGAAGAAGTGAAATCCCTCACCGCCGCCCTGCTGCACTAAATCCTACAGCCGAGCCCGTGTCCCACCCTGGGGTCACACCCTAAGTGAGACACGAGCTCGTCTTTGCATTGGCCGAGCCCGTGTCCCGGCTGGGGTGTGACCCCATGGTGGGACACGGGCTCGTGCGTTATTGCGGCAGCCAGGCGGCGATGGCGCGGCCGATGGCGTCGGGGTGGTCTTCCTGGATGTTGTGGGTGCCTTCGCCCAGTTCCACCAGCTTGCAGTTGGCCAGCTTTGCGGCGTAGCGCTCGGCGACCGCGCGCGGCGTCAGCACGCCGTTGGGACTGAACAGGATCAGCTTGGGGTACTGGGCGGTCTCCATGACCGTTTCGTTGCGCTCGATCAGCTGGTAGATGTCGGCCGGCTCGCCGGCAATCGGCATCATGCGCGGGAAGGCCAGCATGGGCTTGCGCGATTCCGGTGTCGGGAATGGCGCGCGGTAGGCGTCCATTTCTTCCTCCGTCAGCGGGCGCAGCGAGCCTTTCGGCAGCATCTGTTCGATGAAGAAATTCTGCTGCAGCACAAACTCTTCGCCGCTGCCCTCCGCGCGCATCAGCTTGAAGCGCTCGCGCGCCTGCTCCAATGGATGGAAGTCCTCCCAGGTCGGGCTGGGGCGCACAAACTCCATCAGCGCCATGCCGCGCACCTTGGAGGGATAGCGCGCCGCCAGGTGGATCGCCAGCGCGCCGCCCCAGTCCTGGCCGACCAGGATGAACTCCTCCACCTCCATCTTCTGCAGGAAGGCTTCGAGATAGGCCGCGTGTTCGAGGAAGCTGTAGGCGATGTCGGGCTTGCCCGATGCGCCAAAGCCGATCAGGTCCGGCGCCAGGCACCAGGCCTTCTGCGCTATGTGCGGCATGATGCCGCGCCAGATAAAGGAATGCGTTGGATTGCCGTGCAAGAAAATCACAGCGCGTGAACTGCGTTCGCCAAGCTCGCGATAGGCAATGGTGGAGCCCAGCACGGATACGGTTTGCATGATGTCTCGTCCAGAAAAAAAAGTGCCCACTCCGGAGAGTGGGCCAAGTCCAAAACTAGGGATGTCCTGAAAGAGACGGTTCCATCATATGTCCCGGACCGGCCACACTCTGTGCGTCAATTCACATACTGCTTAAAAAGGCCAGGGAGCCTCAGTATTGCGCCAGGCAGGCAATTGCTGCACGCGCTCCGCCCAGGCCAGCAGGTGCGGGTAGGCCTGCACCGGGATCTTGGCACGGTTGACGTACATCATCGGTGCAGCCACGGCGAAATCGGCCAGCGTCAGCTGGTCGCCGCTCAGCCACTGGCGCGTGGCCAGGTGTTTGTCCAACACGGCCGCATGTTCATGCACGAAGTGCTCGCCCTTGGCGATTTCCACCGGGTCGGGATCCTGGCCGGTCACCAGCTTCTTCCACAGGTATTCCCAGGTCAGGATGCCGATCGCCGGCGAGAAGTGCTGGGCGCCGAAGAACATCCAGCGGTTGATGTCGGCGCGCGCCTTCAGCTCTTTCGGGTACAGCTCTTCGGCGCCGGCCTTGTCGGCCACGTACTGCATGATGGCGCAGGACTCCCACAGCGCGAAGCCCTCGTCTTCCAGCGCCGGCACCTTGCCGCAGATGTTCACTTCCAGCAGGCGGCGGCGGTCGTCATCGCTGGCGAAGTCGATCAGCACTTCATCGAACTTGAGGCCGAGATGGCTAGCAAGCAGCAATACGCGGCGGGCATTGGAGGACAGGGGATTGTGATAGAGGCGCATCGTTAAACTCCACAAAGGGTTGATCGAATGCGCCCATGGTAACCAAGGGCTCCTGACAGTTTCTGTCAGGAGTCTTCGCTAATCGCGTTCTCTTCGCGCCAGGTTTTCAGCAAAGCGTGGCGTGGTGTTGGATAGCGTTCTGCAAGCGCCTCGGCTCGCGAAATACGGTCGATGCGGAAGTGGCGGTTGGCCTTGCGCATCTCGCACCAGGCGGCCAGCAAGCGGCGCCCATCGTAGAAAGCCAAAGCGAATGGCCACACCGTGCGTTCGGAAGCCAAGCCGTTTTCATCGCAGTAGTGGATGCGCAGCTTGTGCTGGCGGCGGATCGCTTCACGCGCGGGCTGCACGAATTCGTCATGCTCGGGCGCATCGCGCACCAGCGGCACCCACAGGCTGGTTTCCGCCATGTCGTCGCGCAGGTCCTTGGGCGTGGCGGTGGCGATTTTGGCGAGCGCATTGGCCGCAGCCTGTGCCAATGCGGGGTCGCCCTGCCGGCGCACCCAGCGCGCACCAAGCACCAGCGCTTCCAGCTCGTCGACATCGAACATCAGCGGCGGCAGGAAGAAGCCGCTGCGCAGCAGGTAGCCCAGGCCGGCCGAGCCTTCCACCGGCGCGCCCAGTTCGGCCAGGGTCTGCATGTCGCGGTAGATTGTGCGTTCCGATACGCCCAGTTGCTCCGCCAGCGCTGCCGCGGTGACGGGACGGCGGCTGCCGCGCATGGCATCCATCAACTGGAACAGACGGCCGGTACGGCTCATTGACGCTCCTTTTTTGAGAGGCGTGCAGCTTAACATAGTTATAATTCCCGCATGAGCAAGAGCACCAATACCAAGAGCCGTGCACTCGGCAAAGTCACCCTCTCTGATGTAGCAGCGCTGGCCGGCGTGGCGCCGATGACCGCTTCGCGCGCCATCAACCAGCCGGAGCTGGTGTCGTCCGTCCTGCGCGAGCGCGTGGACAAGGCCGTGCTGGAACTGGGATACGTACCAAACCGCGCGGCGCGCGCGCTGGCGTCGGCGCAATCGAAGGTGATTGCAGTGCTGGTGCCTTCGTTGTCGAACGCGGTGTTCACGGCGGTGCTGGCGGGGATCCAGGATGCGCTCGATCCCTGCAACTACCAGATCCTGATCGGCAATACGCGATACTCCGATGCGGAGGAGGAAAAGCTGCTGTTCACCTATATGCAGTCGAATCCGGACGGGATTTTGCTGTCCGGCCTGACGCACAGCCCGCGCGTGCAGCAGATGCTCGCCACCTCGCGCGTGCCGGTGGTGTCGATGATGGACCTGTCGCCGGAGCCGGGCGTGATGTCGGTCGGCTTTTCGCAGGTGGACGCGGGCTACGCGATGACGCGCTACCTGATCGACAAGGGCCGCAAGCGCATCGGCTATATGGCGGCGCAGCTGGACGAGCGCACCCTGCGCCGCGCGGAAGGCTACCGCAAGGCGATGCAGGAGGCCGGCCTGGCCGATCCTGCGCTGGAGATGATGAGCCCCGAGCCTTCCACCATCGCGCTGGGCGCGGAGCTGGTGGGCCGCATGCTGGCCAGCATGCCGGACCTGGACGCCATCTTCTGCTGCAACGACGACCTGGCGCATGGCGCCATCTTCCAGTGCCAGCGGCGCGGCATCAAGGTGCCGGAGCAGCTGGCGATCTGCGGCTTCAACGACTTGCCCGCATCGGCGTGGATGAATCCTACCGTCACCACGGTCGGCACCCCGCTGTACCAGACCGGATTCGACGCCGCCAGCCTGCTGCTGGCCAGCATCCGCGGCAACGAGGTGCCGGCGCACCGCATCGACCTGGGCTTCACGCTGATGGCACGGGAAAGCGCGTGAACATGCGCTGGGTCGTAATGGGCGTCAGCGGCAGCGGCAAGAGTTCGGTCGGCGCCGCCCTGGCCGAAGCGCTCGGCGTGCGCTTCCTGGAAGGCGACGACTACCACTCCCCCGCCAACGTCGCGAGGATGCGCGCCGGCGTCGCCCTGACCGACGAAGACCGCGCCGAATGGCTGGACCGCCTGTCCGCTGAAATCGCGCTCGCAGCCGCTGCCGGCGAAGGCCTGGTCCTGTCCTGCTCCGCCCTGCGCCGCCGCTACCGCGACCAATTGCGCGCCGCCGACCCAGGACTGCGCTTCGCCCACATCCACGGCCCGCGCGAGCTGTTCGCCCAGCGCATGCAAGCCCGTCCCAACCACTTCATGCCCGTCGCACTGCTGGACAGCCAGTTGGCCGCACTGGAGCCGCTGCAGCCAGACGAAGCCGGCCTGACGCTCGACGCACGGCACGCCCCCACCGAACTCGTCGCACAAATAAAAAAGGCAGCCGTTTAAGGCTGCCTTTCTCCGAGCGGTGGGCGTTTACACGACAGCGCCGTCAGTCTCGTCCTTCTCCTTGATCGGCTTGATCAGGTCTTCGCGCTTCACGCCCAGCCACATGGCCACGGCGGCGGCAACGAACACGGAGGAGTAAATACCGAAGCAGATACCGATGGTCAGCGCGATGGCAAAGTAGTGCAGGGTCGGGCCGCCCAGGAACAGCATCGACAGCACCATCATCTGGGTACAGCCGTGGGTGATGATGGTACGCGAGATGGTGGAGGTGATCGCGTTGTCGATCACTTCATGCACCGACATCTTGCGCTGCTTGCGGAAGTTCTCGCGGATTCGATCGAAGATAACCACCGATTCGTTGACCGAGTAGCCCAGCACCGCCAGCACGGCCGCCAGCACGGTCAGCGAGAATTCCCACTGGAAGAAGGCGAAGAAGCCCATGATGATCACGACGTCGTGCAAGTTAGCGATGATCGCGGCGACTGCGAATTTCCATTCGAAGCGGATCGCCAGGTAGACCATCACGCCAACCACCACCCAGAACAGGGCCCAGAAGCCGTTCTCGGCCAGTTCCTTGCCCACTTGCGGGCCGACGAATTCGACCTTCTGCAGCGCCACGCCTTCGGTGCCGTCAGCGTGGACGCAGGCGCTCTTCAGCTCATGCGCGCCCTTGTCGGTCACTTTGTCGAGCTGCTTGACGGTGCCCTGCTCGGCCTTGCACAGCGCGTTGAACACGCTGGCTGCGGTGTCGGCCGCGCTGGTGCCGGCTGCGTTAGGCAGGCGGATCATGGCGTCGCGCGCGGTGTCGATGGCCGTCACTTCAGGGTGGTAGCCCATGCCGGTCAGCGTGGCGCGCACGCCTTCCAGGTTGGCTGCCTGCGCGTACTTCACTTCCATCACGGTGCCGCCGGTGAACTCCACGGAGAAGTTCAGCGGGCGGGTGATCAGGAAGAACACTGCCGCCACGAAGGTCAGCGCCGAAACCACGTTGAAGACCAACGCGTGGCGCATGAACGGGATGTCTTTACGGATGCGGAAAAATTCCATCTTTATTCCTTAGTTCGCAGGTTTCCAGACAGTGCCGATCGACAGCGACTGCAGTTTCTTCTTACGGCCGTACCACAGGTTCACAACGCCGCGCGAAACGAAGACTGCGGAGAACATGGAGGTCAGGATGCCCAGGCTGTGCACCACGGCGAAGCCGCGCACCGCACCGGAACCGAACACCAGCAGCGCGATACCCACGATCAGGGTGGTCACGTTGGAGTCCAGGATGGTGTGCCATGCGTGCTCGAAGCCGGCGGAGATCGCGTTCTGCGCGCTGGCGCCGTTACGCAGCTCCTCGCGGATACGTTCATTAATCAGCACGTTGGCGTCAATCGCCATACCCAGCGCCAGCGCAATTGCGGCGATACCCGGCAGGGTCAGGGTCGCCTGCAGCAGCGACAGGATCGCAATCAGCAGCAGCAGGTTGACGGCCAGCGCCAGTACGCTGAAGAAGCCGAACATCATGTAGTACACGATCATGAAGATCGCGATGGCGGCAAAACCGTACATCGTGGAATGGAAGCCCATCTTGATGTTCTCGGCGCCCAGTGCAGGACCGACGGTACGCTGTTCGATCACTTCCATCGGGGCGTACAGCGCGCCGGCGCGCAGCAGCAGCGCCAGTTCAGCCGAGTTTTCCATGGTGCCCATGCCGGTGATGTTGAAGCGGCTGCCCAGTTCTTCCTGGATGGTCGCTACCGACAGCACTTCCGGCTTCTTCTTTTCCCACAGCACGATCGCCATCTTCTTGCCCACGCGGTCGCGGGTCGCTTCGCGGATCTTGCGGCCGCCGTCGCCGTTCAGGTCGATGCTGACGGCGGGCTGCTGGTTCTGGTCGAAGGTGGCGGTTGCGCTGGCGATGTAGTCGCCGGTCAGCACCACGTCCTTGTACAGCACCACAGGGGTGCCCTTGCCGGCGGTGAACAGCTCGGAGTTGTAAGGGATCGATGCGGTCAGTTCGGTGCCCGGGGTCACGGTCTCGTCGACCATGCGGATTTCCAGGGTAGCGGTACGGCCGATGATGTCCTTGGCGCGGGCGGCATCCTGCACGCCTGGCAGCTGCACCACGATGCGGTCAGGGCCTTGCTGCTGGATCACCGGTTCGGTCACACCCAGTTCGTTCACTCGCTTGCCCAGGGTGGCGATGTTCTGCTGCACGCCGTTGTCCAGGGTGGCTTTCAGCGCGGCTGGCTTCAGGGTCGCCACCAGGCGCAGTTCTTCGCCGTCGGCGGCTTCCACCACGTTCAGGTCAGGCTGCTGGCCTTCGATGATGGCCTTGGCTTGCTTGCGGATCGCGTCTTCGCGGAACTTGACGATGATCGAGTCGCCGGAGCGGTCGATACCGGCATGGCGCACATTCTTGTCGCGCAGCTGCGATTTGATCGCGGCCTGCATGCCCTGGATACGCTTGGTCAGCGCAGCCTTGGTGTCCACCTGCATCAGGAAGTGCACGCCGCCGCGCAGGTCCAGGCCCAGGTACATAGGCAGGGCGTGCAGCGATTGCATCCATTGCGGGGTGTTCGATACCAGGTTGACCGTGACGATATAGGTCGGGTCGTTCGGGTCCGCATTCAGGCTCTTTTCCAGTGCCAGGCGGGCCTTGAACTGGGTGTCGGTGTCGGCAAAGCGGGCGCGCACGGAGGAGTGCATGCCGCTGCCATCAACAGCGACGCCGTCGGTCTTGATGTTCTCTTTCTTCAGCACCTCTTCCACCTGGGTGGCGAGGGCGCTGGTTACCTTAACGGTGGATTTGCCGCTGGTGACCTGCAGTGCAGGCGTCTGGCCGAAGTAGTTAGGCGCCGTGTACAGGGCGCCAAGCAGCACCACCACGGCGATGAGGATGTATTTCCAGACAGGATAGCGATTCATAGTCTTGAGCGTTCAGGCAATACAAAAACGGGCGGCACTGAGCCGCCCGCGCCATTCATTACAGGCCCTTCAGGGTGCCTTTCGGCAGCAGCGAGGACACTGCGTGCTTCTGCACCACGATTTCGGTGCCGCTCGCGACTTCGATGGTCACGTGCTGCTCGGTCACCTTGGACACTTTGCCCAGGATGCCGCCGATGGTCACCACTTCGTCGCCCTTGGCCAGGGCTTCCATCATGGCTTTCTGCTCTTTGGCGCGCTTCTGCTGAGGACGGATCATCAGGAAGTACATCACCACGAACATCAGGATCAGTGGCAGGAAAGTGGTCAGGTTGCCCATGGCGCCGGCGTCGGCAGCGGTTTGAGCGTATGCATTGGAAATGAACACGGTGACTCCAGTTGTTCTAGTTAAAAAATTAAGCGGTGTATTCTAGCACCAGCGATGCTGCCGACCTATATAAGGGCGGCTTGCCGTTTTTTAAATACCACGCGCGCGGTCGGCGTGGAATTGCTGCACCCAGTCCGGGAAGCGGTCTGCATCCAGCGCATCGCGCATCTGCTGCATGATGTCGAGGTAATAATGCAGGTTGTGGATGGTGTTCAGGCGCGCACCCAGGATCTCCTGCGCGCGGTGCAGGTGGTGCAGGTAGGCGCGGCTGAAGTTGCGGCAGGTGTAGCAGGAGCAGGTCGGGTCCAGCGGCTCCTTGTCATCCTTATAACGCGCATTCTTGATCTTGACGTCGCCGAAGCGGGTGAAGATCCAGCCGTTGCGGGCATTCCGGGTCGGCATCACGCAGTCGAACATATCGACGCCGTTGGCTACGCCGTTGACCAGGTCTTCCGGCGTGCCGACGCCCATCAGGTAGTGCGGCTTGTTCTCAGGCAGGCGCGGGCCGACATGCTGCAGGATGCGCATCATGTCTTCTTTCGGCTCGCCGACCGACAGGCCGCCGATGGCCAGGCCCGGGAAATTGATCTTTTCCAGGCCCTCCAGCGACTCATCGCGCAGGTTTTCATACATGCCGCCTTGCACGATACCGAACAGCGCATTCGGGTTTTCGCCGGCTTTGAACTCGTTCATCGAACGCTGGGCCCAGCGCAGGGACATGCGCATCGACTTGGCGGCTTCTTCCAGGGTGGCCGGGCGGCCGTCGATCTCGTACGGGGTGCACTCGTCGAACTGCATCACGATGTCGGAATTCAGCACGCGCTGGATCTGCATCGAGATTTCCGGCGACAGGAACAGCTTGTCGCCATTGATCGGCGAATTGAAGGTCACGCCTTCCTCGGTGATCTTGCGCATTTCGCCCAGGGAGAACACCTGGAAGCCGCCGGAGTCGGTCAGGATCGGCTTGTCCCAGCCCATGAAGCCGTGCAGGCCGCCGAACTTGGACATCACGTCGTTACCAGGGCGCAGCCACAGGTGGAAGGTGTTGCCAAGGATGATCTGGGCGCCGATTTCCTTCAGCTCCAGCGGCGACATCGCCTTGACGGAGCCGTAGGTACCGACCGGCATGAAGATCGGGGTCTGCACCTCGCCGTGGTTCAGCTTTACGGTGCCGCGGCGGGCGTGCGTCTTGCCGGTGGCGTCCTTCTTGATCAGTTTAAATTCAAGCATCGATATTCCTTGTAGTCAGCAGCATGGCGTCGCCATAACTGAAGAAGCGGTATTCGTTGACGATCGCGTGCTGGTAGGCGTGGCGGATCTCGGTAAAGCCTGCGAAGGCGCTCACCAGCATCAGCAGGGTGGACTTCGGCAGGTGGAAGTTGGTGATCAGGCGGGTGACGGTCTTGAACTTGTAGCCCGGCGTGATGAACAGGTTGGTGTCGCCGCTGCCGGCTTCAATCTTGCCGCTTTGCGAGGCCGATTCCAGCGCGCGCAGCGAAGTGGTCCCCACCGCCACCACATCGCGGCCGGCGGCCTGCGCCTCGCGCACCGCATCCACGGTTTCCTGCGGCATGGTGTACCACTCGGTGTGCATCTTATGCTCGGCCAGGTTTTCGGTGCGCACCGGCTGGAAGGTGCCGGCGCCCACGTGCAGGGTGACGTAGGCGAACTTCACGCCCTTGGCGCGCAGCTTGTCCAGCAGCGCTTCGTCGAAGTGCAGGCCGGCGGTCGGCGCGGCCACCGCGCCAGGCACTTTATTGAAGACGGTCTGGTAGCGGGTTTCGTCCACCTCACCCGGCGCGTGCTCGATATAAGGCGGCAGCGGCAGGCGGCCGTACTGCTCGATCAGCTCGAACACGTCGGCATCGAAGTGCAGGGTGAAGAATTCGCCGGCGCGTTCGCCCACGGTCACGTCGAAGGCATCGGCCAGGCGGATCTTCACGCCCGGGCCGGGCGACTTGGAGGCGCGCAGCTGGGCCAGCACGGTGCGGGTGTCCAGCACGCGCTCAACCAGGGCTTCCACCTTGCCGCCGCTGTCCTTGACGCCGAAGAAACGGGCCTTCAGCACGCGAGTATTGTTCATCACCAGCAGGTCGCCGGCTTGCAGCTGGTCGACGATGTCGGTGAATTGACGGTCGTGCAGGGTCTTGCCGTCCACATGCAGGAGGCGCGACGCGCTGCGGTCCGGCAGAGGAAATTGCGCAATACGCTCTGGCGGCAAGTTAAAATCGAAGTCGGATAGCGAGTACATTGACGAGACTACTGAAAAACTGTTGGGCAACCCTCTATTTTACGTCATCTGCCCAAAAACCACGCAAAAATGCCGGAAACGAAGCCAAACAAGCCTGCCGCCGCAAAAAAGCCAGCCGCCACCGCCGAGAGCAAGCTCGCCAAGCTTGGCCTCCGCACGGATATGGACCTGGTGCTGCACCTGCCCATGCGCTATGAGGACGAGACGGAAGTACTGACCGTCCGCGAGGCCTGCATGCGCGGCGGCGAGGTGTCGCAGGTGGAAGGCGTGGTCACCTCCAATGAAATCGCCTACAAGCCGCGCCGCCAGCTGCTGGTGCATATCGCCGACGAGACGGGCGATATCCAGCTGCGCTTCATGAATTTCTACGGCAGCCAGGTCAAGCAGCTGGCCGAAGGCACCCGCGTGCGGGCGCGCGGCGAGGTGCGGCATGGATTCTTCGGCGCCGAGATGGTGCACCCGGCCTACAAGATCGTGAACGAAGGCGCGCCGCTGCCAACCTCGCTCACACCGGTCTACCCTTCCGGCGAAGGCCTGTCGCAGCTGGTACTGCGCCGCGCGATTGCGGACGCGATGAAGCGCGTGGACTGGACCGACACCTTGCCGCCGGAAATCCTGAAGACCCTGCGCCTGCATCCGCTGGAAAACGCCGTGCGTACCCTGCATTACCCGCCGGCCCAGATTGACGAAAACGCCCTGATCGACCGCACCCACCCGGCCTGGACACGGGTGAAATTCGACGAGCTGCTGGCGCAGCAGCTGTCGCTGAAACGGGCGCAGCGCGCACGCCGCGCCAAGGGCGCCGCCGTGCTGGGCAAGGTGGGCAAGCTGTCGTCAGCTTTCGAAGCCTCGCTGCCGTTCAAGCTGACCGGCGCGCAGCAGCGCGTGCTGAAGGAAATCCGCAACGATATCAAACAGCCCTACCCGATGCAGCGCCTGCTGCAGGGCGACGTCGGCAGCGGCAAGACCATCGTCGCCGCGCTGTCCGCCGCGCAGGCCATCGACAGCGGCTACCAGGCCGCCCTGATGGCGCCGACCGAAATCCTGGCCGACCAGCACTTCCGCAAAATCGCCGCATGGCTGGAGCCATTGGGTGTGAAGGTCGCCTGGCTGACCGGCAGCCTGAAAAAGAAAGAGAAGGAAGCTGCCTACGCAATGGTGGAATCGGGCGAAGCGCAGCTGGTGATCGGCACCCACGCCATCATCCAGGACAGCGTGCAATTCGCCAAGCTTGGCCTGGTGATCGTCGACGAACAGCACCGCTTCGGCGTCGGCCAGCGCCTGACCTTGCGCAACAAGGGCAACGGCGACAACGTGCCGCACCAGCTGATGATGTCCGCCACGCCGATCCCGCGCACGCTGGCCATGACTTACTACGCCGACCTTGAAGTCTCGGTGATCGACGAGTTGCCGCCGGGCCGCACGCCCATCGTCACCGCCGTAGTGGACCAGAACCGCCGCGACGAAGTGATCGCCCGCGTGCATGCCGCCGCGCTGGAAGGGCGCCAGGCCTACTGGGTCTGCCCGCTGATCGAAGAATCGGAAGCGCTGCAGCTGCAGACCGCGACGGAGACCTACGAAACCCTGGCCGCCGCCCTGCCCGACCTGCGCGTCGGCCTGGTGCACGGCCGCCTGAAGCCCGCCGAAAAAGCTGAAGTGATGGACGCCTTTGCCGCCGGCGAAATCCACGTACTGGTCGCCACCACCGTGATCGAGGTCGGCGTGGACGTGCCGAATTCCTCGCTGATGGTGATCGAACACGCCGAGCGTTTCGGCCTGTCGCAGCTGCACCAGCTGCGCGGCCGCGTGGGGCGCGGCTCGGCGGCCTCGGTCTGCCTGCTGCTGTATCAAAGCCCGCTTGGCCCGGTCGCCAAGCAGCGCCTGTCGACCATGCGCGAAACCACCGACGGTTTCGAGATCGCCCGCCGCGACCTGGAGATCCGCGGCCCCGGCGAATTCCTCGGTTCACGCCAGTCCGGCCAGGCCATGCTGCGCTTCGCCGACCTGGAAACCGACGGCTGGCTGGTCGACCAGGCCCGCGACATCGCGCACGCCTTGCTGCACGAACCTACGCCCGCCAACAACGCCACGGTGGAAGCCCACCTCGAACGCTGGCTGGGCGGCCGCGAGGAATTCCTGAAAGTTTAGTTGCGGCTTGCCGTTGCCGTCGGCGTCGCCACCAGCGACTCCACTTCCGCCGTCAGCGTGATAATGCGCGGCACACCATCAACCAGCGCGATTTCCGCCTTCTGCTTGCTGAGCGATTCCATGCGCTCGCCGGGCAGCAGTACGACTTCCTTCGCGGTATCGCGTGCGGTGGCGCTGCGGCCATTCGACGACAGCGCGACTTCGCGGCTGCTGACCTCATAGCTCGAGTGCAGCTGCACCTTCCACAACCCTTCCAGCATGGTCTTGTACTCGCCCACGCTCATGCGCGACAGGCCGCCGCCGGTGCCGGGCATTGACACCATGATGGTGGCGTTAGGCGCGAAATTGGCCATCAGGCTTTCAGCATCGTGGCGTTTGACCGAGGCTTCCATATTGACCATGACGGTGCGGACTTCCGCTTCGGTCAGGCGTTTCCCGCATGCCGTCAGGCCTGCCAGGGCCGCGATGATAATGATTGCAAGTTTCTTCATATAGTGAATGATACCGCATGTGACAACTGTCGCATAAACTCCTTGCATTGGTGCGACACATGTCGCATACTGCCGTCATACGTCACAAGGAGCCCCTATGGCCATTCCATCCATTACCGAACTGACCTTGCTCAAAGCGCTGTGGAAACAGCAGCCGCTCAGCGCCCGCGAAATCCACGACCGGGCAGAAGAAGAACTGGCCTGGTCCTATTCCTCCACCCGCAAAACCCTGGAGCGCATGCTTGAGAAAGGCATGATCAGCCAGCATTCCGCCCACGGTATGCACGTATACGCGCCAGTACTCGAAAAGGTTGAAACGCTGGCCGCATTTGCGCACGATTTTTCGCATCGTGTGATGGAAATGAACGCGCCGCTGCCTGTGAATATGTTCACCGGCTCCAAGCTGGTGAACCAGCATGAGCTGAAAGAACTGGAACAATTGCTCAGTGAGTGGCCGGAAGATCAGGAGTAAGACCATGTTCGCATTAGTCTTCCTGCAGGCCAGCCTGGCCAGCCTGCTGGCAGGAGCCGGCGCCTGGCTCCTGCTGCGCACTGCCGCCCGCGCCTGGCCCGCCTTGCAAGCGCGCCGCGCACCGTGGCTGCTGGCCGTGGCCTTCGCCGCAGCCAGCCTCGCACTTGGCTTGCTGCCCCCCGCCCTGCGGCCCAGCATCGTGCCGGCCATCGAACTACCAGCAGTGCTGAGTCCCACCGCCCTGCCCCGCGATGGAGCTCCCGACCACGCCGGACCCGGCCCGGCGTCTCGCGCAGCGGCCGACGACGCCACCGACGATGGCGCCATGCCACTCGAGCCCGCGCCCGCCCTGCTGTGGCTGGGCTACGCCTGGCTCGCCATATACGGCGCAGGCCTGGCCGCCACTGCCACCCGCTGGCTGCAAGCCAAACGCCGCTTGAACGCCCTGCTGTCGGCCGCCCAGCGCCTCGACCGCTTCCACCTGGCGGCCCATCCCGGCTTCGCCAACCTGCACCGCAAGCTGCCGGAGGTGCGCGAGATCGACGCCCCCATCGCGCCCATGCTGGCTGGCCTGGCACGTCCAATCCTGCTGCTGCCGCGCCACCTGCGCGACTTCGACGCAGCCCAGCAGCGCCTCGTCATCGAACATGAGCTGACCCACCTCGCCCGCCGCGATCACTTGTGGATGCACCTCAGCTTCCTGCTGCAGGCAGCGCAATGGTTCAACCCCATGGTGGCGCGCCTTGGCAAGCAGATGGCTTGGGCGCAGGAACTGGGCTGCGACCGCACCGTGCTGGAAGGCCGCCCATCCACCCACCGCCGCGCCTACGCCGCCGCACTGGTCGCGCAAATGCGCATGCAAGCCACGCCCGACCATGGCACCGCACTGGCCTTCGGCGGCCGCGTGGTGGACGCAGTCGCCGCCCGCATCGGCATGATCCGCGACGGCGTCCCCGCCATGCCGCGCGCCGCAGCCGCAGCACTCGGCTGGGCCGCACTGCCCGCCGTGCTGGCCGCCAGCGTCTTGTTGCAACCCGCCTTCGCCTGGCGCCTCGACACCGCCGCCCACTCGCCCGCTCCCGCCACGGCCGCAGCCGGCGATACCGCGCCCGCCTGGCTAGCCCCCATGGAGCGTCTGCGGGTCAGCGCCTTCTACGGCATCAAGCACGCGCCAACCGGCCGGCTGCACGGCGGCATGGACTTCGCCGCCCCCACCGGCACGCCGGTCACCGCCCCGGCGGCAGGTGTCGTCATCGCCTCCACCAGCAACTACCGTGGCGAAGCAAAGTGGGGCGAGGTAGTCGTCATCGAACACCCTGGCGGCCTGCGCTCACTCTATGCCCACCTCGACAAACGCCAGGTAAAGGAAGGCGACCGAATCACCGCCGGCCAGCAATTCGGCACCTCCGGCGCCAGCGGAAAAGTCACCGGCCCGCACCTGCACATGGAAATCACCCGCAACGGCGACAACATCGACCCGCAAGCCCTGTTGGGCAACCTCGAAGCCAACGCCACGCGAACCGCGCTGCAACGCCTGAAGGCTAGCCGAGCGCCTTAACCAGTCTCCCGCCGCCAAATAGTCCTGCCGCGCAAAACGCCCGGCAGCGGCGGCGCTCATCCCAAGGAAACGCATGAAGAAGCTCACCCTCATGCTGGCCGCCGCGCTGGCAGGCCAGACCGCATCCGCACAACCGCAACCGGTGGTGGAAATCAAGACCGCCCGTATCGACCAGCGCAAAGAGGACACCGCCAGCACCCTCGTGCTGACGCGCGAAGACCTGACCGCCGCCGGCGACCGCACCGTGGCCGACGCCCTGCGCCGCCTGCCCGGCATCACCATCAGCGACAGCGCCGGCATCCGCATGCGCGGCCTGGGCAACGGCTACACGCAAGTGCTGCTGAACGGCCAGCCCGCCCCCAACGGCTTCTCGCTCGACAGCCTACCGCCGGAAGTGATCGAACGCGTGGAAGTGCTGCGCGCCGCCTCCGCCGTACTGGGAACGCAAGGCATCGCCGGCACCATCAACATCGTGCTGCGAAAAACCATCCGCCGCGACACGCAGGAATTGCAACTCGGCGCAGACACACTGCACGGCGCATGGTCGCCCCGCCTCAGCGCGCAAAGCAGCGGCAAGGCCGACGGCTGGTCGCACAACGTCAGCCTGGTACTGGCCCGTCCCAGCACGCCAGCCAGCCGCACCATCACCGAGAGCGCCCCCGGCCTGCTGCGCACCACCAACTCGCATGAAGACAACGTCGCCCAAACCCTCAACCTCGCCCCGCGCCTGAACTGGAGCAACGCCAGCGGCGACGCCATCTCGCTGCAAACCATCGCCACCATCACGCGCCGCCACGTCGATTACCGCTCGCACGAAACCATGCAGCTTGGCGAGACCGGCGACTTCGCCGATGTCCGCAGCAACTTCCGCCTACGCAGCCAATTCCTGCGCAGCGAGCTGGCATGGCAGCGCAAGCTGGCCAACGAAGCACAATGGGAACTCAAGCTGGGCGCCAGCACCGCCCCGCGCGAAACTGACTTCGACTTTACCGGCATGCCGCTGGCCGGACCCGGCCCCACCTTGCGCCACGTCGATGGCGACATCCGGGAAAACGGCTTCAACTACGGCGGCAAATATTCCCACCCTCTCGGTAACGGCCACGCCCTGGTCGCAGGCTGGGACGGCTCCGCCATCCAACGCATGCAGACCCGCATCGAGCATGAGTACAACCACTCCGGCGCCGTGAACTTCGTCCGCGACGACCGCTACGACGGCCGCATTGAACGCCTGGCCGCCTTCGCCCAGGACGAATGGAAGCAAGGCAGCGACTCCTGGTCCGCAGGCCTGCGCTGGGAAACCATGCTCACCGCCGCGCACGACCGCCACAGCGCCGAGGTACGCCAGCGTAGCACCGTCATCAGCCCCGTGCTGGAATGGATGCGCCAACTGCCCGGCAACGTCCAGTTGCGTCTTGGCGCCAGCCGCACCTATAAGGGGCCCAACATGCTGGACCTGATCCCGCGCCGCTTCACCTCCGACAACAACAACAGCACCACCAACCCCGACACGCAAGGCAATCCCACACTGCGCCCGGAACTGGCCTGGGGCCTGGATGCTGGCATCGACTACTACTTCGCGAAGGACAGCCTGCTCAGTGCCAGCATCTACGCCCGCGACATCGACAACGTAATCCTCACCACCTTATACCGCGACGGGGCACGCTGGATCGCCATGCCCGCCAACCGGGGCGGCGCCCGCGCCTACGGCATCACGCTGGAATCCCGCATGCCGCTCACACCAGCGCTGTCGATGCGCGCCAACGCCACCTTCAACCGCTCGCGCCTCGATCACGTACCCGGCCCTGACAACCGCCTTGACCGCCAGGCGCCATTGAGCGGCGCCGCATCCCTCAGCTACAAATACGCCGCGCTGTCGCTGGACGCCGAATACACCTACGAAGCTGGCGGCCCAAGCCGCGACTCGCTCACCACCAGTGCGCTGGCCCCCTATCAGCGCAAGCTGGACCTGCGCGCCAGCTGGAAGCCGTCGCCACGCGAGGAATGGCGCCTGGCGCTAAGCAATGTCCTGCATCCCGACCAAACCAGCACCTACGGCTACGACGACGCCAGCAGCGGCGCCTGGCGCCAATCCGCCATCACCGCGCACGGCGGCGCCACCGTGCGCCTCAACTACACGCACCACTTCAACTAAGGAAAGTAAATCTTGTCTGTTACTTACGAATTTGCCAGAACGCATCTTGTATGCGAAACTCGCCCGCCTATGCCAAAGATCACCAACATTCTGTTACTGGCCCTGCTGGCCGCCGTCAATGTCGTGCAGCCTGCTGCTGCGATGCCTGAGCCATTGGACGTGCTGCCGAAAGAGCAAGCCAAGGACCAGCAATGGCGACTACCGCTCGACGCGGGCCGCGTCAGCAGTTTCTTTGGCGCCGCGCGAGGCCGCCGAGCACACGGCGGCATCGACTTCTCCGTCCCGCACAACACCCCGGTGATGGCGACCAATGACGGCACGGTCGTCGCCTCCAGCATGGGCTACAAAGGCGACCGCAAATACGGCAATGTGGTGGTGATCGAACATGAAGGCGGCCTGCGTTCGCTGTACGCGCACCTGAACAAGCGCCATGTGAATGTGGGCGATTCGGTCAGCGCCGGTGAACTGATCGGTCTCTCCGGCGCCACCGGCAAGTCCACCGGCCCGCACCTGCATCTCGAAGCCTACCAGGACGGCACCCGCATCGACCCGAACCGCTTCCTGCTGGCTAACCTGGAAGACGACGCCCTGCCGTCAGCCATGCGCGCCAAGCGCACCGGCGTGGAGGAAGTCCCCCCGACTGCACGCACCAAAGAAAAAGCCGGCAAGAAATCTAAAGGCAAGGCGGCCCGCCTCGCCAGCAGCGCCAAACCATCAAAGAAGAAAACCCAGGTCGCACAAAAGTCCAGCAAGTCCCGCAAGCGCGCCTGAAAAAACTCCCGTCAGAAGCAGAGGTAGATGCGGTTGGCGAGGTCGAGCATGAAGGCTGGCTGCAGGTAGGATGCGAACGCCAGCGCCAGCACGAGGGCGACCAGGGCCCAGGTGCCGAAACGGAGCAGCTGGCGTTTCATGTCAGGCCGCCTGCAGCTTGGGCGAGGAGCGCACCAGCGGGCGTTCGTCGATTGGCAGGTTGGCCAGGCCGGCGAAGATGCCGAGGCCGAGGGTGATGCCCCACACCACGTCATAGCTGCCGCGCTGGTCGAACAGGTAGCCGCCCAGCCACACCCCGAGGAAGCTGCCCACCTGGTGCGACAGGAACACCACGCCCGCCAGCATGGACATATGCTTCAAGCCGAACACGCCGGCGATGATGCCGTTGGTGAGCGGCACGGTGGCCAGCCACAGGAAGCCGATCGCTGCGGCGAACAAATACACAGACCACTGCGACAAAGGCGCCAGCAGGAACAGGCCAATCACCACCGAGCGGGCGAAGTAGATGGTGGAGAGCAGGTAGCGCTTGGGCAGCTTGCCGCCCAGCTGGCCGGCGGCGAAGGAGCCGAAAATATTGAACAGGCCAATCAGCGCCAGCGCCATCACCGCCACGCCGGGCGTGACGATGCCTTTGTCTTTGAGGTAGGCCGGCAGGTGGGCGCCGATGAACACGAGCTGGAAGCCGCATACGAAATAGCCGGCCACCAGCAGCATGAAGGAGCGGTTGCCGATCGCTTCGCGCATGGCTTCACCCACACTCTGGTCGGCAGCGCCGGCGGCCACTGCATGCTTTGGCTCGCGCAGGAAGGACGACATCGGGATCATCAGCAGGAATACCACGCCTGCCAGCGCGTAGAAGGCCTGCTGCCAGCCGATGGTGGAGATCAATTGCTGCTCGACCGGCATCATCAGGAACTGGCCGAAGGAGCTGGCCGCGCCGGAGACGCCAAAGGCCCAGGAGCGCTTCTCCACCGGGGCGGCGCGGCCAATGATGCCGCTGACCGCGCCAAACGCGGTACACGCCAGGCCGAGGCCAATGAACACGCCGGAACCGATGATGAACAGCGCCGGCTGCGTCACCGTAGCCATCCACAGCAAGCCCGCCACATAGGACAGCGCGCCCGCGATCACCACGCGCTGGGTGCCCCAGCGGTCGGCCACCATGCCGGCGAAGGGGCCGAAGGCGCCCCACAGCAGGTTTTGCAAAGCCAGCGCCAGCGAATAGGTTTCGCGGCTCCAGCCATTGGCCTGTGAGATCGGCTGCATCCAGAAGCCGAAGCCGTGGCGCACGCCCATCGACAGCGTCAGCACGACGCCGGTCGTGATCAGTATCGTCTTGAGATTCAGCTGGCGGTCGTTGTCGGACATGGCGTGCATCCTGGCAGGCAAAGAAGGCCAGTGTAAAGGATGCTGCAATTTCCTGCTGACGACGGATCGAAACCGCCGGCTATGCGCCCGGCAGTCTGCTGACTACCTCAGCAATACGTTTGCGCAGCCAGACCAGGCCAGGCGCGGCCTCCTGCTGGCGATGCCAGATCAGGCTGACCTGGATCGGCGGCGCCGGCAGGGGCAATGGGGCGATTTCCAATGCATGGGCCAGGCCCGATTGCACGGCCTGCCGGCGCGGCACCGTGCCGAGCAGGTCCGAGCTCGCTACCAGCGCCGGAATCGGCACGTAATGCGGCAGGTAGAGCTGGATCTTCCTCCGCAGCTTGGCCGAACCGAGCACGATTTCCAGAGGCGAACCGCGCACACCACGCGGCAGCACGGCGACATGCGGACTGTCCTGGTAGCTGTCCGCGCTCAGGCCGCCCGCAAACGCGGGATGTCCGGCGCGGCCAATCACCACCAGCTCCTCCTCCAGCAGCGCTTGATAGCGCAGGTCCGGTGCGTCGAAAGACAGGTAATCGATTGCCAGGTCGAGTTCGCCCGTCGCCAGGCGGGTGGGGATGGTGGCAGCGTCGTCGCTTTGCACGGTCAGCAGCACGCCTGGCGCCGACTTCCGCAGCTCAGCCAGCAGCGCCGGCAGCAGCGCCATCTGTCCGTAATCGTTCATGCAGATGCGGAAGTGGTGCTCGGCATTGCCGTCGAACTCCTGCTGCGGCCCCAGCCCCAATTGCAGCAAATGCAGCGCCTGGCGCACATGCCCATGCATCTGCTGCGCCTGCGGCGTCGGCAGCATGCCGCGCGCGGTGCGCGTGAACAGCGGCTCCCCCAGCTGCGCCCGCAAGCGCATGAGGGCGTTGCTCACCGCGGGTTGGCTCATGTGGAGGCGCTCGGCAGCCCGCGACAGCTTTTGCTCCTGCATCAGGGCATCGAACACCAGGAGCAGGTTGAGGTCGAGCTGACGCAAATTCTGGATCATGAATAATGCTATTAACAAATATAAATTATTCAAATAATCCAGCGTTCGCTAGACTGCTGTCAAGGAGGACACAGCCCATGTCGTTTGATACGCAAGCGTTCCGCAACAAGTACCGGGCCAATATCGCGCCCTACTACAACCCCTGGCTGCACGGCGGCTTCGTGCTGGCCGCCGGCCTGGCCGTGCTGGCTTTCCTGCTGCGCACGCTGGACCAGGTCAGCCTGCTGGAATGGCTGACTGTGCCGCTGACCCTGGTCTTCTACAGCTGGGGCGAATACCACATCCACAAAGGCCTGGGCCATAAGAAGCTCCCCCTGCTGCCGACCTTCTACAAGCGGCATACGGGCGACCACCACTCCTTCTTCGCCGACGGCCATATGCGCTATGATTTCGCCAAGGACTGGCGCGTGATCCTGTTTCCAGCCTGGCTGATCGTGATTTACAGCTGCGGCGCCTTACTGGCCTGGGGCGCGCTTTGCCTGCTCAATGAAAACGTCGCAGCACTGTTCGCGGCCACGCTGGTCGGCGGCTACCTGAGTTACGAAATCCTGCACGCCTGCGAGCACTTCCCGCCGGAGAATCCGGTGGCGCGCCTGCCGTGGGTGCGCCATATGCGTCATCTGCACGAGCTGCATCACCGCCGCGAGCTGATGCAGACGCACAATTTCAATATCGTGTTCCCGCTGTGGGACTGGATCTACGGCACCCTCTACTGGCAAACGCCGTCCGGAGAGCGCCGGCCCTCTGCAATCAGGATGCAGCACCAGGTTGACATCCCCCTGCCGCCGGCCCAGGTGCTGGAATACGCCAGCACGCCGCGCCGCTGGCACGAATGGCATCCCTACCATGTCGATGTCACCGCGCCGGAGGGCGCTTTGCCGGCCGGCAGCCGCTTCGAATACTTCGGCGGGCGCGCGGGTCAATTGCATTGGGAAGTGCTGGCCTGCGAACCTGGCCGGCTATGGCAGGCGAGCGCACGCGGCAAGCATGGCCTGGAGCTGCTGGTCACCTACGAATGCGCGGCCACTGCGGCCGGCACCCGTTTCGTGCGCACACTGGAATACCGGTTCGCCAGCCTGCTGGTACGCCTGGCGGACCGGCTGGTCCTGCGCCGGCGTGTCGCCAGCGATTCGGCAGCCTCCTTGCAGAAGCTTGCCGTGCAAAGCGTGTCAGTCCACGGCGTAGCGGACGCCTAACTGGCGGCGCAGTTCATCCAGCACGCCCATCAGGTCGACCGACTCGCCCAGCGGCATCTCCGGGCTTTCCTGCAGCCCCTCGCGCAGGCAGCGCCCCACTTCCATCGCCTCATGCGCATAGCCGTTGCCGATGCGCGGGAAGTGGAATTCGCGCTCGCTGCCGTCGTTCAGGCCGATGGTGAAGCGCTCGGTATGGTGGAAGCGTCCATGCAGGCGCAGGAATCCCTTGTCGCCGCAAATGGTCAGGGTCGTCGGGGTGCGCGTATTCAGGCTGCAGGTGCAGACCGAAAGCGCGCCGCCTTCGTGCTGCAAGGCGAAGCTGGCCTGGATGTCGACGCCGGTCGGCGCCAGCTCGCCAAAGCCCTTCACGCCCTTCACCGGGCCGAGGAAGAAGGCAGCCATCGACAGCGGGTAGATGCCCAGGTCCAGCAGCGAGCCGCCGCCCAGCGCAGGGTTGAACAGGCGGTGCTCCGGGCCGGCGTCGGCCGGGAAGCCAAAGTCCGCCTGCAGGTTACGCACATTGCCGATCTCGCCCATGTCGATCATGCGCTTGGCTTCCAGCATGGCGGGCTGGAAGCGCGTCCACATCGCTTCCATGACGAACAGCTTGCGTTCGCGCGCCAGGCCGGCGATTTCCTGCGCTTCGCGGCGGTTCAGGGTGAAGGCCTTTTCGATCAGCAGCGCCTTGCCCGCCTTCAGGCACATGAGGGCGTTTTCGTGGTGCATGGCGTGCGGCGTGGCGATGTAGATCGCGTCCACGCCGGCATCGTCGGCCAGCGCCTGGTAGCTGCCGTGGGCGCGTTGGACTCCGTATTCGGCGGCGAAACTGGTAGCGCTATCTAAGCTGCGCGATGCGACCGCCGCCAGCTCGGCATCAGGTACCTCGCGCAGCGCCGTGGCGAAAGCCTTGGCGATCTTGCCGGTGCCGAGGATGCCCCAGCGAATAATCTTTTCCATGCATAAGCTCCTGGTCAGGTCGGCTTCCGCTTGGGGCGGAATACCGTGTCATCGTCGTAAAAAGCGTCATCCTGTTGCGGCCACCAGCCGGGGATGCCCAGCACCGGCAGCGGCGTGAAACCGCCCTTGGCCAGGCCCTCTTCGGCCAGGCGCCGGGCTTCGGCACGGTCGAGCCAGGCGCGCCGGCCTGCATCGTCCAGCGCCCAGTAATCGTCGCCGGCCTGCACCACACGGGTGTGGGCGGTGATCGCCTTGTAAGGCGCCACCAGCTTTTCCATCAGGGCGTGGCCGAACAGCCAGACTTGCGCGGCAGGGCCAAATTGCGCAGCACGTTCAACGAACGCCTCGCGCCAGCGGTGGTTGCGCAGGGCGTCCACCAGCGCGGCGCCGTCGGCATCGTCGCGCACTACCAGCAAGGCGGCGTTTTCATCGTAGATAGTAGCAGCATCGCGCGCCGGACCGCGCGACTTGCCCACGCCGTCCTGTGCGATCTGGGCGGACTGCAGCGCGTTCAGCTCGCGTTTGATGATCGGGAAGGTCAGCCACACCAGGCCGTTGAAGAAGTCGTGCAGGTTGTCGCGCGTGGGCACCTGGCCGGTGGCGCCGATGAATTCTTCATAAGCGGTGCCTTCCGGCAGCGCGTCCTGCGGCACGAAGCGCAGCGGCTGGCCAGCGTGGTTGACCAGCGCCAGCGCAGTGGCTTGCTCGCAGAACGGGCCGACTACGCTGGGCAGGGAGAGGTCGATGCGGGAAGCGGCGTCCCGCACCGCGGCGTACCACGGGCGGGACCAGTCGATCTCTGCGAACACTATGATCCTTAGACCATTTTCCAGTTGATGACTTCGCCGGCGTTCAGCGGGATCAGCTTGGAATCGCCGAATGGCAGGTCGGCTGGCAGCGTCCACTGCTCGCGCTTCAGGGTGATCTTGCCCATATTTGGCTCCAGGCCGTAGAAAGCAGGGCCGTTCAGCGAGGCGAAGGCTTCCAGCTTGTCCAGCGCGCCGGCGCGGGCGAAGGCTTCGGTGTACAGCTCCATCGCGTGCAGCGCGGTGTAGCAGCCGGCGCAGCCGCAAGCCGCTTCCTTGGCGCCCTGCGCGTGCGGCGCGGAGTCGGTGCCGAGGAAGAAACGCTCGTCGCCGCTGGTGGCGGCAGTCACCAGCGCGAGGCGGTGCTCTTCACGCTTCAGCACCGGCAGGCAGTAGTAGTGGGGACGGATGCCGCCTTTGAAGATCTCGTTGCGGTTGTACAGCAGATGGTGGGCGGTGATGGTGGCCGCGATCGGGCCTTCCGCCTCTGCCACGTACTGCGCGGCGTCCTTGGTAGTGATGTGCTCGAACACGATGTTCAGTGCCGGTAGGTCCTTGCGCAGCGGGCGCATCACGCGTTCGATGAAGACGGCCTCGCGGTCGAACAGGTCGATGTCCTGGTCGGTGACTTCGCCGTGCACCAGGAAAGGCATGCCCACCTCCTGCATGGTTTCCAGCACCTTGTAGCACTTGGCCAGGTCGGTCACGCCCGCGTCGGAATTGGTGGTGGCGCCGGCTGGGTACAGCTTGACCGCATGCACAAAGCCGCTGTCGGCGGCGCGGATGATTTCGTCCGGCGAGGTGTTGTCGGTCAGGTAGAGCGTCATCAGCGGCTCGAAGTCCATGCCTTGCGGCAGGGCGGCCAGGATGCGGTCGCGGTAGGCGGCCGCCTGCGCCACGGTGGTGACAGGAGGTTTCAAATTTGGCATCACGATCGCACGGCCGAACTGGCGCGCGGTGTCCGGCAGGACGCTGGCCATGGTGGCGCCATCACGCAGGTGAAGGTGCCAGTCGTCTGGGCGGGTAATGGTGATGCTTTGTGGGATCTCGAAGTCACTCATGGCGGCAAGCTTTCTGTTGGAACGAATCCCGCCATTTTACCTTCTGGACAGCCCCTTCCGCGAGAATGTGCGATATTGGCGGCTCCTGCCGCAATCCTTGAGGAGCCTCCCATGCCCAGCAAGAATACGATCTGCCTTTGGTACGAGCGCGATGCGCTCGAGGCTGCAAGCTTTTACGCCAAAACCTTCCCTGACAGCTCTGTTGGCGCCGTGTTTCGCGCCCCTGGCGATTTTCCGGACGGTCATCAGGGCGATGTGCTGACCGTCGAATTCACAGTGGCCGGCATTCCCTGCGTTGGCCTGAACGGCGGTCCCCAGTTCAAGCAAAGCGAAGCCTTCTCGTTCCAGATTTCGACCGAGGACCAGGCCGAGACCGACCGCCTGTGGAATGCCATCGTCGGCAACGGCGGCCAGGAAAGCGCCTGCGGCTGGTGCAAGGACCGCTGGGGCGTGTCGTGGCAGATTACGCCGCGCGTCCTGATGGAGGCGATTACCGATCCGGACCGCGCGGCAGCCAAGCGCGCCTTCGATGCCATGATGACGATGGGGAAAATCGACATCGCGGCGATCGAGAAGGCGCGACGCGGCTCTTAGTCGGCA
Source organism: Pseudoduganella sp. OTU4001 (assembly GCF_038440195.1). Taxonomy (NCBI): domain Bacteria; kingdom Pseudomonadati; phylum Pseudomonadota; class Betaproteobacteria; order Burkholderiales; family Oxalobacteraceae; genus Pseudoduganella; species Pseudoduganella sp. OTU4001. The sequence continues at coordinate 21,997 of NZ_JASATG010000016.1, read as the reverse complement.
GTTGGCGCCGGATGCTCTTCGGCGTAGCGGCGTGCTGACTCCAGCATGGCGTCCAGCCTGGCGCGCTCGTACACCTTGCCCTGGCTGACCACCAGGCGTACCTTGCGCGTGTTGGCGATATCCTGCAGCGGGTTGGCGTCCAGCGCCAGCAAGTCGGCCGCCTTCCCTGGCGCCACCGCGCCATAGCGTTCCTGCTTGCCCATGAAACGCGGGCCGTTGATCACCGACGCCTGCAGCGCCTGCTGCGGCGTCAGGCCGTTCTTGACGAAGATGCCCAGCTCGTCGTGCAGGCCCTGGCCCGGATAGTCGAAGGAGTTCAGGAAGCCCGCATCGGTACCAGCGATGATGTTGACGCCTTCCTGCTGCATCAGCGGCAGCAGCGAGGCCGCCTTCTCATACTGCGCGTGGCGATAGGCGATGGCGGCTGCATCGTCCTTGGCCGCGCGCTGCACGCGCCATTCGTAAGTCTTGCGCAGGCCCTTGCCGATGTATTTCAGGTAGTCGTCGTGCGCGTGGTCGTCCTGGTCCAGGTAGGCCGTGACCTGCGAGCCCACCAGGGTTGGGGTGATCGACATGCCGGCAGCGGCCATGCGGCGGAAGGTGGCGCGTGCGGTCGCTTCGTCAAAACTCTCCAGGCTGGCGCGCATGGCTTCTCGCGGGGGCAGCTTTCCTGCGGCGACTTGCGCGGTCAGCTCCGCTTCGCGCGGGGTCGCGCCGCGCAGGGCGTAGGACTGGTGCTCGATGCTGCCCAGGCCGGCCCGCATCACCTGGTCCAGCGTCAGCTGCACGGGCAGGTGGCCGGAAGTCTGCATGCCGCGCGCTTTCGCCTGGCGTACCGCTTCCAGGAAGATCTCGGGCTTCATGGTGTTCTCGGTAATCTTCACGAAGTCCACGCTGCGCGATTGCAGGTAGTCCAGCGCCTTGCTGATTTCTTCCGGCGTGCCGACTTCGATGGTGCCTTTCCACAGCGGCTTGTAGCCTTCCAGCTTGGGGCCGGAGGCGAGGATCTTCGGGCCCACCAGCTTGCCCTGGCGGATCAGGTCGCGCCAATCGAGCACGGTGTCCGACAGGTCGCCGGCGCAATCCCGCACCGTGGTGATGCCGTGCGCGAGATAGAGTCCCAGCAGCTGCTTGTTCTCTTCAATCAGGGCGGGACCGCCGCCGAAGTGTACGTGGGTATCCCACAGGCCCGGCATCAAATACTTGCCCGGCAGTTTGACGGTGCGTTTGGGCGCGTAGTTTTTCAGCTTCGCGCTGTCGACCACGGCGAGGATGTCGCCTCCCTTCAGCAGCACCGCCTTGCCCGTCACCAGCTGGCCGCTGGCCACATCGACAATCGTTGCCTGCGTCAGCGCCACATCCACCACCACGCGTCCCGCAGCATGCGCGCTGCCGTACGCCCCCAGCACCATCAAGGCGCCAACCAAAAGTTTAGTCGTCTTCATTGCCCAACATGGTACGCCCGCTGAAGCCTGCGCACCAGCCACGATAACAAACTACACATTACGAAATAGATGAGGGCCACAAACAGGTACATTTCGACAAGGCGTCCGTCGCGCTGGGCGATTTTACTGGCGGCGCCGACGAAGTCGGGCACTGAGAGCACGTAGACCAGTGATACATCCTGAAACAATACGATGGTCTGTGTTAGCAGGACTGGCAACATATTTCGAAAGGCCTGGGGCAGCACTACTTTCGACATGGTCTGCCAGTAGTTCATGCCAAGCGCTTGCGCCGCATACACCTGCCCTTCCGGGATGGCTTGTATGCCGCCGCGCATGATCTCGCAGTAGTAGGCCGCCTGGAACAAGGTGAAGGTGATCAGCGCGGAGAGGAAGGTGCCGACCTTCACCGGTTCGGCCTTGCCCAACGCCCAGGCGGCGATATAGGGCACCAGGAAGTAGAACCAGAAGATCACCAGCACCAGCGGCACGGCGCGGATCAGGTTGACGTATGCCGCGGCGGCCAGCGCAAGCGGGCGCCAGCTCGCCAGCCGCGCCATGGCGAGCAGCGTGCCAAGCGCCACGCCGCCCAGCATGGCGAGCACGGTGAGCTTGAGCGTGAACAGCATGCCGACCTTGAACAGATAGATCCAGGAGTTGGCGATCACGCTGAAGTCGAAGCTGGCCAGCATCACGCGGCCCTCCGGGCAGCCTCGCCAAGCGTGCCAGGCAGCGCCAATCGGCGTTCGAGCACGGTCATGCCGGCGACGACAAGCAAGTTCGCCAGTACGTAGATCATGGTGGCGGCGGCAAAGGCCTCGAAGAACTGGAACGAGAACTCCTGCATCGAGCGCGCGCTGGCGGTCAGCTCCATCAGGCCGATGGTGAGCGCGACGGAACTGTTCTTGATGATGTTGAGAAATTCACTGGCTAAAGGGGGCAGCACGATGCGCAAGCCCAGCGGCAGCAGCACATGGCGATACGCCTGCACGCGCGACAGCCCAATCGCCAGCGCCGCCAGCCGCTGCCCACTCGCCAGTGCATTGATCCCCGCCGCGACCTGCACTGCCACGCGTGCCGAGGTGAAAAAGCCCAGGCATAACACCGCCGTCACGAACGGTGCGTTAGGCAGCGCCTTGAGCCAGTCCCCCGCCGCACGCGGCAGCAGCTCGGGCAGCACAAAGAACCACAGGAACATCTGCACCAGCAGCGGGATATTGCGGAACACCTCCACCCAGCAGATCGCCAGCCGGCGCAGCCAGCGGTTGGGCGCCGTGCGCAAGGTGCCGACCACAATCCCCAGCGCCAGCGCAATCACCCATCCGGCCAGCGAGGTAGCCAGCGTCCACGCCAGCCCGGACAGCAGCGTGTCCCAATAGGTATGCACACCGTCCGGCGACAGCTCCCAGAAGATGCGCCAATTCCAGTTGTAGTGCATGCTATTTGTAAGCAGCGGGGTCGGGCGAGTCGGTCGGCTTGGCCAGCACGGCTTTCAGCGCGGCCGGCATGGGAAACTTCAGGTTCACGCCGCGCGGCGGAATCGGCTGCATGAACCACTTGTCGTAAATGCGCGCCATCTCGGGCGACTGGTATACCTTGGCCAACGCCGCATCGACCGCCTGCTTGAACGGAGCATCGCCCCTGCGCAGCATGATGCCGTATGGCTCCACCGACAGCGCCTCGCCGCCGATCACATAGTCGCCCGGCGCCTTGGAAGTGGCTACCTGGGCCGCCAGCAGGATATCGTCATTCGCCTCCGCCACCGCGCGCCCCGTTTCCAGCATCAGGAACGATTCAGGGTGGTCGCGGCCGGTAACAATCTTCATGCCCAGCCCGCGCTGCGCATTCAACACCGTCAACTGCTTCAATGAGGTGGTGCCGGCGGTGGCGACCAGCGTCTTGCCCTTCATGTCGGCCAGGGAGCGGATGCCGGCAGCCTTCTTCGTCAACAGGCGGCTGGAGATCACGAACATGGTCGGCGCGAACGCCACCTGCTGCTGGCGCTCCGCATTATTGGTGGTGGAGCCGCATTCAAGATCGATAGTGCCGTTGGCCATCAGCGGGATGCGGTTGGCCGAAGTGACTGGGTTGTAGGCGACTGTCAGCCCCGGCATGGCCAGCTGCGCCTTCAGGTGGTCGACGATCTTCAGGCACAGGTCAACCGAATAACCCTGGTACTGCTGCTTGTCGTCGAGATAGGAGAAAGGCACCGAGCCGTCGCGCACGCCCAGCACGATCTGGCCGCTGCGTTTGATCTTGGCAAGGGTGCCGGTGGCGTCCTGCGCGACAGCCGTCGTGGCCGCGCACAGGCACAGGAAGGGAAGCAGGCGCAGACAGGTCATGATGTCCTCCGCTAGGCGGGGACGATGACCCGCTCTACTAGTGGATGATACGCGCTAAAAAGTCCCGTGCGCGCTCGGAACGTGGCGCGCCGAAGAATTCGTCCTTGCTGCAGTCTTCCAGGATACGGCCCTTGTCCATGAAAACCACCCGGTTGGCGACCTTGCGGGCGAAGCCCATTTCATGGGTCACCACCATCATGGTCATGCCTTCCTGCGCCAGCCCGACCATCACGTCCAGCACCTCGTTGATCATTTCCGGGTCCAGGGCGGAGGTAGGCTCGTCGAACAGCATGGCGATCGGGTCCATCGCCAGGGCGCGCGCGATGGCCACGCGCTGCTGCTGGCCGCCGGACAGCTGGTTCGGGTATTTGTCCTGGTGCGCCAGCAGGCCGACGCGGTCCAGGTACTTCAGGCCCTTGTCATTGGCCTCGTCCTGGGAACGGCCCAGCACCTTGACCTGCCCCAGGGTCAGGTTTTCGCGCACCGACAAATGGGGGAACAGCTCGAAATTCTGGAAAACCATGCCGATCCGGGCCCGCAAGGCCGACAAATTGGTGCCTTTGGCGCCAACTGATGTTCCATCGACAATAATCTCGCCTTTTTGGAAGGGTTCCAGGCCGTTTACCGTCTTGATCAGGGTCGATTTGCCGGAGCCGGACGGTCCGCAGATCACCATGACGTCGCCCTTGGCCACCTCGGTGCTGCAGTCTGTCAGCACCTGAAAGTTGCCATACCATTTACTTAAGTCTTTAATTGCGATCATCTTTTTGGTGTTTCAGCAGTTTCATTCTTGCTTGACAGTCGCCTAGCACCGCAAGGATACTTCGGGACTTGCTTAATAACCCATCATTAAGCTCCTCATTCTAACGGCAAATCCGCCCCACATCAGGAATCTTGCTTATGGCCAACAAAAACCGTTTGACCACCTATATCCTCGTCGGCCTGGCGCTGGGTATCGTCGCCGGCTACTTCATCAATACCGGTTACAAGGATGGCGCGACCAGCTTTGCCGAGTACATGTCGCTCATTACCACCCTGTTCCTGCGCCTGATCAAGATGATCATCGCGCCGCTGGTGTTCTCGACCCTGATGGTCGGCATCGCGCGCATGGGCGATACCAAGGAAGTGGGCCGCGTCGGTATCAAGACCCTGGGCTGGTTCTTCATTGCGTCGGTACTGTCGCTGACCCTGGGCCTGATCATGGTCAACCTGTTCCGTCCGGGCGATGCGCTGATGGGCCATATCCCGACTGACGGCGCGGCCGCCGCAGCGACGCTGCAGAAATCCAGCCTGTCCCTGAAAGAGTTCATCACCCACCTGGTGCCGTCCTCCATCATCGACGGCATGGCCAAGAACGAGATCCTGCAGATCGTGGTGTTCTCGCTGTTCTTCGGCACCGCAGCTGCTGCTGTCGGCAAGAAGGCGGAACCGCTGATCGACGCGGTCGACGGCGTGGCGCACATCATGCTGAAGGTTACCGGCTACGTGATGCAGTTCGCACCGTTTGCGGTGTTCGCCGCGGTTGCCGGCACCATCGCCAAGAGCGGCCTGGGCGTGCTGCAAACCTATGGCGTATTTATGGCGGAGTTCTACCTGTCCATCGCCGTACTGTGGGCGATCCTGATCTTTGCCGGCTTCCTGTTCCTGGGCAAGCGCGTGATGAAGCTGGTTTCGGAAGTGAAAGAGCCGACCCTGCTGGCCTTCTCCACCGCCTCCTCCGAAGCGGCTTTCCCCAAGACCCTGGAAGGCCTGGAGCGCTTTGGCGTGCGTAACCGCATCGCCGCGTTCGTGCTGCCGATCGGCTACTCCTTCAACCTGGACGGCTCGATGATGTACTGCACTTTTGCAGCCATCTTCATCGCACAGGCTTACGGCATCCAGCTGGACCTGGGCACCCAGATGACCATGATGGCCGTGCTGATGCTGACCTCCAAGGGCATGGCCGGCGTGCCGCGCGCCTCGCTGGTGGTGATTGCCGCGACCCTGTCGCAGTTCAACATCCCTGAAGCGGGCCTGGTGCTGCTGCTCGGTATCGACCACTTCCTGGACATGGCCCGCTCGGCTACCAACGTGATCGGCAACTCGATCGCTACCGCCGTCGTGGCAAAGTGGGAAGGCGAACTGGTCGCCACCGACGACACCGAACTGGCCGACCGTCCGCTGCCATAAGCGCACCGCGCCCCAACAAAAATGCCGCCCAACCGGGCGGCATTTTTTTCGTCTGAACGGAACACGCGCACGCTTCGCTGGAGATCCTTTAGGTGCGCGCTAACCGCCCTGGATCAACAACTCGTCGCTTGTGGGTGAGGCCTGCTCTTGGTCGCCGCGTGCTTGCTGGCGCTCCCACATCTGGGCGTAGAGGCCTTCGCGTGCCAGCAGGGCGGCGTGGGTGCCGCGTTCGATGATTTTGCCGTGGTCCAGCACGATGATCTGCTGGGCGTCGGCGATGGTCGACAAGCGGTGCGCGATCACCATGGTGGTGCGGTTCTTCGCGATTTCTTTCAACTGCGCCTGGATCGCCTGCTCGGCCTTGGAATCCAGCGCGGAAGTAGCTTCGTCGAAAATCAGGATGGCAGGGTTCTTCAGCAAGGTGCGTGCAATCGCCACGCGCTGCTTCTCGCCGCCGGAAAGCTTGAGCCCGCGCTCACCGACCATGGTCTCGTAGCCGTCCGGCAGGCTGGCGATGAAGTCGTGGATCGAGGCGGCACGTGCGGCGGCGATGATCTCGTCCTTGCTGGCGCCGGGGCGGCCATAGGCGATGTTGTATTCGATGGTGTCGTTGAACAGCACCGTATCCTGCGGCACGATACCGATCGCGTGGCGCAGTGAGTTCTGCGTGACGTCGCGCAAGTCCTGGCCGTCGATGGTGATGCTGCCGCTATTCACTTCATAGAAGCGGTACAGCAGGCGCGATAGCGTGGACTTGCCAGAGCCGCTATGGCCGACCACCGCCGTCGTAGTACCGGCGGGGATGGTGAAGTCCACATCGAACAGGATCTGGCGTTTCGATTCGTAGCTGAAATCGACGTGGTTGAAGCGCACCTCCGCGCCCTGCGGATGCAGCGGCTGCGCGTGTTCCGCATCAGCCACTTCGCGGTTCTCGTTCAGCAGCGAGAACAGACGCTCCATATCCGCCAGGCTTTGCTTGATCTCGCGGTAGATCACGCCGAGGAAATTCAGCGGGATATACAGCTGGATCATGAAGGCATTCACCAGCACCAGGTCGCCCAGCGTCATGGTGCCGTCAATCACGCCTTGCGTAGCGCGCCACAGGATCAGCGTGACCGCAATCGCGATAATCGCCGATTGCCCTGTGTTCAGCAGAGACAGCGAAGTTTGCGACTTGACCGCCGCCTTCTCGAAGCGCTGCAAGCCCTCGTCGTAGCGGTTGGCCTCGTAGTCCTCGTTGCCGAAGTACTTGACCGTCTCGTAGTTCAACAGCGAGTCGATAGCCTTGGTATTGGCCTTCGAATCCAGGTCGTTCATGGTGCGGCGGAAGTGCGTACGCCAGTTGGTCACCACGATGGTGAAGGTAATGTAGATCACCAGCGCCGAGAAAGTAATCACCGAGAACCACACGTCGTAATGCAGCACCAGGTAGGCCAGCACCAGCGTGATCTCGACCAGCGTCGGCAGGATATTGAACAGCGTGTAAGAGATCAGCGAACTGACGCCGCGCGTACCGCGCTCGATATCGCGCGTCATGCCGCCGGTCTGCCGGTTCAAGTGGAAGCGCAAGGACAGCGAATGCAGGTGGCGGAACACCTTCAGCGCAATCGTGCGCACCGCACGCTGCGTCACACGCGCGAACAGGAACTCGCGCAGTTCGGTGAACATGGTGGTGGACAGGCGCAGCAAACCGTACGCCACCAGCGTCGCCAGCGGCAGCACCAGCAGCGCGCGCGGGTCGCCCGGCTTGACGGTCATATCGTCCACCAGCTGCTTGAGCACCACCGGCACGCCGACGTTGGCAGCCTTGGCGCCCACCAGCGCCAGCAGGGCCGCCAGTACGCGCCATTTGTACACCCACAGGTAGGGCAGCAATGTTTTCAGAGTAGCAAGGTCGCCGCGCGACTGGCCTGGTGGAGGTGGGGGAGTGTTCGGATAGCGTCGCATACGTGCGTTGGCTGGCTGGTTTAAAATCCTGTCAATTGTAGTCCTTCATGAGATTTTGCGATGAGCACCCAAGAACAAATTACTCCCCCTAACAGCCTCCCGCCTGGAAGGATGCCGGAATTGCGCGTGATGCCATCGCCGTCCGACGCCAATGTCTACGGCGACGTCTTCGGCGGCTGGATCATGTCGCAGGTCGATATTGCCGGGTCGCTGCCTGCGACCCGCCGCGCCAATGGCCGCGTTGCCACCATCGCCGTGAACTCCTTCCTGTTCAAGAACCCGGTGTTCGTGGGCGACCTGCTGTCCTTCTATGTCGACATCGTCAAGGTCGGCAACACTTCGATCACCGTCAACGTCGAGGTCTATGCGGAGCGCAACCGCCTGCAGGCCAATATCGTCAAGGTGACCGAGGCCACGCTGACCTACGTCGCCACCGGCCCGGATCGCAAGCCACGCCCGGTGCCGCCGCTGGAATCACTGCTGTAACCCCATGCAGGAAGGGCGCCGCCTCCTGCTCCAGACTGCGGCCCGCGTGGCCGCACTGGCGGCACTGGCGCCCCACCTGCCCGCTTCCGCACGCAGCGCCACCAACGGCGCCTATCCTTTCACGCTGGGCGTTGCTTCCGGCGCTCCCCTGCCCGACTCCGTCATCCTGTGGACCCGGCTCCTGCCCGATCCGCTGAACGCCGCGTCCATGCCGCCCATTGCCCAGCAGCTGCGCTGGGAAGTCGCCCATGACGAAGGCTTCACCCGGCTCGCCGCGCGCGGCACGGCTGTCGCATCGCCCGAGCTGGCGCACTGCGTCCACGTCGACGTGCGCGGCCTGGAACCGGACCGCTGGTACTGGTACCGCTTCATGCTGGGCGACGCGGTCAGCCCGACAGGCCGCACCCGCACCGCGCCGGCGCCGGGCAGCATGCCGTCCGCGCTCAAGCTGGCCGCCGCCTCCTGCCAGCACTGGGAATTCGGCCACTACGATGCGCACCGCCATATCGCGGCCGCCGCGCCCGACCTGGTCGCCTTCCTCGGCGATTACATCTACGAGTGGGGCCCCTACAGCCTGCAGCATCCGGCCAGCGCCCTGCGCCGCGACGAGAGTTTCACCCTGGCCCAGTACCGCGCGCGCTACGCGCAGTACAAGAGCGACACCAACCTGCAGGCCGCGCACCACGCCGCGCCCTGGCTGGTGACCTGGGACGACCACGAAGTAGCCAACGACTACAGCCCAACGCGCGACGAGCTGCTGTCGCCGGATTTCGTGCAGCGCCGGGCCGCCGCCTACCAGGCCTTCTTCGAGCACCAGCCGCTGCGGGCGCAGCGTATCTACCAGCGCTACGACTGGGGGCGCCTGGCGCGCTTCCACGTGCTCGATACGCGCCAGTACCGCTCGCCCCATGCCTGCCAGCCGGCGGGACGCGGCGGTTCCAATTCGGTCTATCGGCGCGCCTGCGCGGCACTGGCGGAGCCGGGCCGCACCATGCTGGGCATGGAGCAGGAGCGCTGGCTGGCGCAGGGTCTGAAGGAATCGAAGGCAAGCTGGAACATCGTCGCGCAGCAGACCCTGATGGCGCAGCTGTCGCAAGTGCCGCCGGCCAGCGATAGCGATGGCCGCTTCTGGACCGACGGGTGGGATGGCTATGCCGCAGCACGCGGACGCCTGCTCGACGCGATGCGCCACGCGCGCAACCCCGTGGTGCTGTCCGGCGACGTGCATACCTTCTTCGCTGCGGACTTGCGGCGCGATCCTTTGCGCGCGGCCAGCGCCAGCAACCCCGTCATCGCCACAGAATTCTGCGGCACTTCGGTCACGTCCAGCTCGCGCCCGCAGGCGCGCACGCAGCAATACGTCGAGATGAACCGCCACCTGCACTATGGACGCAGCGACAAGCGCGGCTTCATGCTGCTGGAATTGCGGCCGGAGCGCGCCGCCGTGTCCTTCCAGGGGCTGGACAATGTGCGCCAGGCGGGCAGCGGCATCGCGACGCTGGCGAGCTTTAGCGTGGCGGACGGCGTGGCGGAACCCCGGCGCGAAACCTGAGCGCCGCGTGCCAGGCGCTAGGCGCCGGGGCGGAAAGGCGCGCTTTCTTCCTTGCGCCGTGCAACCAGGCCGGCTTGCGGCTGCAGGCGGCCTGCGACCGGTGCGTCGATATTGCGCAGCATGGCGTCGGCCGCGCCTTCCAGGTCGCCGGCATCGATACGGCGCAGCACCAGCATGGCGCCGCCCGCACCGAGGTTAAAGGTATAGCTGACCAGCGCATCGAACTGCGCCTGCGTGAGGGCATGGTGGCTGACCTGGCGCTGCACGGCGCGTTCCGCACCGCGCACGGTCAGGTCAAATTCCGCCTCGACCTGGTCGGGCGTCATATCCGGATGGCTTGTTTGATAGTAGCCGCTCAAACCTTCGCGCTGTCGCAGCGCCCGGCGGCCTTCAGTGGAGAGGGAGAGTGCTGCGTTTAAAGTGTATGGTATCGATTGGCCCATAAATGGCTTCCGGAGGCTGCACAGGTGGTACTTTCCACTTTACAGCCGGTCCGGAGCCTTTACTTGCGCCAGATCAATCGTGCCGGCTTATGCTGCCTTCTTTTCGTCGCGCAGCTGACGGCGAAGAATCTTGCCGACGTTCGTTTTCGGCAGTTCGTCACGGAACTCAATATACTTCGGCTTTTTGTACGCGGTCAATTCGTGCTTGCAGAATTCCTGCAACGCTTCCACCGTCAGGTTCGGGTCCTTGCGTACAACGAACAGTTTGACCGCCTCGCCGGAGTTCGCGTCGGGTACACCAACGCAAGCCACTTCGAGCACGCCTGGGTGCGCGGCAACCACGCCTTCCACTTCGTTCGGGTACACATTGAAGCCCGACACCAGGATCATGTCTTTCTTGCGGTCGACGATGCGCACAAAGCCCTTGTCGTCCATGATGCCCACGTCGCCGGTTTTGAAGTAGCCGTCAGGCGTGATCGACTTGGCGGTATCTTCCGGACGGTTCCAGTAGCCGGCCATCACCTGCGGGCCGCGGATCGCGATTTCGCCGGGCGCGCCCAGCGCTACTTCATTGCCATCATCATCCAAGATCGCCACTTCGGTGGAAGGGATAGGCACGCCGATGGTGCCGGTGAATTCCTTGATGTCGACGCGGTTGGCGGTAGCCACCGGCGAGGTTTCGGACAAGCCGTAGCCTTCGATGATCGGGGTGCCGGTCACCTTCAGCCAGCGGTCCGCCACCGACTGCTGCACGGCCATGCCGCCGCCGTTGCAGATCTTGTAACTCGAGAAGTCCAGCTTGGAGAAGTCAGGATTGTTCAGCAGCGCGTTGTACAGCGTATTCACCGCAGGGAATACGGTCACGCGGTACTTGGCCAGCTCTTTCACGAAGCCCGGGATATCGCGCGGGTTCGGGATCAGGATATTCATGCCACCCGTCTTCCAGCCCATGAAGCAGGAAATGGTCAGCGAGTAGATGTGGTACAGCGGCAGCGCAGCCACGAACACCATCTGCTCATTGCTTGGCTTCATCTGCAGCCATGCTTCGTTCTGCAGCATGTTGGCGACGACGTTGGAGTGCAGCAGCACGGCGCCCTTCGACACGCCGGTAGTACCGCCGGTGTACTGCAGGAAGGCGATATCGCTTGGTTTCTGGTCGGCCGACTGCAGCGGCAGGCGCGAGCCCTCCGACAGCACTTGCTTGAAGCTGGTGTGGCCAGGGATATTCCAGGCCGGCACCATCTTCTTCACATTGCGCACCACGAAGTTGACGATGGCGCCTTTCAGGCCGCCCAGCAGGTCGCCCATCGAGGCCACCACCACGTGCTTGACGCCGGTCGATGCGACCACCTGTTCAACGGTGGTGGCAAAGTTTTCCAGCACGATGATCGCTTCCGCACCGGAGTCGTTCAGCTGGTGCTGCAGCTCGCGCGGGGTATACAGCGGATTGACGTTGACCACCACATAGCCGGCGCGGATGATGCCCGCCAGCGCCACCGGATATTGCAGCACGTTCGGCAGCATGATGGCGACGCGTGCACCTGGCTTGAGGCCCTTGGATTGCAGCCATGCGCCGAATTGCTTCGACAGCTGGTCCACCTGGGCGTAGGTCAGGAACTTGTCCATGCAGACGTAGGCGTTGCGGGACGCGAACTTCTGGAACGACTCTTCCATCAGGTGGGTCACGGAACGGTACTGCGAAACGTCGATCTCCGCAGGAACGCCCTCAGGATAGGACTTCAGCCAGATTTTTTCCATTTTTAAGCAGCTTTCTTGTCGTCGGCAGGCTTCTCGTCGCGCAGCATGCGGCGCAGGATCTTGCCAACATTGGTCTTTGGAAGTTCCGTGCGGAACTCGATATATTTCGGCTTCTTGTAGCCGGTCAGGTTTTGCTTGCAGTGCTCCATCAGCGCTTCGGCGGTCAGGTTCGGGTCTTTCTTCACCACGAACACTTTCACCGCCTCGCCGGAGTGCTCGTCCGGCACGCCGATGCAGGCGCATTCCAGCACGCCCGGATGCGAAGCCACCACGTCTTCGATTTCGTTCGGGTAGACGTTGAAGCCGGATACCAGGATCATGTCCTTCTTGCGGTCCACGATCTTCACGTAGCCGCGTTCATCCATCACGCCCACGTCGCCGGACTTGAAGTAGCCGTCGGGGGTCATGACCTTGGCCGTTTCTTCCGGACGGTTCCAGTAGCCGGCCATCACCTGCGGGCCGCGGATCGCGATTTCGCCAGGGGTACCAAGCGGCACTTCCTTGCCTTCATCGTCCAGGATCGCCACGTCGGTGGATGGGATCGGCATGCCGATCATGCCCGAGAACTCGGTGCTGTCGAAGCGGTTGGCGGTTGCCACCGGCGCGGTCTCGGACAGGCCGTAGCCTTCCACGATGGTGACGCCGGTTGCGGCCAGCCACTTGTCGGCCACCGCCTTCTGCACCGCCATGCCGCCGCCGTTGGCGACTTTCAGGCCGGAGAAATCGAGCTTGTTGAAGTCCGGATGGTTGAGCAGTGCGTTGTACAGCGTATTCACTGCCGGCAGCAGGTTGAAACGGTACTTGGCCAGTTCCTTGATAAAGCCGCCGATGTCGCGCGGGTTCGGGATCAGCACATTCAGGCCGCCCTCGCGCATGCCCCACATGGCGCACACGGTCAGCGCGAAGATGTGGTACAGCGGCAGCGCGCAAATGATGGTGCGCTCTTCCGGCGGCAGGTCGGCCAACTTCGGCGCCGACCAGGCCTGCATCTGCAGCAGGTTGGCGATGATGTTCTTGTGGGTCAGGGTGGCGCCCTTGGACACGCCGGTGGTGCCGCCGGTGTACTGCAGGAAGGCCACGTCCTCATGGCGCAGCTCGACGGCGGTCAGCTTCATGCTCTTGGCATGGCCCAGCGCATCCTTGAAGCGCACCGCGTTCGGCAGCGAGAACGGCGGCACCAGCTTCTTCACGTTGCGCACCACGAAGTTGACGATATGGCCTTTCAGGCCGCCCAGCATCTCGCCCATATTGGCAACGATGATGTGCTTGACCTGGGTGCGCGGCAGCACCTGTTCCAGCGTGGTGGCGAAATTCTCGAGGATGATGATGGCTTCCGCGCCGGAGTCGTTCAGCTGGTGCTCCAGCTCGCGCGGGGTGTACAGCGGGTTGACGTTGACCACGGTGTAGCCGGCGCGCAGGATGGCGCAGATGGCGATCGGGTATTGCAGCACGTTTGGCATCATGACGGCGACGCGCGCGCCCTTCTTCATGCCGCGGCTTTGCAGCCAGGCGCCGAGACGTTTGGAATGTTGATCCAGTTCGGCATAGGTGATGAACTTATCCATGCACACGAAGGCATTGCGCGACGCGTACTTCTGGAACGATTCTTCGAGCAGGTGAACCAGTGAGCGGTATTGCGTGGCGTCGATCTCGCTTGGGACGCCTGGGGGATACGACTTCAACCAGATTTTTTCCATCCTGTGCCTCTTTGTCTCGGTTTTATATGTATTATTTGCGAAAATAGAACGGCCGTGCTTTCCCGCACTCTAGATGCTATCGTGCAGGCCAGCCTAGTGGCAAGCTATTTTCCGGATTCTGGAACGCGTCCTCTAGCAGGCCTCCCTGCTGCACCGCAGCATCAGTTCACGCCGCTTCGTTCCCTGGCCGCCGCAGCGGTAGTGGTTTCAGGAGCCTGCGCCATAGCGCGCGCCAGCTCGTGCAACCGGTCATGCCGCTCCACGGATGGCAGGTTGCTCATGCTCCGCACCGCAGCATAAAAGTGGGGGAATCCCTTCTCTTTAGCTAGCAAGGCGCGGAAGCCGGGCAGCAAGTCATTATAGGTTGCAACAGATGCTAAATGGGCATTATTGAGCGGTTCTGCAAAGAATCGGTCATAGCCGTTGTAGCCAGCCCAGTTGGCCTTCAAGACCTTGTATTCCTCCTGCAGGGAGGCGAACACGCGCAGCTTTTCCTCGCGCTTCTTTTTGGCGCTGGCCTTGCTGGCGTAATTGTCCGCCAGCATCTGGCGGTGCTTGACCAGCAGTGCCATGAAATCCTGCCGCCGCAGGTTGTAGCGCTGGTAGGCTTCGCGCATGGCTTCATTGCCATACAGTTCGAGCCAGCGGTTGACGCCGGCTTCTTCCACCGCCGAGGCAAAGGCTTCGTTGAATTTCGAATCGCCCTGCACATACACCACCTGGTGCGCCAGTTCATGGAACACCAGGCGCGCCAGTTCGGCATCGGAGTGGTTGATGAAGGTGGACAGCAGCGGGTCGCTGAACCAGCCCAGCGTGGAATAGGCCGGCACGCCGCCGATCTGCACATCGTTGCCTTCCTTGCGCAGCTCGGCGGCATAGGCTTCGGCGTCGGCCTTGTCGTAATAGCCGCGGTAGCTGACGCAGCCCGCAATCGGGAAGCACCATTGCACCGGGCGCAGCGACAGCTCGGGCGTGGCCACCACATTCCACAGCACGTACTGGCGCTTGAGCGGCGCGTAGTTCTTGTAGCTGGCGTTGTCGGGCAGGCCGAGCTCCTTCACCGCGAAACGGCGGATCAGCTTGGCTTTTTCAAGGCGGGCTTTGAGTTTGGGATCGGTGGCGGGGTCGCCGATCCAGTCGTCGACCGGACGGGCGTCAGACCAGAGCGCGTACTGGCCCTGGGCCGCCTGGAAGTAATACTTGAATTGCGCACAACCGGCCAGGAGCGCGGCGCACACACCCGCTGTCGCCAGGTATCTGGCGCGCAGTTTCAAGTGTGCTAACGTGCGCATAAGTCATTCTCAGGCAGCTTTCTCGACTTGGACCAGTGTATCGTAAAACGTCGGCGCACGACCCATGTCAGTCAACCGTTGGCTGGTGACCTCATTGGCGTTCTTGCCATCGCCCGCCAGCTTCTTCCACCAGATCGATAGCCCCACCACCAGGCCTTTGCGGGCCTTCGGCGTCACGCGCGCCTTGCACACGAAGGAACCGCGATCGTTGAAGATGCGCACCATATCGCCGTGGTTGATGCCACGTGTTGCCGCATCGTCAGGACTGATGTCGAGGTGCGGCTCACCCTCGGTGGCGCGCAGGCTTTGCACGTTGACAAAGGTCGAGTTCAGGAAGTTGCGCGCCGGCGGAGATATCATCGCCAGCGGGTATTTTGCCGCCAGTTCGGGGGCAGATGCCGCCGATTCGTAGTTGGCGATGTAGGTCGGCAACGGGTCCAGGCCATCCTGCTTCATGCTTTCCGAATAGAACTCACATTTTCCTGATGGTGTGGGGAATTTGCCGCATGCAAAAGGTGCATCAGGAACTTCCAGTTTCTGCCAACCCTTGCGCTTGAGTGACTCCCAGTCGAACTGCACGAATGCGACCGATGCCAGCTGGTCATCACTGTCTTTAAAGCATGGATCGCCGAGGCCCATGCGCGCGGCCAGCAGGCGGAAGAACTCGGTGTTCGACTTCGCTTCGCCCATCGGTGCGATGGCGGGATTGTTGGCCATCATGTACAGGTGGCCATAGGCGCTGTGCGCATCGGTATGCTCGAGCTGCGTGGTGGCCGGCAGCACAATGTCGGCATAATCGGCCGTATCGGTCTGGAAGTGTTCCAGCACCACCGTGAACAAGTCCTCGCGTGCGAAGCCGGCCGCTACTTTGGCCGAGTCGGGCGCAATCGCCAGCGGGTTGGAGTTGTACACGATCACCGCTTTCAACTGCGGGCCGAACTCGGGCGAGGCCGGGCGCAGCAGGTCGTCGCCGATGGTGGTCATATTGATGGTGCGCGGCTGTTTGGCCAGCAAATCCGGGCGCTGCAGCGCTGCCAGGTTTTTCTTGAAGGTGCCGGAGGAGGACAGCTGCACCCCGCCCGCCGCGTGGCGCCAGGCGCCGACCAGCGCCGGCAGGCAGGCGATATTGCGCACCGACATGCCGCCGCCATGCACGCGCTGCACGCCGTAATTCATGCGAATCGCCACCGGCTCGCCGCGCTTGGCGGTTTCGCCATATTCGCGCGCCAGGCCTTCCACTTCCTCGACGCTGATGCCGCAGGTGGCGGCGGTGCGCTCCGGCGTCCACTCCGCCGCACGCTCGCGCAGCTGGTCGAAGCCAAGCGTGTACTGCGCGATGTAGTCGTGGTCCAGCAGGTCGTCGCGGATCAGGATGTGCATCATGCCCAGCGCCAGCGCCGAATCGGTGCCCGGCAGCACGGCGATGTGCTGGTGGCATTTGTCGGCTGTCAGCGAACGGTAGGGATCGATGGCGATCAGCTTGGCGCCATTGCGCTTGGCTTCCTGCGCGCGGGTCCAGAAATGCAGGTTGGAGGCAATCGGGTTGCCGCCCCAGATGATGATCAGCTTGGCATTCTGGAATTGCTCGAGGTCGGTGCCGATCGAGGCGCCGATGGTGTACTTGTAGCCGGTGGCCCCGGCCGTCGCGCAAATCGTGCGGTCCAGCAGCGAAGCGCCGATCTTGTGGAAGAATCGCGAGGACATGGAATCGCCCTGCACCAGGCCCATAGTGCCCGCGTAGCTGTACGGCAAGATGGATTCAGGCTCAGTCGCTGCCAGCGGCTGCAGGCGCGCCGCGATCTCATCCAGCGCCTCATCCCAGCTGATCCGCTCGAACTTGCCCTCGCCCTTCTTGCCGACGCGGCGCATCGGGTACAGCAGGCGGTCCGGCGAATAGGTGCGCTCGGTATAGCGCGACACCTTGGTGCACAGCACGCCGGCCGTGGTCGGATGGTCGGGATCGCCCTTCACTTCGGTCGCCACGCCGTCCTCGACGGTAACGAGCAAGGCGCAGGTATCGGGGCAATCGTGCGGGCAGGTGGCGCGGACTTGGGAGGTGGACATCTTGATATGGTTTAGCGGCGGCGTAAAACGATATCGTAAACGATTCCAGAAAATCGCATCGGGAGGCTAGAATGGCAACACCGATGGAGAACCAAATGAAACTGATCGACCCGATTATTGCGTTTCAATCCGAGCTGCAGCAGATCCGACGCGACCTGCATGCCCACCCGGAACTCTGCTATGAAGAAGTACGTACCGCCGAAACCGTTGCCGCCAAGCTGAGCGAATGGGGCATCCCCGTGATCCGCGGCCTGGGCAAGACCGGCGTGGTTGGCATCATCAAGAACGGCACGTCCGAACGCGCCATTGGCCTGCGCGCCGATATGGATGCGCTACCGATGCAGGAGATCAACACCTTCCCGCACGCCTCCAAACACGCCGGCAAGATGCACGCCTGCGGCCACGACGGCCACACCGCCATGCTGCTGGGCGCGGCGCACTACCTGTCGCAGCACCGCAATTTTGACGGCACCGTCTACCTGGTATTCCAGCCGGCCGAAGAAGGCGGCGCCGGTGCGCGCGAAATGATCCGCGACGGCCTGTTCGAGAAGTGCCCGATGGATGCCATCTACGGCATGCACAACTGGCCCGGCATGGCGCAAGGCGCGCTGGGCGTATGCGAAGGCCCGATGATGGCCTCTTCCAACGAATTCCACGTCACCGTGCGCGGCAAAGGCGCCCACGCGGCCCAGCCGCACAAGGGCATCGACCCGATCATGATCGCGGTGCAGATCGCGCAGGCCTGGCAGACCATCGTCACCCGCAACAAGAGCCCGCTGGATACGGCGGTGCTGTCGATCACCCAGATCCACGCCGGCAGCGCCACCAATGTGATTCCCGATGACGCCAAGCTGGTCGGCACCGTGCGCACCTTCACCACCGAAGTGCTGGACATGGTCGAGAAGCGCATGCAGTCACTGGCCGAAGGCATTGCCGCCGCCTTCGATGCGGAAGTCGAATTCACCTTCCGCCGCAACTACCCGCCGCTGGTGAATCACGCCAAGGAAACCCGCTTCGCCGTGGAGGTGATGAAAGCCGTGGTTGGCGATGCGATGGTCGACAGCAATATCGAACCGACCATGGGCGCGGAGGATTTCGCCTTCTTCCTGCAGGAGAAGCCAGGCTGCTACGTCTTCATTGGCAACGGCGACGGCGACCACCGCGATGGCGGCCACGGCCTCGGTCCCTGCGTGCTGCACAACGGCAGCTACGACTTCAACGACCAGCTGCTGCCGATCGGCGCCAGCTTCTGGGTCCAGCTGGCCGAAGCAGCCCTGCCGAAAGGTTAAGGCAGCCGATCCTCGCCGCTGCCGACGCGCACGCCCGGATTCAGCCGTTCCAGCGCAATCAGCGCCGCCGAATGATCCGCCCGCGGCAGCACATCGCGAATCGTCTCATAACGCTCCGTCACCAGGCTGGTGACGGGCAGCGCCACCCCCGCAGCAGCTGCCGCAGCCAGGATATTGTGCTGGTCCTTCAGCTGCGTCAGCACCTGCCCGCCAGGCAGGAAATTCCGCTCCAGCATGCGCTGCCCATGCACTTCCAGCACCCGGCTCTCCGCAAAGCCGCCACGGATCGCCTCCCGCACCGCCTCCGGATCCGCCCCCGCCGCCTGCGCCAGCAGCAAAGCCTCCGCCACGATATTGATGGTGCCACCGACGATCAGCTGGTTGCACAGCTTCGCCACCTGCCCGCTGCCGGCTGGCCCGACCAGCTTCGGCTTGCCCATCGCCTCCAGCACCGGACGCGCTGTCTCGAAATCCTCCGCGCTGCCGCCCGCCATGATCGCCAGCGTACCCGCAGCCGCACCGCCAACGCCGCCCGACACCGGCGCATCGATAAAGCGATGCCCGCGCCGGCCCAGCAGCGCATGGAACTCCTGCGCCTCATCCTGCCGCGTTGAACTCATGTCGATCCACAGCGTGCCCGGACGCAGCGCATCAAGCGCCGCCTCGATCACGCCGCGCACCGCGTCGCCCGCTGACAACATCGACACCACCACCGCCGCATCCGCCACCGCATGCGGCAGCACATCGTCCGGATCGGCGCCGGCAGCCGCCAATACGCCAGCCTTGCCCGGCGTGCGGTTCCAGGCGGTGACCGGGTAACCCGCCGCCAGCAGACGACGCACCATGGGCTCCCCCATCAGGCCGATACCGAGGAACGCAATTCGCTGAGGATGAGTCAATTTTTGCTCCACTTATGTCAATATTGCAGTGATTTTAACAATTTGGGGGTCGTCTGAAATTATTTCAGAACGTAAGTAAAATGCCCGAATTGCCGCAGCAAATGTAGAGACTGTGGCAAAAATAAGAGAGATAAATTACATGCACCGTAAAACAATCATCGCTGCCGCAGCCTTGCTTGCAGCTCAATCTGCCTTTGCCATCGACCTCAATTCCGCCTACGTGGAATACGGTTCCGCCTCCAAAGTCCGCATGGTGCGCCTGGGCGCCACCCAGGACTTCAAGCCCGAGTGGAGCTGGTTCAATTCCAATGGCACCCACCTGGCCGGTTACTGGGACGCCAGCATCGGCTTATGGGAAGCGCGCCAATGGCACAATGTACCAGGCTCCAAGAGGAATCTTATCGACATCGGACTGACCCCGGTATTCCGCTTCGAGAATACCAATAAGAAGGGCTTCTACGTTGAAGGCGGCATTGGCGCCCACCTGCTGTCGCGCACTTATAACAGCAACGACGATGGCCTCTCCACGGCCTTCCAGTTCGGCGACCACCTGGGCGTCGGCTATGTGTTCGCCAACAAGTGGGAAGTGGCCCTGAAGGCACAGCACTTCTCCAACGGCGGCATCAAGAAGCCAAACAGCGGCGTCGACTACCTCGTCATCAAAGCGTCCTACCGCTACTAAAAAGAAAAGCCGCCGGTTTGCACCGGCGGCTTTCTTCATCCAGGTCAGCGCAGCTTATTCTGCTACGTCAGCCCCGACATTGATTGCAGCATATGCGCGCTGGACTGCTTTTGCTTCAGCGCTGTTCGCGCCATACAGTTCCTGCGCTGCTGCCAGCACTTTCAAACGAGCATCTGCGTAGTTGGTCGACGAGGTGAACTTGGTGCTGTTCGCGCGGAACCAGATACGGTAAGCCTTGTCGATGCCGATACCGGTCATGTTCTTAGGCGCCTGCACCAGATACTTGGAGTAGTAGTCGCTGGTGGTGGTGGCACTGGAGCCCATGGCCAGGAAGTAGAACATGCGGTTGTTAGGGCCGCTGCTGTAGTGCACATCCAGGCGCTTCACGGAGGTCGACCATGCATCTGGCGAGCGGCCATCCTTGCTTGGCTTGTACATCCAGCGCAGCGGCTGGCCGCTCTTCGAGATTTCCTTGCCCATCATCCAGTCGTTACCGGAAGGGACAGGCAGGGCCGCGCCAGTGCCGCCGGCACGTGCGTAGGCTTCCACTGCTTCGCCGGCGATGTCCGACGACGATTCGTTCAGGCCGCCGGATTCGCCGCGGTAGGTCAGGTTGGAGGTGGCGGCGGTAATGCCGTGGCCCATCTCGTGGCCGATCACGTCGATCGAACCCAGGTTATTGAACGACGTGCCGCCGTCGCCGATGAACATGCACTTGCAGCTGTCGGAGTAGTAGGCATTGTCGTAGGCGGTGTTCACGTGCACGGCGATGTAGGTCGCGGTGTTGTTGCCGTCCAGCGACTGCCAGCCCAGCACGTTCTTGTGCATGTCGTAGGTGTTCATCAGGCCCCACAGTGCATTCACTGCAGCGGTCTGGCCGTTGGCGTTGGTGGTGCTGCCGCCGGCGATGTACTGCTTGCCGTCGCCCCACACATTGGTGGCGTTGGAGTACACGGCGCCAGCAGTGGTGCCATGGTCAGCGTTCGTGATGGCCATCGCGCCGAAGGTGCCGCCGGTACCGCGGGTGCCGTCGATCATCTTGTACACGCCGCCGGTCAGGGTAGTGTTGATTGGCACCGCGCCGTTGTACTGGCTATTGCCGGTACCGACGACGTTTTGCATTGCGCTCCACTGGTCCAGCACGCGGCCGTCTTTGGCGCTGATAACGGTGTCGTAGAAACCATCCTTGGCGCGGGTCTTCACCAGGTAGGCCAGTTCGTGGCGGTCCACCACTTCCTGCACGTCGACTGCGTTCAGTTCATCTTCGGCCTTGTTCTCGGCGCCGGCTGCACGCACCGACTTCATGACAGGGAAGATCACCAGCTCAGCGGAAGGCGGATCGATCGGGGCGCCGCGCGCCGGCACGTGCTGGCCGGCTTTGGAGATGGCGTCCTTGCTGCTGATGACAGGCTTCACGTCGAAGCGCTTGGCGGACAGGCCTTGACGGCGCTCGCCGATCGATTCGCTGACGATGTTGCCGCCCTTGTCGGTCACCACCACGGATTCGGATTCAAAGATGCGCACACCTTTGTAGGTGTGGTTGAGGCGGCTGATTGCGTGGCCTTGTTCGCCTGGGTGCTGGCTGGCGATGACGAAGCCGTGGTCGGTATCCAGGCCGTGCTTGCCGCGCTCACCGTTCAGGGTAGAAATCAGGCGCGCTTTTTCCTGTGCAGAGAAGGCTACAGGGCTAGCCATCATGCTGGCGGCGCCAGCTTGTGCAGCTACCACAGCGATGGCTGCAGCGATCAGCGTTTTACGAATTTGCATATGGTCTCCAATTGTCCCGTGGTGGTTTTGTAATGGGACTGCCACACTATCGGGCTTGGAGGGGGAGAGTCAAAATTTCTACAAATTGAGACAACTTTCTGTTGTATGTTTAATTTGAGACTTTCGAAAGCAAAAAGGCCCGCTAGCTTATGCTTAGCGGGCCTTCGG